>DATFXR010000177.1:0-37847 GCA_035315685.1 Vicinamibacterales bacterium | reverse complement strand
GAGGTCGATGGGGAACGGTCCACCGGCCGTCATTGACCTCCCGGTTCTCCGTCGCCTCAGACTGATGTGGCTGATCTGCCGACAGTCGTTGCGGAGGACGTGGAAGACCGCCTGAGCGGACTCCGGCGCGACCGCCTGTCGGCACCGAAAGAGACGCTCAAGGGACGCGTTCAGAACATCGTCTCCAAGCTGGTCTGCGCTTACGATGGCCACCCACGGCTCGATGACTGAGGTAACCGGGGAAATAATTGATCCCCAGCGACTTGTGCCCACCGTCGTCAGACTCAGAAGAGTTACGGCCTCGACTCTTTTGGGGCTTCGTCGCGATTCAGAATCGGTGACACACTATGCGGTCCTCGAGTGATTGGATCATGCGCGGAGCGTCCGTCCTCACCGCTCTTCTGCCTCGCTCCCACGGTACCGTTGCGCGCGCCGAATCCCCGAACGCCTCGCTGACCGGTCGTGTGACCGACACCTCGAACGCGGTGATCGTCGACGCGACCGTCGCCGCCATCAGCGCCTGCACGACCGTTCGGCGTGAGACAACGACCAGCGACTCCGGCGAGTACTACCTGACCAGTCTCGCGCCGCACTTATCACATCGACGTCGAAAAGGCTGGATTCAAGAAGATCGCTGATCACGGTGACGCGCGGCGTCGTGCCAACGGCACGGATGCCAGCTGTCTGAGGTGACGTCGTGAGTATGTGGCTAGTTGTTCCAAGAGGGCGCGTCCCGAACGGCCTCGATCCATGTCGCCACGCTGTTAAGAGTGCGATTCGACGGTGTGGTAGAGCTTCTCTTCTGATAGCGGTTGTCCTGGCTGTCATCGGCATCCTCGAAAGACCGGCGGCCGCGAGTCGGTCCTCGGCGGATCCATTAGTGGCGTCGTGACCGACGAACAGGGCGCTGCGCTCCCGGGTGTTGCTCTCGTCGCCGCCGCGCCGTCGGCGGTCACTCGAAGGGTGATGACGTCTGCCGATGGGTCATACCGGATCCTCGACCTTCCGCCGGGTGACTACGCAGTCACGGGCGAACTGTCCGGATTCGCGAAACTCGTTCGCGAGGGCGTCGTCGTCCGCGAAGGCCTGAACCTGACGCTCGACCTGGCGACGACGGTCGGCGAGGTCAGCGAGACCGTCGACGTTCGCGGCGACAGCCCGTTGCTCGAATCGAAGACCGCGGCCGAAGGGATCAACATCAGCGGCGATCTCCAGCGCGCCCTCCCGCTGTCCGCGCTCCGCACGTGGGCCGACGCGCTGCTGCTCGTGCCCGGCGTCACGACGAGCCAGGCGCGGTATCAAGCCTACACGCTGTTCGGGACGTGGCATCCCTCCGGCGTCGCCCTGATCGACGGCGCCGACGCGACGTCCGTGCTGCAAGGGTCGACGATCTACTCGCAGTACGGCCGCGACGCGTTCAGCGACATCCAGGTGAAGACCGGTGGCGTCGACGCGTCGACGCCGCTCGGCCTGGGCGCGGTGCTGACGGCGGCGACGCAGTCGGGGACCGATCGCTTCAGCGGCGCGGCCGGATTCCAGTACGAGCCGAAAGACTGGAACGCCGACAACACGCCCGGGGGGCAGAGCCTGACGGTGGCGACACACCAGGGCGACTTCGCGCTGGGCGGGCCGATTGCCCGCGGTGAGGCGTGGTTCTTTGCCAGCTCGCGCATCGCGCGCAACGCGACCGGGAACCCGCAGTCGGCGCAACAGACGTCGTACCTGCGCGCGCTGCAGCCCGGCTACACGCCGCTCGACAACGACTGGGACAACCAGATTGCCTTCGTCAAGGGCACGTGGCAAACGTCGAGGCGGCAACAAGTGATGGGCTCGTACAGCCGCGACGCGACGACGCTCGGCGGCGTCCAGTCGAACGAGGCGGGGCTGTTCCGCAACACCCTCGTCGGCGGACCCGGCGGCTATGCGCGCTGGACGTCGACGTGGAGCGATGCGCTGCTGACGCGCATCTCCGTCGGCTACAACGGCAAGGGCCAGAAGACGAAGAATTTGCAGACCGATCTGAGCGGCGTGAATGTGTACCAGTCGACGCAATCATCGGGTGGACGCCTCGTCGGCGTCGGCCTGCTCGGCGTGGTGACCGCGTCCCCGTTCGGCGGTACGAACTACCCGGTGCACATGTGGACGACGACGGCCGATGCGACGTACTACAAGAGCGGCTGGGCCGGATCGCACGAATTCGGGGCCGGTATGTATCTGCAGCAGCGCCACAACCAGCAGGACACCCAGTACAACAACAACGGCCGCCAGCTGGTCGACGACGTGCTCCGGGATCCGCAGAATCCGGCCGGCGGCTACGTGCCGTTCCACCAGCAGATTTTCTCGGTCGCACAGTTGACGTCGCTGAATGTCGACTCTCATGACCGAGCGGTGTACGTGCAGGACGGGTGGCGCCCGTCCACCCGGCTGACGATCACGCCCGGCCTGCGCGTGGATTTTGTGAAGCGAACCGACCAGATTTTCAACGTCGTCACCCAGCAGAGCACGGAGGTCGGACCGCGGATCGGCGTCAACTACGCGCTGACCGCCGATGCGAAGAACGTCCTACGCGCGAGCTGGGGACGCGTGTTCGACAACCTGTCTCTGAACGAAACGACCGCTGGCACGAACCGTTCGGGGTTCGTCGACCTATACGATCCGAAGCTCGACGGATCGTTCCCCGTGTCGTTCGTCACGCCGCCGGCGACGACGCGGTCCACCAACATCGTCATCGATCTGGACCACTACCATCAGCCGAGCATGAACGAGCTGATCGTTGCCTACCAGCGGGAACTCCCGCGGCAGACGGTGGTCGAGATCAGCGCGATTCGTCGCGAGTACCGCAATCGGCCGGCAGCGGTCGAAACCAACGGGATCTACAACGGCAACCTGTTTATCGGCTACAAGGATCCGGCACAGAATCAGATCTACTCGCTGACGGAGAACACGTGGAATTGGCCGGTGATGAGCGCCCTGCAGCTCGACGCGTCGACGCGGACGAATCGACTGCAACTGATCGGCAGCTACACGCGGCAGTGGGATCACTTAGCGGGCACCTGGCAGCCCAACGATCCGGCGGCGTTCATCCAGCCGAACGCGTTCACAAGCGAGAACGGGATCGGCTACGTGTACGGCTGCACCGCGTCGTGCGCGGACGGCAACAGCTATTCGCAGTTCTTCCCCGGCACGTGGGCCACGCACGTTGTGCACGCCGGCGTGACGTACGAACTACCGTGGGACGTGCAGGTGGCGACGACGTACACATTTCAGAGCGGCCCCTGGACCGGTCCGATCCTGATGCAGTTGCCGGCGCCGGATCCCGCATTTGGACCGCCGACGGTCGCGCTCACCAACGGGCGCGTCGTCTCCAACCCTCTCGCCACGCCGATTCGTTTCGCGTACGCGACGCGCGCGGACGGTCAGTTTCAGTTGAAGGCGATGCAGATGTGGAACCTGCGCGTCGGCCGGACGTTCGGCCTGCCGCGCGGTCGATTGGAAACCGCCGCCGATGTGTTCAACATCACGAACCACGATGCGGACCAGGGAGTGCAGAACGGCACGAACCAGCTGTACAGCCCGTTTTACGGTGTCGGCGTCACGCGCCAGTTCCCGCGAGCACTACAATTGTCGGCACGCTTCCTCTTTTGATCCGGTTTCACGTTGCCGTGTGCCTCGTCCTCGCGCTGGGGTCGCGCGCGTGGGCCCTCAACCCTTCCCTCGACATCAGGCAGTACGCGCACACCTCGTGGAAGGTCCGCGACGGCTTCGTCACCGGCATCATTAACGCGATCGCGCAGACGCCGGACGGCTATTTGTGGATCGGAACTGACGACGGCCTGTTCCGGTTCGACGGCGTCAAGACCGTTCGGTGGCAGCCGCGCGTCGCCGGCGTTGGCGGGCTCACACGAGTGCGGGGTTTGCGCGGCGCGCGGGACGGGACGTTGTGGATAGACACGGGCTCGGGGATCACGCGATTGAAGGACGGCGAACTCACCGGCGTTCCAGGACCGAGTGATACGTCAGTGGGGCCGTTCATCGAGGATCGCGAGGGACGCATCTGGGTCGGGTCGCTGTTCCCGCCGCCCATGCGGCTCTGTCTCGTTCGGACGGGCGGCCTCGAATGCTCCGACGGCGGCGGATCTCTCGGTCGCGCCGTACTAGGCCTGTTTTCGGATTCGAAGGGAAACGTCTGGGCCGGATCGCTAGAAGGGATCGCGCGATGGAAGCCGGGGCCGCCGCGGCTGTTCGCGCTCCCGCCAACAGTTGAACGGCTACACAGGTCTGGCCGAGGAGAACGGCGTCCTGCTCGTCGGCGTGGCAGATGGCGTCGCGCGTTTTGTCGATGGCCGGACGGAACTCGCGTATCCGTCGCCGCCCGGGGTCAGGCCGCTGCCAGCCCAGGTGTTGCTCCGTGATCGTGACGGCGGGCTCTGGATGGCGACATATGGTCGCGGCCTGGTGCACTTCCACGACGGGCGAACGGATGTCTTCACCGGGGCCGATGGTCTGTCAAGTGATAGGGTCGGCGAAATCTTCGAGGATCGCGAGGGCAGCGTCTGGGTTCGGACGGCGGACGGCCTGGATCGATTCCGTGACGCCGCCGTGCCGACATATGCGGCCTCGCAGACCTTCTCGAACGACGCGGTCACCTCGATACTCGCGGCGACAGACGGCGCTCTCTGGGTCGCGACGCTGGACGGCTTGAATCGTTGGCAGCAAGGGCACTTGACGGTGTACCGCGAGCAACACCGGCCGACACAGCCCGGTGTGCGCGAGGTTGTGGCCAGCGGGTTTCCCGAGCGGGGCCACGCGCTCTTCCAGGACGCGAAAGGCCGCATCTGGGTCTCGGATCGCCGCGCCGTCGGATATCTCGACAGCGATCGGTTCGTGCCCGTGCTCAGCGGCTTCGGACCCGGCACGTTCGTCAAAGGGATCATCGACGGCACCCGCGGCGACGTCTGGATCTCGACTACCGAGCACCTTACACGCATAGGTCCGAACGTCACGAAAGAAACCTTCCTATGGTCTGCGTTGGGAGTCACGAATCGAAGCTTTGTGGCGGCGGTCGATCCGGAACGCGGGGGCATGTGGCTGGGGCTCGAAGGTGGGGGCATCGCCTACCTCGACGACGGTCGGACTGCAGCGCGGTACTCGGTGGCCGACGGTTTCGGACGCGGAAGTATGAATCACCTCCGGGCTGACCCCGACGGGACGATCTGGGCCGCAACCGAAGGGGGCCTGAGCCGGATCAGGAATGGTCGTGTCGTCACACTCGACTCGCGGAGCGGGCTGCCGTGCGACCACGTCCTCTGGTCGATGCCGGACAACGCTGGGTCTGTGTGGCTGTTCATGCCATGCGGGCTGCTTCGCGTGCCGGATGCCGAGATGCAGGCGTGGGCGGCGCGGAGCGAGGGGTAAGGGGTCACCGAAACCTGTCCTGTTCACAGCGTTTGGCAGCGCCGATGGTGTCCGGCTTCTCGGTCGACCGGCAGCTGCATACCTGCCGCAAGTCAGCAAGGCACCCGATGGACGCATCTGGTTCTCGGCAGTCGACGGAGTCAGCGTCATCGATCCGCCTCACCTGCGCGTGAACACGCTGCCACCGCCGGTGCACATCGAGCAGATCACCGCGGACCGCAAGACCTACGAGGCGACTGCCGGCCGCCGCCTGCCGGCGCTCGTTCGCGATCTCCAGATCGACTACACCGCGCTGAGCCTGGCCGCGCCGGAGAGGAACCAGTTCCGCGTCTGGCTCGAAGGACACGATTCCGGCTGGCAGGACGTCGGCACGCGCCGCCAGGCGTTCTACACCGACCTGGGTCCCGGCCCGTACCGCTTCCGCGTGATGGCGAGCAACAACAGCGGCGTGTGGAACGAAGCCGGCGCGTCGCTCGACTTCTCGATCGCGCCGGCGTACTACCAGACGACGTGGTTCCGAAGCGCCGTCGTCGTTGGCGCGCTGGCGCTGCTCTGGGCAGCGTATCAGTATCGTGTGCGGCAAGTGGCGGCGGCGTTCGATGCACGCCTCCAAGAGCGCGTCAACGAGCGCACACGCATCGCGCGCGAGCTCCACGACACGCTGCTGCAAAGCTTCCACGGACTGTTGTTCAGCCTTCAGGCGGTGTCCAACATGTTGCCCGCGTGTGCCGACGCGAAACGGAATCTCGACAAAGCGATCGATCAGGGTGCGCAAGCGATCACCGAGGGACGGGACGCGGTTCAGAACCTGCGTGCGTCCACCGTGGTCACAAACGACCTGGCTGAGGCCCTGAGCACGCTCGGCGACGACCTCGCGGCCGCTCAAGTTCCTAATCCGCGCGGGAGTCCGACAGTCGTCAATGTCGCCGTCGAAGGCACGTCGCGGAATGTCCATCCGATCATGCGAGACGAAATCTACCGGATTGGCGGCGAGGCGCTCCGCAATGTGTTTCGCCACGCCGGCGCTCGCAGGATCGAAGTGGCAATCCGGTGCGAGGCCCGACAGCTGCAGGTTCGCGTGCGGGACGACGGGAAGGGCTTTGACCAAACGGCGCTTGATGAACACCCACCCGGACACTTCGGCGTGCCAGGCATGCGGGAGCGCGCCGGGCTCATCGGCGGTCATCTCGAGGTGTGGAGCAAGCCGGGAAGCGGCACCGAAGTGGAGCTGACGATTCCAGCTCGTACGGCGTACGCGACCCCACGGGCGCGAGGCCGCTCCTGGTTGTTCAGCAGGAGCATCGCCAGGAATCCGGACGACTAAGCCGATTCGAAGCCTCGAAGCCGGCGATCGTCCCCTGTCGCGCGGAAGGATCGCGGCACCGGAGGCCGTTCAGCCGGTTATGCTCTGGGCGCCCCGGTTGACCGATCCCTCTGAGGACTCGTATCTGATCTGGTGTTTTGGGAAATTCACGCGCCTCGCGCCGACCTCCGATGAATCGGGCATTCAGTCGCGCATGTGCCGTACCGGAGTTTTGTTGGAACCGCTCTAAGGGGACAGAGATCGAGGTCTTTGTAGTCGGATCCCTTATCTGTCGACGCCGACTCTCACGACACGGCCAGCGACCGCTTCGCTCAGCGCCGCTAACACCATTGGAACAACGGGAATCAGATCTTCGAGCGCGTTGGTAACCGCGATGATCACAACGACGGACAGGCCAGAGTTCACGAGGTTTTGCTGAAACTCCAAACTCTGATCCGCCGTGAGTAGCGCCTCGAAGCCGGCGGCCTTCGCTCGTTTGAGGAGTTCGCCGTTCTTCAGGCCGGCCCAACGTTCCTGCTGAACCGTTCGGACGTCGTGCGGCAGTAAATGCGGTACAAGCTGCCGCGGCAACTGCTCATCGAGCAGAACGCGCACGTACGCTTAAGGCTTCGTGCGCCGCCTCGAGCGACGCAACGACCTGTTCCCGGCTTACGGACGGAAACGCGTCCAGAAATTCTTCCACGCTGTAGCCGCGCTCCAGGTAATCGATCAGGTTTCGGAACGGGACCCGTGTGCCCTCGAACACTGGAGTGCCACCAAGTATGTCCGGATCGCTGTGAACAACAGCCATTGGTCCTCAGTTCATTGTACGCTCACGATGTCGAACATGCGCCAACATCGTCTGGATCGGGCCAGGTCGTTCCCGATCAAGTCGCCGTGTCCAAAATATCTCCAAAACTGCGGTTGATTCTTGCGAACTCGCGAGGACGCCAGTAGACCATCCAAAGATCAGTAACTGCTTGAGGATCAAAACCTTCTCGCCAGAAGTCGCGCGCCATCACCGATTTGCAAAAACATCGTTAATCGGGTTCGATCCCCGTAGCCCGCTCCACCACCTTCCTGCTCTTCATCAAACTTCCGGCGCTCGCCTCTCGCGTGTCGAAAATACCGCCAGGTTTTCCGCGTGATCGACGCCCCGGCGGCGGCGGTAGTGTCCGGCTAGAACCCCGCGACCCCTTTATTCGTCCACTCTCCTTGACAGCTTAGGAGAGCGCTCCTACACTCCTGAGCTTCTTAGGAGTGTGCATGTCCGGCCAGGCGCAGCTGCTTCCGGGAACGCTCGATCTTCTGATCCTCAAGGCCGTCTCGCTCGGCCCTCTTCATGGCTACGGAGTCCTGCTGCGCATCGAGCAGATCTCCGGACGCGCGCTCCTCGTGGAGCAGGGGGCGCTCTATCCGGCGCTCTTCCGCCTCGTGCGCCAAGGCCTGTTGAAAGCGAGCTGGGGGACCTCAGACAACAATCGCCGCGCCAAGTTTTACGGGCTCACGCCGGCGGGACGCCGGCGGCTGCGCGAAGAAACGGCCGGCTGGAAACGGCTCGCCGCGGCCATGGGGTCGGCGCTCGCCGCCAATCCGGAGGAAGTATGACGCTGCGCGCACTCGCTCGTTCGGCCGCCGCTCTGTTCCATCGTTCGCGCGTGGAGGACGAGATGGACGAGGAGCTGCGCTCCCATATCCAGCACCGCGCCGACGATCTCGAGCGATCGGGCATCGATCGCGCGGCCGCCGAACGCCGCGCTCGCCTCGAATTCGGCGGCCATCAGCGATTCAAGGAGGAATGCCGCGAGGCGATCGGCATCGCCTTCATCGACACGCTCGTCCAGGATCTGCGGTTCACCGTTCGCCTCTTGCGCAAGTCGCCCGGATTCACGTTCACCGCGGCGACGACGCTGGCCCTGGGCATTGGCGCGAATGCGGTGGTGTTCAGCGTCCTGAACGCCTTCATCCTGCGGCCCCTCGATGTCCCCGACGCGGACAGCCTCTATCAAATCGAGCGCGGGCCGGACAAAGCGGGCGCGCAGTCCTATCCGGATTACGTCGACCTTCGCGATCGCAACCGCACCTTCGACGATCTCGCGGCGTTCAGCTTCGCGCAGGTCGGTCTCGACACCGGCGACAATCCGACGCGCGCCTGGGCGCAGTCGGTCACCGGGAACTACTTCGACGCGCTCAGGATTCAGCCGCACCTGGGCCGCCTTTTTCATGCGTCCGACGAGCACGGTCCCAACAGCGTGCCCTACATCGTGCTGGGCCATGCCTACTGGCACACGCGTTTTCAGGACGATCCGACGGTCGTCGGCCGCGTCGTTCGACTGAACAAGCATCCGTACACGATCGTCGGCGTCGCCCCGCCCGGGTTCCACGGCACGCTGATGTTTTTCAACCCCGATTTGTTCGTGCCGCTCCTCAACGAGGAACAGCTCGAGGGCAACACTGATTTGCACAAGCGCGGGACGCACTGGATCTTCATGGTGATGGGGCATCTGAAGCCCGGCGTGACGACCGCGCAGGCGATTGCCGATCTGAGCTCGATTGGCGCCTATCTCGAAAAAACCTACCCGAAAGACGACGGCCAGATGACGTTTGCGCTGGCGCGGCCGGGATTGTATGGCGACTTTCTTGGTCCGGTCGTGCAGGCGTTCCTGATCGGGCTGATGTTGCTGGCGGCGTTGATTCTGCTGGCCGCGTGCGCCAACCTCGGCAGTCTGTTTGCCGCGCGCGCCGCCGATCGCTCGCGCGAAGTGGCCCTGCGCCTGGCGCTCGGCGCGAGCCGCGCGCGGATTCTGCGGCAGCTGTTCACTGAAGCGGTGCTGATCGCGTTGATGGGCGGCGCCGCCGGCGTCTCGGCCAGCGTCGTCGTCCTGCGCGGTTTGAGCGCGTGGCAACCGTTTTCCCGATTTCCGATTCACGTGCCGGTGACGCCGGACCGCACGGTATACGCGGTCGCCCTGCTGGTCACGATCGCCAGCGGGTTTGTCTGTGGCGCCGTGCCGGTGCGTCAGACGCTCCGCACCGACCCGTACGAGGTCGTGAAGGCGGGATCGACCGGGTACGTCGTGCGGCGGATTGCCGTCCGCGACCTGCTGCTCGTCGTGCAGATCGCGATCTGTGCGGTGCTGGTCACTGCCTCGCTCGTCGCCGTCCGCGGCCTGCTTCGGTCGCAGAACATTTCGTTCGGCTTCGAGATCGATCGCGCCATGCTTGTCGACACGGATCTCAGCATGGCCGGGTACAAGGATGGCACGGTCGCGCCCATCCAGAAGCGGATGATCGAGGCGCTGCAGACGATTTCGGGCACCGAGGCGGTGGGCCTGATCGATCAACCGCCGTTGTGGGCCGGCTCGACCACGATCAGTATTTACCGCGACATGATGACGGACCTCAGGCCGGCCAACGCTATAGCGAATCCCGTCACCTACAAGATCTCGCCCGGATATTTCCAGGCAGCGGGGACCGCGCTTCTGGCCGGACGAGCGCCGACGTGGCACGACGACAAGGACGCGCCGCGCGTCGCGGTGGTCAATCAGGAGTTCGCACGCAGAATCTTCGGTTCCGTCACCAACGCCGTGGGCAGCTACTACAAGATCCGCGACGGTTCGCGCATCCAGGTGGTCGGCGTCGTCGAAGATGGAAAGTATACGAGCTTCGCTGAAAGTCCGCAGCTGGCGATGTTCTTTCCCATTCAGCAGTCGCCCACGACGTCGACCTGGCTCGTCGTCCGGTCGTCGCGCGACCCGCGGCAATTGACCTCGGCGATCAGGACGACGCTGCGCGATTTGGATCCGGCGATGCCGTTCTCGATCGAAACGTGGAAGAGCGAGCTCGAGAGCGGCGCGACGCTGTTCGGACCGCGCATGGCGACGGCGTCGCTCGGGGTGCTGGGCGCGATGGGCGCGATGCTATCCGTCACCGGGATCTTCGGATTGGCGGCGTACTCGCTGAGCAAACGGAAGCGGGAATTGGGCATCCGCATGGCGCTCGGCGCGCAGCGCGCGCACGTTCTGCGGTCGGCGCTCGGGCGTGCGCTCAAACTGCTGGCGATTGGTTCGGGAGCTGGCCTCGTCCTCGGCATCCTGGCGAGCCGCGTGCTCGCGGCCATCGTGTATCAGGCGAGTCCGCGCGATCCGGTCGTCCTGGCAGGCGTTGTCGTCGCGATGGCGCTCCTGGGACTGCTCGGTACGTGGATTCCCGCGCAGCGCGCGCTGTCGGTGAGTCCGTTGATGCTGCTGCGCGAAGAATGAGGGAAATCTGACGGGCGCGGCAAAGGCGATGCGATCTGCCGGCCGGTTGCTCGCACCAAGGAAGGCGATCACGGGTCAGCTGCGATCCGATTGAGTCGGCGGCGCGATTAGAACGTCACTCCGACCTGCAGCTGATATGCGCGCGGCGTGACGAAATGCGTCCCGCTGAACGTTGAGAGGAAGTTGTAGAGCGCGTCCTTGTTCGTCACGTTGATCATGCTGAACCGAACGCGGAGCTTGGTCCGATCCGTGTGCAGCAGGTTGTCGGCGCCGATACCAAGATCGAAGAGATTCCGGGGCGCCACTCTCGGCGGATTTGCGACATCGTCTGCCGTTCCCTCAGCGGGAATCCGCAGTCGCGTCGCCCCATAGTTCGACGTCGTGCACGTTGCGCTCGTGAGCGGCACATCGCGTGTGGCGAACTGACTGCCACAGAAGAATCCGATGGCTGCCTGCTGATCCGCCGTCAACGCCAGGGCATCTTCGAGGCTCGCGACGGACCCCGCCACCAGCCCGGAGTCGTAGCGCCACGCCAACGCCGCCCATGCGCCCCTGCGTTTGTCGAACACGTACTGAACGTTCGTCGTCGAGTTGAACTTCTGATCGTGATCGATCCGGAAGTCGCCTGCCGGCTGCTCCAACAGAATGCCGCCAACACCAGGCGGTGAGTAGATCGCATTCGTATGCGCCATGACGACGAATGCGCTGAAGCCGTCGTGCTCGACGAGGTTCAGGCGACCGGTGAACCCGTCGATCCGGGAGTGATCCCACGCCACCGGGAATGCGATCGGCGTGTTGAACAAGACTCCGAAGTCGTACCCGTTATCAGTGCGCTTGTTGAAGTACCCGAAGTCGGCGACGAGCCAGTGCCCGAATCCCTGCTGGACGCCCGATTCCACTTGGTTGCGCCGGCCTGGCGGTACTGGCTGACCTTCGCCAAACAGCCCGTTCAAACCGTACCCGGCGGAGAGCAGCAGGTTTTCGTTGTACGGCGTCTCCATGGTTCGTCCGTAGGACGCTCGCAGCACTGTTCCGCTTCTCGTGACGGCGTACGAAATGCCGAGCCTCGGCTGGACCAGCGTCGCACTCGTCAGGCCGTCGTAGTGGTCGAACCGCAGACCGAGATTGAGGGTCGCGTTGCCGGCCTTGATGTCGTCCTGTACGTATGCGGCCTGCTGTTTGATCGTGAAGGCCTGGTCGTACGCCAACGGTGAGCCGCCGTTGGTCAGGTCGAACGGCGCGAGGTCGGGGTTGAAATTCCCGTCCTCGTCCGCAAATGCACCATTGGTCGGGTCCGTGATGCCGAATGTGAATTGCTCATGAAGCCTGGTCGCTCCAATCGATCCACCGACCTTCACGTTGTGCGCGCCAAGCGTCATGGTGAGATCCGCTTTGGCGCCCATGTTCGTGAGCGTTCGGTCCTGGCTCACGGTTGCCGGTATGTCGTCCAACGGATTCGGACTCGGCAAGTACGTGAGGTGATCGCGACGCACGAATCCATTGGCGGTGAACAGCGTGTTCGAGCCGATGACGCGCGAATACCCAGGCGCCACGTTGAACGTCGCAATGTTCTGATGTTGGGTCTGCGCGATCTGATCGTAGGTGTTCGGGACGTCAAAGCTCGATCGGGCCGATTGAAGGTTCAGATGAATCGTATCGTTCGCGGTCGGGCGGAAGTCGAAGCGATCGAAGAACGACACCTGGTCTCCGGTATCGTGCACTGCTTCCAGCTCAGGCGGATCGAGAAAGCGATCGGTTCGCAGTCCGCTCATCGAGAGGAAGTTTCCGACCTTGTGCGAACCGGCGCCGAGATTCACGTCGCCGGTCGGGCTCTTGAACGATCCGAACCCGAACGCTGCGCTGCCGGTTGGCTTCGCCTGATCCAGACCGGACTTCGTCACGATGTGTACCACGAGGCTGCTCTTGTCACCGTACTCCGCCGGCGCGACACCCGTGATCACTTCCATCGACTGCACGGCTTCCTGACAGATTTGATTCGAATAGAGGCGGCTCTGCTGATCGGTGATCGGCTGGTTGTCGATCGAGAATTGTGTTTGTGCGTGATCGCCCACGGGGTGGAAGAAGCCGTTCGAGTCGGAGACGACGCCAGGCGACGCCATGGTGACGATCTGGTTCAGCCCTGAAGACGACGTCTCGAGCGGCAGTTTGGCGATGAGGGTTTGATCGATATCAGTGTGCGCGGTCGGGTCACGTTCGAGGA
Organism: Vicinamibacterales bacterium; assembly: GCA_035315685.1. Taxonomy (GTDB): domain Bacteria; phylum Acidobacteriota; class Vicinamibacteria; order Vicinamibacterales; family CAVVIG01; genus QHWK01. The sequence goes on along the minus strand of DATFXR010000177.1, from coordinate 24,646 downwards.
GATCGCCGGCGTGTCCGACGACTTCGACCGCTGTCGTGGCTCCGGCAAGAGCCAGCGTCAGATCCAACGTGATCGGGACGCCCGTTCGGACGTCGACGTCACGCTCGAGCGTCTGAAACCCCTGTGCTTCGACGGTGACGTGGTACGGATTCGGCGGCAGGTTGCTGAAGACGTACTTGCCTGCCGCATCGGTCGTCGTGGTCCTGGAAAAACCGCTGACCGGATTGCTGATCCGTACCTGGACAGCCTGCATTACGCCTCCCGTGGGATCCTTGACGGTGCCCTGCACCGTGCCCGCGCCGCCGAGCCCTTGGGCGTGTGCCGAGGCAGCGACGAGAACGACGGAGAGCAGCGCGACGGATCGGCGCACACAGGCGCGAGCCGACGACGTGGTCACAGCGTCTCGCTTGAAGAAGTCCACATAAGCCGCCACGCTAGCAACGCCGCCGCGACCCGGCTACCGGTAGCCAACGAACGGTCAGTACGCGCCGACGGACGTGGCCGATGACCCGATGAATGGCACCTGACCGCGGCGGCGCGTTGATCGGACGAGACCGTCTGTCCGACCGTTTTCACTCATAATTGAGGCAGAAGTGCGTGCGGGCTCGCGCTTCCATTCATTGGTCCACGAGGACCAATCGTTGGCGTAAAGCAACCGGTCGCTGCCTTCCGGTTATCGATTGCTCGAGACAGGCGTTACCGTGTCGACCACCTTGAATGTCGGCGAGCTGCTGAACCTCGTCGGGCTCAGTACCGGGGTCGTGCTGTACGCGATGCTGCTCGCAATGGTTGTCCGCGCAGGCCGGCCGCCGGGCCTGCGTTCAGGATTCGATCCACTCCTCCTGCTCACGTCGCTGCTCGGACTGGCGTGGAATCTGTGCGCGTTGCCGGCGTACGAACTCTCCAAGATGGGCATCGAGGGTCCGTTCCCGATTCTGGCCGCCGTCGGGTTCACGGCTCTCGGCTTCTTACCCGCCGTCGTCGTCCACTCCGTCCTTCGGAACGAGCGCCATGTCGTACGGGGGGCGGCGAACCGAATTCTGGCCGGCTTTGCGTACACCGCAAGCGGGGCCGCGGCTGCGCTCCACGTGCACGCAGCGGCGACCGGCGCCGCGGTACCGGCGCCGCTCGGCATGCGGCTGCTGACCTATACGTTTGTCGCGCTGGTGGTTCCGCTGGTGGCCGTGACGCGTGGTCGCCCGGGCGCCGGACGCGCGCTGTGGGCTGCGGCCCTTGCGACGTTCGCAGTGTCAGCCCTGCATCTCAGTCAACTGCACGGCGGCGAGGCCTCCTGGCCGGTCGAACTCGTGGGACACCACGCGTCCTTGCCGCTGGCATTCGCGATTCTGTATCAGGATTACCGGTTTGCGCTCGCAGACCTGTTCCTGAAACGAGCGTTATCGCTCCTCGCCCTCGTCGCGGTCGCCTTCGCCGCGATCGCCAGCTTCGGCGTCCGATCGGCGGCGTTCGCCCGGTTCGTGCAAAGCGATCCGAGACAGCTGACCGTGCTCGTCACGTTGTGGGTCGCCACCGCCTTGCTGTATCCGCTGCTGCGTCGCGGAACGACTTGGTTCGTCGATGCGGTCGTCCTCCGTCGTCCCGACTACCGATCGCTGCGCGCGACCATTGGCCATACGGCGCAGGACAGCGACGATGTCGAAAAGCTTGTGTCGTCAGTGTGTGAGCAGCTGACGCCGGCGCTCGGCGCAGCATTCGTGACATGGCGCGAGTGGACCTCGGCCGCTGACGTCACGCTCGGCGGCGCCATCATCACCGGGGCCGACGCGATCGCCATCACGGAGTCGCTGGCTGGCCAGCCGCTGCCGACCCCACCGGCGACGTGCGTCACGGTCCCGACCACCGACCAACCTCGGTTCGTCGTCCTCATCGGGCAGCTGAAGGCGGGGCGTCGACTCCTGTCGGACGATCTCGCGACGCTCGAGGCGATTGCCGTCGTCGTCGCACGACGGATCGATGCGATCCGCATCACGAACGAGCGGTACACGCGCGAGCTGCGCGAACAGGAGATCGGGAAGCTGGCCACCGAGGCCGAGCTCCGTGCGCTGCGGGCGCAAATCAATCCGCACTTCCTGTTCAACGCCCTGACGACCATCGGGTACTTGATTCAAACGGCGCCTCCGCGCGCCCTCGAGACCCTGTTGCGACTGACGGCGCTGCTCCGCGGGGTCCTCCGGTCCGAGGGCGAGTTCACCACGCTCGGACGCGAGCTCGAGGTGGTGGAGTCGTACCTCGACATCGAACGTGCGCGCTTCGAACATCGACTGCGCGTCACGATTGACGTACCGGCGCGGCTTCGCAACTTCCGCTTGCCGCCGCTGCTGCTCCAACCGATCGTCGAAAACGCCGTAAAGCACGGGATCGGTCATAAACAGAGCGGCGGGCAGGTCGTGATACGCGCGAGCGTCGCACCAAGCAGTGACGATCAGCGCTACTTCGCGCTGACGGTCGAGGACACCGGCGCAGGCGCCACGCCGCAGGCGCTCGAACGGGGACGCGCGTCAGGTGTAGGCCTGCGGAACGTCGAGCGTCGCCTCGAATGCCACTACGGTCCTGCCGGGTCCCTCTCAATTCGGACAGTACCTGACGAAGGAACCGTCGTCGAAATTCGCCTGCCTCTGGCGGCGAAGACAGTCGAAGCGGATGTCCGACAGGTCGCGTCGTGAGCGCACGACTTCGAGTCGTTGTCGCCGACGACGAACGACCGGCGCGTTCGTTCCTGGTGTCCCTGTTGCGCTCATTCGAGGACGTCGCCGTTGTGGGAGAGGCTGACTCGGGGAAGGACGCGGTCGCGATCATCGAGAAAGAACGGCCAGACCTTGCCCTGCTCGATTGGCAGATGCCGGAGCTCGATGGCATCGGTGTCGTACGGATGCTGAAGAAGGATGCGCTGCCGCTGGTGGCATTCGTCACCGCCTACGACGAATACGCAGTGCGCGCATTCGAGGTCAACGCAGTCGACTACCTGCTCAAACCGGTCGACAAGGCGCGATTGCGCGAGACAGTGAATCGAGCTCAGGAGCGGATCGAGCACGCGCAGATCGTCGCGGAGCAGGCGTCGCATATCGGCGCGGCCATCGAGACGTACGAGACGCTGGCAAAGCCGCCCTATCTCGAGCGGATTCCCGTCCGGCGTCGCGAAGATGTCGTGATCGTGCCGGTCCAGCAGATTGCCTCGATCGTCGCCGACGGCGAACTGCTGCACATCACCACGATTCAGAGAGAACGCCACACGATCACTTACCGCCTGAAGGATCTGGAACGGCGCCTCGATCCGTCGCGCTTTCTCAGACTCGGTCGCGGGACGCTGGCGAACGTGGACCTGATCACGAAGGTGAACACGATGCCAGGCGGCACCCATGTCGCCGTTCTGAGCACGGGGCAGAAACTGCCGGTCAGCCGGATCCAGTCGCGTATGCTCCGGGAGCGCTTCCTCAAGCTCTGAAACGCAGAGCCCGCTGCCGTTGGCAGAGCGTAGTGGCGCCGAGCGTGCCCTCCGGCGCCTGCCGGTGTGCCTCGCGGACGGTGATCGCGCCGCGGAGCTCTTGGAAACAATCGCCCGCGGTCACGTGACGGTCTCAGCCAGAATTGCGGATCGCCTTCACTTCCGCGTCGCTCACTGGCTGAAGACGTGCTTCTGTACTCGCCGCCTCGGACGACGTGATTCTCCCCTGGGCAAACAGCTCGGCCGCTCTGGCGACCTCGGCGCCGAGTGCCCGCAGTTGCCGGGCCACACTGTTGTCCATGATGTGCCCCTGCTGAAACACACGCCAGGCCTGCGGAACCGGAATCACCAACGGCACCGCCCACCCGCGCAGTGCTCGGACGATGAACTCCATCGTGTTGACAGCTTGCAGTCCCTGAGTTCCGCCGGCCGTGCTGATCAGCCCGACCACTTTGTCGGTGAGGTACGCCGGCTGACGGTCGCCGAGCAGTTGCAACCAGTCGAGCGCGTTCTTGAAAGAACCGCTGATCGTACCGTGGTACAGCGGGCTGCTCCACAGCATGCCGTCGCACGCGTAGACCGAATCTGCAAACGCCCGGGCGGCTTCGGGGACATCGGACTGATGTGGGACGTACATCGGCAGATTGAGCGCGCGCACGTCGTGCACGTCCGTGACGGCCCCCGACTCTGCCGCACCTTCGAGCGCGATCTGGACGGCAGCGAGACTGGTCGATTGCTGACCCATTGATCCGCCCAGTCCGACAATCCTGACAGGCATCGCACGTTACCTTGTTCCTTCTTCTTCGTTCGCGGCGCACCGCAGCCCGTCGGTATCGTAACAGTCGAACATCGATCGTATATAGAGCTCGCCGACCTGACGACGAGATTCTGCGAAGAGACGAATGTCGCGTTGTTGAACGTTGGCCGGCGCTGCCGGTCATCCGGGTTTGTGGTCTACGGGTGTGTTTCAGGTCGGTCTCGCGTGGTTGCCCCTCGATGGACGACGCGCTGCCCTGCGTGGGGATCGGCGATCGCGGGCACGCTCACCGCGTCACCGGCAGGTTCGACCGGGTCAGGCGCGGCAGCGCGCGCTCGAGATCGCTGCGTGACTGCTCGAGCCAGGGCGGAAGCATCAATCGCTCTCCGAGATGGTCAATCATTTCGTCAATCAAGAAGCCCGGCGGATCGGTGGCGATTTCGAACAGGACGCCACCCGGCTCGCGGAAGTAAATCGAGTGGAAATAGACGCGATCGATGACCGGCGTGACCTGGCGAACCCGCGGCATCAGTGCTCGGCGCCAGCGTTCCTGCTGTTCATCGGTCGGTGTCCTGAATGCGATGTGATGGACGATGCCAGCGCCCAGACCGCCACGCGGCGTCTTTCGCCCGCGCACGATGTCGATGAGCGAGGCATCGCGGTCGCTCGCCTGATACCGAATCCGGTGCCCGGCTTCCGCAATTTTCGTGAAACCCATGAACTCGACCAGCCGCTCGGTAGCGACTGAATCGCGCTCCAGGAGCGTCGCGCCATGAAACCCACGGATCGCATGCTCGGGTGGAATGTCGCCGGACGCGACCACCGGCCGATTCGCGGCGCGGGAAACGCCGACCAGCTCGAGCCATAACCCATCGGGATCGCGGAAAGGAACGACCTCGTCGCCGAATCGCTGCTCGACGGCTCCGATATACAACGAACGTTCGCGCAGGCGTTTCGACCAGAAATCGAGTGACGCCGCCGGCACCTCGAACGCAATCGTCGTCACCTGTCCGACACCGAGCTCTCCCTGCGGCACGTGCGGCCAGGGAAAGAACGTCAGGATCGTGCCCGGCGATCCGACTTCGTCACCGAAGTAGAAATGATAGGTCCCCGGATCGTCGAAATTGACGGTCAACTTCACCAGCCGAAGGCCGACGACCTGCGTGTAGAAGTCGAGCGTCCGCTGTGGATCGCTCGCGATCGCGGTGATGTGGTGAATGCCGGCGACTCGATCAGCGGGCACCGGCCGCCTCTTGACGACGTTCCGCCGCAACGGACGGGACACGCGGATCGAACAGGATCTTCATGAAGGCAGCGACGGTGTCCGTCCGTGCGTAGTCCCGCTGGAGTTCACAGATGAGTGCTGTCCAGGAGGCCGGGACGGCGTCGGCGTGGCTTTGACCTCGCGATCGTCGATCGCGATCGTATCGGTGATGCTGATCATCGGCACAGCTACCTGGCGGAGCAAACGGCGTGCTCACCGATATCGGCGGCAGATCGTCTGAAACTCGAATGGCTGCTGCTAATTGGTTGGCACCGGTGGCCGTGGATTTGGCGGAAGCCAATTGGCTGCCACCGAACTGGACGGTCATTGGGGCGGCACTCGATTTGCGACCGAAACAGGCCGGATGAATCCGGCGCCCGCACCCGCGAAGAGGGCCCGTTACCGGGCTGAGAGCGATCGTCTGAGCGGGATATCCAAGGACACGATCCTCCTCGCGTTCGCCAGCCTGTTCTCGGACATCTCGTCGGAGATGCTCTACCCGATCCTGCCGATCTTCCTTACGCAGACGCTCGGCGCCACCGGCACCGCCGTGGGCTTCGTGGGAGGTCTCGCGTCGGCCGCCCAGAACCTGGTGCAAGGGTTGTCGGGCTGGCTGTCGGACAAACTCCGAAGACGAAAGCCGCTCGCCCTGGCCGGTTATGTCGCGTCGGCCGTTGGCAAACCGCTCATGGGTGTCGCGACCTCTTGGTCTGGCGTGCTGGCAGGCCGACTGATCGATCGACTTGGCGCTGGATTCCGATCCGCACCGCGCGATGCGTTGATCGCCGCATCCGCGCCGGAAGAATACCGGGGACGGGCGTTCGGGCTCGAGGGAATCGGCGACAATCTCGGCGCCTGCCTGGGACCATTGCTGACGTTCGTGCTCGTCGGGACACTTGGGTACGCGATCCGCTCGATCTTCTATCTCGCGATCATTCCAGGGCTGCTCGCCTGCCTCACGATCCTGCTGGTTCGTGAGCGTCCTGTCGGTGCGATGGCGGCGCCAGCGAACCGCATCTCGCCACTGGAATTCCCGCCGGCGTACTGGAAGTACCTGCTGGTCACGGCCATTTTCGGCGTGGGCACATCGAGCACGTCGTTCATGATTCTCCGAACACAGGACCTCGGCGCGTCATTTCAGATGACGATGCTGATTTACGCCGGGTTCAACTTCGTCGCCGCTCTCGTCTCGTATCCGGCCGGTTCTCTGTCGGACACGTTCGGTCGACGCAACGTGCTCCTTGCCGGATTCGTGACCTGCGCGATTGCCTGCTTCGGATTCGCGCGCACGACAAACATGACGCTGGTCGCCGCGCTGTTCCTGCTCTACGGATCATTTCTGGGAATCTTCCGCGCCGTCGGGAAAGCGTTTGCATCAGACTTCGTTCCTGAGCGGCTGCGCGCGAGCGCAGTCGGTTGGTACAGCACGACGGTGGGCCTCACGAGTCTGGTTGCCAGCATCGTTGCGGGCATGCTCTGGGACCGCGTCGGTGCCTCCGCGGCCTTCGACTACGGCGCGCTGACCGCGACCGCCGGCAGCGTCGCGCTGCTGCTGTTGATTCGAACGGCGCCGAACCGCACCTGACACTTGCAGATTGAACCCGGGTCCGTACATCCGATCCGTACGACCGTCCGGCCGGTGTCAACTTCTCGCTGTTTTCTGAGTCGGCGACTGGAGTGACCGCTCAACGATGGCAAGGAGGATGGCTCGAACGGGTACGGCGATCGCCGATATCGATGCGCTTCCACCCGAACAGCCGCGCATCGACCGACCAGCCGCCGGGCCCCATCAGCGCGAGCGAGACGCTGAGCGTCATCAGGAGGACGTGAATCCAAGGATCCCCGATGCGTGCGAGCAGAATGCCCAGTTCGAGTACCGCGACGAGCCCGCCGGTGACGGGCGTCCACAAGCCGATGATCAGCATCAGGCCTAGTACGATTTTCGCGACCCACACCGGCGCAGACAGTCCGATCGCCAACGCGCCCGCCACGCCCGCGACGCCGCGGAACACCTGCACGCCTCCGGCGACGAGCCGCATCACCAGCAGTCCGACGCCAGGCTGCCCGGTTGCGAAGTTGGAAAAGAGACGCCGCACGGATCCCCTGCGCGGACGATACGCGACATCGGACACGCGACGGAGCCCCGGAAGAGTTGGCTTCGCGACTCTTTCGAGCCGCCTCAGCAATCGGACGCAGGAGCGATTACTTACGTCGACCGTCGTCCGCGAAACCGGTTCTTGTTGATCCCGAGGGCACGGATTTTCGATTCGAGCGTGGAGCGCGCAATGCCGAGCCGCGCCGCCGCGCCCGACGGCCCGAACACCCGGCTGAACTCGAAGTTCGATCCGTAGAAGAAGCTGCGGTCGTCGGCACGCGGCACCGCGAATAGCGCCCGCAGCTTCGCGCGGTTGATGCCCCAGCCAAGATTCTTGTCGTCGGTGTAGAGCGGCAGGTAGAGGCCCGCCTCGAACCACTTCGTGACGCCGTACGCCCACTCGGTGACGCCGTTGAAGGATTTGTCCGCCACCACCGATCCGGGATTCGGCGCGGTGTCGATGCCCTTCGGCGTGAAGTTGTTGTGCCAGGTGAGATTGAAAATCCCCGGCGCCGCGACGCCGCCGTCGTACACCTGGATCTCGTCCGTTTGCGCCGCAGCGGGCCGCGCCGCGTCGCACACCAACGTCACGGTCAGAATCGTCAGCGCGAAGAAACCGCGTCGAATCATGCGGAGGCGCGTGTCTGGATACTATCGTTTGTCTGGTTGGATCGCTTTTCCCTGTCAGGCGCGACCGGCGATTCGCGCGGCCGCCGCCTGAACGCCCGCGCCGGCGCTGCTCGCGGGCGGCCGTTCGACTCCCGCGGCAGCGTACGCGTCGGATTCATCCAGGGTCTCATGTATCAGCAGCTGCGTGACAATGGCGTCGAGCTTGTTGCGATTCGCTCTCAGGAGCCGGCGCGCCTCCCCATAACACTCATCGACGATGCGACGGACTTCCTCGTCGACTGCGCCGAGCATGGTGTCGGAGACGCCGGCCAGCCGCGGATCGCCTTCCGCCGGCAGGACTGACACTGAACCTATCCGCTCGGACATGCCCCACCGGCCGACCATCGCACGCGCGATGCGCGTCACGGTCTCCAGATCGGCTTCCGCGCCCGTGGTCACGACGCCGAACACTTCCTGCTCGGCCGCCTTTCCCCCGAGCGCGCCGATGATCCGGCCTCGCAGATACTTCTCGTCGTACCCGTAGCGGTCGGTGTCGGGGGTCGACAACGTCACGCCCAACGCCCGGCCACGGGGGACGATGGAGATTTTCCGCACCGGGTCCGCGCCGGGCTGGAGCATGCCGATCAGCGCGTGGCCGGCTTCGTGGTACGCCGTCCGGCGTCGTTCGTCCTCCGGAATGACGACGTTGCGTGCCGTGCCGAGCTGCACTTTCTCCAGCGCGTCGGTCAAATCGCGCTGCGAGACGTCCTGCTGGCCGCGGCGGGCGGCCAGCAGCGCCGCCTCGTTCACCAGATTCGCAAGATCGGCGCCCGTCATGCCGGGTGTGGAGGCGGCGAGATCTCCCAGATCGACGTCTTTGCCGAGCGGGACCTTTCTCGTGTGGACCCGGAGGATGGCCTCGCGGCCCTTGCGATCGGGCGCGTGAACGACGATCTGCCGATCGAACCGGCCCGGCCGGAGGAGCGCCGGATCGAGGACGTCGGGACGGTTGGTCGCGGCCAGCACGACGACGCCTTCGCTGCCGGTGAATCCGTCCATCTCCGTGAGGATCTGATTGAGCGTCTGCTCGCGCTCGTCGTGGCCGCCGACCGACAACGCGCCGGCTCTGGTGCGGCCGATCGTGTCGATTTCGTCGATGAAGATGATCGCCGGTGCGACCTTGCGCGCTTCGCCAAAGAGCTCTCGGACCCGGCTCGCGCCAACGCCGACGATCATCTCGATGAACTCGGACGCGCTGGCGCTGAAGAACGGCACGTTCGCTTCGCCGGCGGTCGCGCGCGCCAGCAGCGTCTTGCCGGTCCCGGGCGCGCCGGTCAGCAGGACGCCTTTGGGAGCGCGGGCACCGAGGCGAGCGTATTTCCCGGGCGCGCGCAGGAAGTCGACGACCTCGCTGATCTCCGCCTTGACTTCGTCGATGCCTGCCACATCGTCGAACGACACGCGAACGGTTTCGGGATCGACGCGCTTTCGCGCACCGCTACCGAGCAATCCGCCCAGCGCCGATTGCTGCCGCTTGAACATCCAGAAATAGAACCCGAGGAGCAGCAGAATTGGCGCGACCGAGACGAGCAGATTCGTCAGCGTCCCGCGCTCCTGGACGATCGGCGTGGCGCGGACGGTCGCGCTGCCTGCCGCCAGTTCAGTGAGCAGATCGTCGGCGGCAAAGGTTGGCCGCTCGGTCTTGAACTGCAGATACGTGCGGGTCTGCTGCTTCGGCATCGGGGCGGGCTTGTTCAGCGCGCCTTCGATCGTGTCGCCCCGGGCAAACACTTCGGCGACGTTGCCGGCAGCGACCTGGGCCTTGAACTCGGTATAAGACACCGCCTCAGGCCGTGCGAGCCGGTCCTGCAGCGTCAGCAGTCCGAACAGGATCAAATAGCCGACGCCCCAGGCGGCCGCGCCGATCCAGCGCCGCTGCTTCGCGGGCTCTCCCTTCGGCAAGCCCTCGGTCCGCCAGGGGCGCCGCGACGGTTGATCGGAGGGCGGAACCCCTGGCTGCGGACTCGGCGGTTGCGCGGCGGCCCGATCACTCATCTGCGGATCTGCCGGTCATCGGTGGATTCTATCAATCTCCGTCAATGGCGAATCGCACTGTCGGTGGGCCTCCGCGGCGCCGGTCCTGCTCATTGATCACCGCTGGATTTCGTCGTCGTGTAACGGGTGAGCGTGTTCGGAAACGCGGCGAGCCCTTCGGACGGACTCGCCGTCGCGATCGAGTCGCTCAAGAGCTCACGCGCGCTCTTGTTGTAAACGGCCCTGTTCAAGTCGTCTTCCGGCCGAAGAACGACGCCTTTCACGTTGACCCCGGCAAACAGGCCGCGGCTGCGCGAGTACGACAGGATTGCCGCGTGCATCAGCGCGTCGGTGCCGGCGCCGGCGTTGCGGCCGACCGGCCCCGCCGCCACGCCGGCTTCCCCGCCGAGCTCGAACTTGTCCTTCATCAGCCCTTCCACGCTCTCGTCGTTCATGAGCAGCAGGAAGTAGTCGGTCGACGAGGCGCCGACCTGGGCCCCCACGCTGGGACCGCCTCCACGAATGAACACCGGATTGCCCCACGCTCCGTCCTTTTGCCGGCTGACGACACCTCGTCCGCCTTCGCCGCCGACAGTAAAGGCGACCTTGATGACCCGCGGAAACACCGCGACCGCTTTCGCGCGCGACAACAGGTCGGTTGGGATCGCCTTGTCCGGAATTCCCATCACGGCGTCGAAGGCCTTCGCGGCTCTGTCGGATTGCTCGGCCGCCTCCTTGATCTTGTCGTCATTGGATTTGGACCGCGCGGACATTGTCAGCGTGGCGAAGGCGATCATCGCAATCATGGTCGCGGCAACGATGCTGCTGTGTTTCATCACGACTGCTCCATTTCTACACGTACAAGGGCCAGAGGTTCAGTCGCCTACGCCGCTTTGATCTTCGCCTCGATCGCCTGCACCGACTGCTCGAGCTCCGCGACGCGCGACTCGACGTCCGCCTTGGCCTGTTGGTACTTGGTTTCACCCGATTTCTTCAGCTCGCTCAGCTTCTGATCGACGGCGCGCTTCCTGGTCACGAGTTCCGCGATCGCTGCGACCTCGGCGATTGCCTTGGCCGCTTCGGCCTTGAGCTTCAGCACATCCAGCTTCGCCTGGACGGTCTTGACCTGCGCTTCGATCTTGTCTTCGACAGCTTTCTTCGCGATGTTCTCAGTACTCATTGCTCTTCTCCTCACCATGAACGAGTCGTTGGAAATGTACGTCTGACCGGCCGTGTCTCAGTGCCCGATGGTGCACGGCAAGTGCCACACGGACTGCGCGAATCCTTCGGATAAATCCTTGAAAATCGAAGAGAGGATTCGACGGAGCTGCCAGCGGGCTGGCGACTGCCAACCCGCTAACAGGTGATGCTCGTCGTCATCGATGGGGTCGCTCGCCGTTCGCTCACTCACTCACGCTCGGACGCTCGATCCCGAGCTTCTTCATCCGGAACTGAAGCGTGCTGCGATTCATGCCGAGGCGCTGGGCGGCTCCGCGTGGTCCTGACAGCACCCAGCCGGTATCCTGCAGCGTGGCGCGGATGTGCGCGCGTTCGGCCTCTTCGAGCGTCCCGTGTGCACCGTGACCGGTCGTCTCGATCTGGCGCGGATCGATGTCCGGCACCGGAACCTCCAGCCGCTCGCCGGTCGACCGGATCACGGCGCGCTCGATCAGGTTCTGCAGCTCGCGGATGTTCCCCGGCCACGAGTACTCGACGAGCGCGGCCATGGTGGTCGCTGGGATCCATCGACAGCGCCGGCCCATTCGTCCCGCGAAATGGTGCGCGAAGTATCTCACCAGCAGCGGAATGTCTTCCCGCCGCTCCCGCAGCGCCGGCACGTGGATCGGAAAGACGTTCAACCGATAGAAGAGATCGGCGCGAAACTTCTTCGCGTCGACCATCGCCGCCAGACTGACATTGCTGGCGGCGAGCAGCCGGGCGTCGGTGTGGATGGTCCGCGAGCTGCCGAGGCGTTCGAACTCGTGCTCCTGCAGCACGCGCAGCAGCTTGGGCTGGAGCTCGAGCGGCGCCTCGCCAATCTCGTCGAGGAAGATCGTTCCGCGGTTGGCGAGCTCGAACCGGCCGATCCGCTGATTGATGGCGCCGGTGAAGGCGCCCTTCTCGTGCCCGAACAGCTCGCTTTCGAGCAGGCCGGTCGGAATCGCCGCACAGTTGACTTTCACGAACGGCTGCGGGCGGCGCGCGCTCAGGTTGTGGACGGCCTGCGCGATCAGCTCTTTCCCCGTACCGGTCTCGCCGCAGATCAGCGCGGTCGCGTCAGTTGGCGCGACCAGCTCGATTTCCTCGAGCGCGTGCCGCAGCGCCGGACTGCAGCCGACGATCCCGTACCGGATCACCCCCTCCAGGGCCGGATCGCCGATGATCACCGCACCGTCTTCGGTACGTCCGCCGCCCGTGCGAGTCGGCGAGACGCCGACACGCTCGAACGAGCTGTGGGGATGGCTGACGAAGTCGGTCACTGCTGATGTCGCGTCCATCACATGCCTCGATTCGTTGCGAAGCATTCTGAAGGTGGTGCGTCACGAGGGCAATCCTGCATCGAGTCTGAGAGCGACTCGATCGTGACCGACGCCACCTCTTTCGAGTCGGAGAAGAGACCCTCTACAGTGGGGAGTGCAGCGCGATCACGGTCCGGCTAAAGCCGGACACTCCGTACTGCAGGATGGGGAAACGCCCGGCGAACGTCGAGAACAGTCTTCGCACGGACGCCCTGCCGGACCGTCCCGACGTCGAGGCTCGACAGAAGGCCTCGAACGAGTCAGGACACCATACTCTTTCGGGTACGACTCAGAACTCGATGATGCCGCGTTTGAGACCGATCATCGCGGCGTGCGTCCGATCGTTGGCGCCGAGCTTCGACAGGATGTTCTTGACGCGCCCCTTGACCGTGTCTTCGCTGATCGACAGCTGATCGGCGATTTGCTTGTTCGCGTTCCCGGCGGCGATCAGCCGGAGCACCTCGATTTCCGCCTTGGTCAGCGCGTCGTCGGTCGCGTGCTCGGCAAGCTCGTAGGAAACCTGTGGCGCCAGCGCCTTCTTGCCGGTATGGACCGCGCGAACCGTCTCGAGAAGCTCCTTGTGGACCTGACTTTTCAGCAGGTACGCCCGCGCACCGGCCTGAAGCGCGCGCAAGGCCTGGACGTCACCGGCATACGTCGTCAGCACGATGATTCGTGCGTCGGGAGACTCGGCGCGAATCGCAATGATCGCGTCCAGGCCGTTCATCTCCGGCATCTGCAGATCCATCAACGTGATGTCGGGCCGATGCGCGCGGAACTCGTGGATCGCTTCGCGTCCGTTCGAGCACTCCGCGACCACGGTCATGTCCGGCTGACCGCTGATGAGTGCCGCGATCCCTCCGCGCAGCAGAGGATGATCGTCGACCGTCAGGATCCGAATCGGACTCGTCGTTTCGCTCATGGGTTCGTACCCACCCTGCTGGCAAACACCCAGAAGCGGCCGCGCGCACGAGGGACTGCGTACGCGGCGGCTGCAGGAATCGTCACCTCCACTTCGGTGCCGAGCCCCACTTCGCTCCACACTTCGAGATGACCGCCAGCCAGCTCGGCGCGCTCACGCATGCCCGGAAGGCCGAAGTGCCCGGGGCGCCGATCGTCGCGCACTGCCGGATCGATGCCCCTGCCGTCGTCCCGAACACGTACCTGCAGCTGCCGCTCGTCGTAGCGGAGCTCCACTTCGATGCGGCGCGCATGGGCATAGCGAAGCGCATTGCGCAGCGCCTCGCCGGCGATCCGGTAGACATCGTCGCGCAGAATCGGACGGAGATGCCGCGGTGTGCCTTCGACTTCGACGTCGACGACGGCCGGACTCGCATTCGAGTCGGTGACGGCAGCGGCCCCGAGCTCCGCGGCGAGCGTGCTGATCGCCTCGGCCAGATCGTTGGTGATGGTCGTCGATGCGCGCAGGTTCTGCACCGCGTCGCGCCCCTCGGTGATCGCCTGCGCCACTTGATCGATCGCGCCGTCGAGCTGCTGTTTTGCTTCGACGGGACGTGCCGGCAGCATGTTGCTGACGGCCTGGAAGCGGAACAGCAGACCGTGGAAACCCTGCAGCAAGGTGTCGTGAAGCTCCCGGGCGATGCGGGTCCGCTCGTTGACCCGCTCCTGCAGCCGCGCGTCGAATTCATGCGCGACCAGGCGTAGGCGGTACTGATACAGCATCCAGAGCAGCGCCATGACACCGAAAGCGGCCGCCGCGCGGAACCAGGCGGTCTGATAATACGCTGGCGCGATCGACAGGTCGAGTGCTGCGCCGGCGTCGTTCCATACGCCGCTGTTGTTGCTCGCGCTGACCCGGAAGCGATAGCTGCCCGGCGGAAGATTGGTGTAGAAGGCCTGCCGACGATTGCCGACGTCCTGCCAGTCGCGATCGAAGCCCTCGAGCGTGTAGCGGAACCGCACCTTCTCCGGCGCGACGAAGCTGAGCGCCGTGTAGTCGATTTGCAGATCGCGCGTCAGCGCCGGCAGGCGCACTGGCGTCGGCCCGGTGGAACCCGCATCGTAGTTCGTCCGATCTGCTGCGATACGCTCGACGTGCACCGGCGGCGGAATCGAGTTGAGCGGCAAACGACGAGGATCGATCACGCTGACGCCGACGACCGTCCTGAACCAGATCCGGCCGTCGGCCGATTTCGAGACGAGCGGGTTGTAGCTGCCGATGCTGGCCTCGAGCCTGACGCCGTCGCCATTGTCGTAGACCGTCGTGCGCCGGACTCGTCCACCCTCGAGATCATCGCGGGCAACGCGCACGAGACCACACGTCGTGAAGAGCCAGAACATTCGCGCGTCGTCTTCGATCGCCCAGTGGACCGTATCGCACGGCAGACCCTGCCGCGCGGCCAGCGTCGTGACGCGGCCGCCTTTCACGACGCTGAGCCCGTGTGCGGTAGCGGCCCACAACGTGCCGTCGCGATCGAGCTGAAACGACGTCACACGGCCCGCCCCCAACCCGTCCGCGCCGCCGTACGACTCGCGCACCTGACCGCCGGTGAAATAGGCGATGCCGCCGCGCGCGAACCCGAGCCAGACGCCCCCGCGCACGGGATCGGCGGCGATCACCGACACCGGATCGGTATGCCCGAGCGTCGCCGGCGGGACCCGCTGGGCGACGCCTCCTTCGACGATCTCGAACAGGCTGCCGTCGAAGTTTGCGACCCACACCGTTCCCCCGGAGTCTTCCGCGACGAAATTGACGTTTTCGCCGGCCGGAAGGCCCGAGATCGGCGTGAACCGATCGTGATCGATGAAGCCGACACCGTCCCGCGTCGATACCCAGACCCGTCCCAGGTGATCCTGCGCCAGCGAATGGACGCCGTGCGCCGGCAGTCCCGGCCCGACGATCTCGCGGACGTTGTCGGCGCCGTCCGACGGCGCGATCGCCGCGAGCGTGCGGTGGTCGTGGTAAATCGTGTTGTGGCCGTCGCGCCACCGGTTCAGTCCTTCGGAGGACCCCAGCCACACGGATCCGTCGCGAGCGGCGAGCACCGACGTGATGTTCGCGCTCGACAAGCCTTGCGCCACGGCAAACGTGGCGACGGCCGGTTCGCGAAAGCGGTCGAGGCCGTCGGATGTGGCGACCCAGACGTTGCCCTCGCGATCCTCGAAGAGGGCATGCGCCCCGTCGCTCGAAAGGCCGTCGGAGGGGCCGAAGACGTCCATCCTGCCTTGATGGAGGTGGACCACGCCGCCGCCCGACGTGCCGATCCACAGCCCGCCGTCGCGATCGCGAAGCATTCGAGTGACCTGATACGGCCGCGCGCGCGCGGGCGTCTGCCGCGACGGCATTTCCGCGCCATGCGCAAAGAACCTGATGGTGCCGCGCGTCGGAACCACCAACGCGCCATCGTCGTCTTCGGCGACGCCTCGAATGCCGTTCGGCTGGCCCGGCACCGCAAAGAACTGCCGCGGACCGGGCGCCCATCGCCAGAATCCCAGCGATGTTCCCACCCAGAGGCTGCCCTCGCCATCCTGGTACAGTTCGCCGACCCCTATCCCCAGGCTGCCATCTGCCCCGTCGCACTGGATGGCGCCGCTGCGGATCGAGCAGAGCCGGCCCGTCAGCTTTCCGATCGTCTGCCCGGCGAGCCAGATCGCGCCGCTGCGATCCTCGAGGAACTTCGACACATAGATTCCGGCGAGCTCCGGGTACACGGTGAGCGCTCCGGACTTCCAGCTCACCACGCCGTCCAGCGTGGCGATCCAGAGCGTCCCGTCGTTCGCGGCGAGCAGGGCCATGATGTACGTCGAGGGAAGACTCTGACCCTGCGGCGGCTGCCAGGGAACTGTCCGCACGCCGTCGAAGCGGAGCAGGCCGAACTCCGTGCCGAGCCAGATATAGCCGTCCGCCGTCTGCGCGAACGAGGTGATGGATCCCTTCGTGAACCCTTCGCGGATTCTCCACGCGTTGTGGACGTACTGGGTGACGTCGAGCGCCGGATTCAACGCAAACGCGGGCGGCACGCAGGCCAGCAGCAGCGACGCGAGCAGGGCGCCCACGGCGACGATCGCTCGTTCGCGTCGACGCGTCCTCGTCACGAATCCGCTCCAGCTCCTTTGAGTGACAGCCACCGGCGGGGGCGCGCGCCGGGCGCCGCGTATGCGGCGGCGGCTGGAATCCTCAGGTCGACTTCGGTGCCGAGCCCCACCTCGCTCCACACCTCGAGCTTACCGCCGACGAGCTCGGCACGCTCGCGCATGCCAGGCATGCCGAAATGTCCCGGCCGCTGGTCGTCGCGCACGGCGGCGTCGATCCCCTTGCCATCGTCTCGTACGCGGACCTGCAGCTGCGGGTCGTCGTAGCGAATTCTGACTTCGATGTGGCGTGCGTGGGCGTGGCGAAACGCATTGCGCAGCGCCTCGCCGGCGATCCGATAGATGTCGTCGCGGACGATCGGATGGAGATCCCGCGATGTGCCTTCGACGGCGACATCGACGACCGTCGGATTCGCATTCGCCGCCTGCGATTGCGCCGACGCGAGCTCGCCGCCGAGCGTGCTGAGCGCCTCGGCGAGGTCGTTGGTGACAGTAGTGGAGCCACGCAGGTTCTGCACCGCATCGCGTCCTTCAGCGATCGCCTGCGCCGCCTGATCGATCGCGCTCTCGAATTTCTGTTTGACGTCGGACTCGGGGAGCATGTTGGTCGCCGCCTGGAAGCGGAACAACAGCCCGTGGAAACTTTGCAGCAGCGTATCGTGCAGCTCGCGGGCGATGCGCGTCCGCTCGTTGACGCGCTCCTGCAGCCGCGCGTCGAACACGTGCGCGAGCTGCCGGACCCGGTACTCATATGCCGCCCACAGCAGGGCCAGAGCCGCGAGCACCGCCGACGCGCGGAACCACGTCATCTGGTAGTACGCCGGCGCGATCGAGAGGTCGAGCGCGGCGCCGGTCTCGTTCCACACGCCGTTGTTGTTCGACGCAATCACGCGGAACCGGTACTGACGTGGAGGAAGATTCGTGTAGAACGCCTGCCGACGATTGCCGACCTCCTGCCAGTCGGCGTCGAAGCCTTCGAGCTTGTAGCGAAAACGGTTCTTCTCGGACGCGACGAGGCTGAGCGCGGTGTAGTCGATCTCCAGGTCGCGCACGAGCGGCGGCAGGCTCATGTGACCAGCCGTCGCTGGCGACACCTCGTAGGTCCTGCGGTCGGCCGTGATCTGCTCGACGTGTACGGGCGGCGGCAGCGTGTTGAACGGCAGGTGGTGCGGGTCGACGACGCTGACGCCACCGGGAGAAATGAACCACAGCCTTCCGTCGGCCGCTTTGACGGCCGGTTCAGCGGGGTACGTTCCGACATAGGTCCTGAATCCGTCGGCTGAATCGAACACTGTGGTTCGGGTTACGTGGTGGCGCTTTTCGCTCGAGACTGCCCACGCATCCATCTCAGCACCCTCAATCCGCACGAGGCCACAACGCATGCCCAGCCAGAACGATCGCGCGTCGTCTTCGACCAGCCATTGAACGGCGTCGCACGGCAACCCGGCTCCGCTGTTCAACGTGGCCACGCGAGCGTCTTTCACACGGCTGAGCCCGCCTTCTGTCGCGGCCCACAATGCGCCGTCCGGCGCGAGGCGAAGATGCCGAACCGTTCCCTCCGGCAGTCCTTCGCGAGGACCGAACGATGCACGGACCTGGCCGTCGGCGAAATGGACGATGCCACCCTGGACAAACCCGACCCATACGCCCTTCTGTGTCGATTCCGCCGCGACAGCCGAAGGCTGGTCCCGATTTTTCAGCCCTGCCCAGGGTGTCGCCTGGATTTGGCGAGCGTCAGGGGAAACGCGAAACAGACCAAGTTTCCAACTGGCGAACCAGAAGTGCTCGTCGTCCTCCACCATGCCGCGAGTGGGCCCTCCAGGGAGGCCGGCGACGGGAACAACGTGGTCGCCGTCGAGATAGCCGACACTGCGACGCGTCGAGAGCCACACGCGTCCGAGGCGATCTTGAAAGAGCGACGCCACGGGACCCGAGGGCAGCCCGCGCCCTGTGATCACCCGGACGTTGCGGGAAGCGCTCTGTCCGCTGGCTGAAGCGGCCCGCCCGCGCTGGCCGCCGTACGCCGTCATGCTGCCGTTCTTCCATCTGTCGAGTCCGTCGGACGTACCGAGCCATACGCTGCCATCCTTCGCCGCGAGGATCGATTGCACGGCAGCGTTCGACAGGCCCTGACGCACAGACAGCGTCGCGACTGCCGTGTCGTGAAACCGGTCGAGTCCGTCGCGCGTCGCGACCCACACGCTGCCTTCGCGATCCTCGAACAACGCGGTGACGCCGTCGCCAGACAGGCCGTCCGGCTCCGCAAATGCATCGCGCATGCCCTTGTGAACGTGCAGCAGTCCACTACCGATAGTGCCGCCGACCCAGATGCCGCCGTCGCGATCTCGAAGCAGCTTGTTGAGATCGAACTGCTGCATCGATGCAGGAAAAGGATGAACCATCTCCGCTTTGCCATCGACGAATCGTCTGAGGCCGCCGACCTCAGAAACAAGGAGCGCACCGTCATCGCCGTCAGCGAAACCCTGGATTCCGTTTAGCTGCGCAGGCTGCGGATAGAATCGCGGCGCGCCTGGCTTCCAACGCCACAGCCCATTGGAGGTTCCCGCCCACAGAGTGCCCCTGCCGTCCTGATGCAGTCCGATGACGCCAGCACCGGGGCCGCCATCGCCGCCATGGCATCGGACGCCACCGTTCCTAATCTCGCAGAGCGTCCACTCGCCAGCAGCGCTGGGCATCCAGATCGAACCCTCACGATCCTCGACAAGCCTGCCGATGCGACGCCCGGCCAGCTCGACATACTGCGTGAGCCTCCCTGCCTTCCAGCTGACGAGGCCTTTGGCAGTGCCAATCCACAGCGTTCCGTCACGGGCCGCCAGGAGGTGGGTGATCGTGTCGGACGGCAGATATTGATCGGATGGCGGCTGCCAGGCGACGCTCTTGATTCCATCGAAGCGATAGAGACCGGCGTCGGTGCCGAGCCACAGATAGCCGTCGAGCGTCTGCGCGATGGCGGCGATGACCCCTTTGGCAAAGCCCTCGCGGATTCTCCACGCCGTGTGCGCGTACTGACTGACGTCGAGCGCCGGATTCAGCGCGAGCGCAGACGAGGACCACGCCAGCAGCGACGCCAGCACGGGCCCCGCCACGACGATCCGCCCGCGTCCGCAGGTCGTCTTCACGAACGCGTGCTCGCTCTCTTCGTAAACAGCCAGGCGCGGCCGCGCGCCCGCGGCGTCGCGTAGGCCGCGGCTGCAGGAATCGTCAGCTCGACCTCCGTGCCGAGCCCCACCTCGCTCCACACCGTGAGATGGCCGCCGGCGAGCTCGGCACGCTCGCGCATGCCCGGCAGGCCGAAATGTCCCGGGCGCTGGTCGTCGCGCACCGCCGCATCGATTCCTGTTCCATCGTCCCGCACGCGTACCTGCAGCCGATCGTCGTCGTAGCGGACCCGGACCTCGATGTGGCGCGCGCGGGCGTGGCGGAACGCGTTGCGCAGCGCCTCGCCCGCGATCCGATAGATGTCGTCCCGGACGATTGGATGGAGATCGCGTGACGTGCCCTCGACCGCGACGTCAACCACGGCCGGCTTGGTCTTCGTGTCAGGCGTTTGCGCGGCGGCGAGCTCGGCGCCGAGCGTGCTGATCGCCTCCGCGAGATCGTTGGTGACTGACGTCGACGCGCGCAGGTTCTGCACCGCGTCGCGTCCTTCTGCGATCGCTTGCGCCGCCTGATCGATCGCGTGCTCGAAATGTTGCTGCGCTTCGGCCACACGATCGGGGAGCAGGTTATTCGCCGCCTGGAAGCGGAACAACAGGCCGTGAAAGCTTTGCAGCAGCGTGTCGTGGAGCTCGCGCGCGATGCGCGTCCGCTCGTTGACGCGCTCCTGCAGGCGTGCGTCGAACACGTGCGCAAGTTGCCGGACACGGTACTGATACGCGGCCCACAACAGGGCCAGAGCCGCGATCACCGCCGACGCGCGGAACCAGGTCGTCTGGTAATAGGCTGGCGCGATCGAGAAATCGAGCGCGGCGCCGGTCTCGTTCCACACGCCGCTGTTGTTGCTGGCGACGACGCGGAATCGGTAATTCCGCGGTGGAAGATTGGTGTAGTACGCCTGCCGGCGATTGCCGACGTCCTGCCACTCGCTGTCGAAGCCTTCGAGCTTGTAACGGAACTGATTCTTCTCTGGCGCGACCAGGCTGAGCGCCGTGTACTCGATCTCCAGGTCGCGCGTCAGCGCGGGCAGCGTCGCACGACGCGCTGCGTCTAACTCCACGCCGCGGCGGTCGGCGGTAATCCGCTCGATCTGCACCGGCGGCGGAAGACGGTTGAACGGCAGGTGGCGTGGATCCAGGACGCTCACGCCGTCTCCAGTCAAGAACCACAACCGACCGTCCGAGGCCTTGGTGACGCGAGGGGTGTAGCCGCCAGCGCCAAGAACCGAAATCAGCCTTACTCCGTCGGAGACGTCGAACACCATCGCCTGAATGGCCCGCTTCGGATCAGCACTCCACGCGTCGAGATCGGATCGAGGCATACGCACGAGGCCGCAGACCGTGTAGAGCCAGACCGAATCCGTATCGTCTTTGATCAGCCAATGTACGCCGTCACAGGGAAGCCCATTCCTACTGGTCAGCGTAGTGACGCGGCCGTCCTTCAACCGGCTCAGTCCACCGCCTGTAGAGACCCAGAGCGCACCGTCCTGGTCAAGCTGAAGATCACTGACAAAGCCCTCGCCCAGCCCATCGGCAACACCGTAGGAGGCGCGAATTTCCCCGTCTGCAAAATACGCGATGCCGCCCTCAAAGAATCCGAGCCACAGGCCGCCACGCATGCCATCGGCGAGCAGCTGCACTGCATGATCGCTACGACCCAGCCGAGCCCAGGGAATTTGCACGAGGTCGTGATGAGACGACAATCGAACAAGACCGTGTTCCTGATTGGCGAACCACAAATTGCCCGCCGCGTCCTCGGCGAAAGAATACAGGTTGCCTGCGGGCGTGCCGTCCACAGAAATCAAACGGTCGCTCTGCACGTACACCAGCCCATCAAGCGTGGCCACCCAGATTCGTCCGCGAGGACTTTGAAAAAGAGAGGTGATGTGCTCACTGCTTCGCGCGACCCGAGCACGGGGGTTGCCGTACGCTTGAACGTGGTCGCTCATCCACCTGTTCAAGCCGCCGGCGGTAGCAAGCCAGACGCTGTGATCCGTTGACGCCTGTACGGATGCTACGCTGTCGCTCGACAGACCTTGCTTGACGGTCATCGTCCGGACAGCAAGCTCGCGAAAGCGATCGAGGCCCTGCGCCGTGGCGACCCAGATATTTCCTTCGCGATCCTCGAATAGCCTGTTGACAAGACTTGCCGAGAGGCCCTCAGCTTGGGCAAACTGATCGAGCCGCCCCTCGTGAAGGTGGAAGAGGCCGCTGTCCGCCGTGCCGATCCAGAGACCGCCATCGCGATCGCGGCGCAGCCGGGTCACGTCCAACTGCCGGGTTCGACCCCGGAGATACTCCGCCTCGTCACTTCCGGCAGCGAGTCGCTGGATTCCCGGGAGCCCTCCGATCAGGAGTGTGCCGTCATCGTCTTCGGCGAGATTCTCCAGGGTGACCATCAGCGCACTAGCGAGACGGTGTAGCCTCGGAGGCCCGGGCTTCCAACGCCACAGCCCGGTCATCGCTTCGACCCAGAGAGTCCCGCTGCGGTCCTGATACAAGGAGAAAATTCCCGAGCCCCAGCGACCATCCCCCGCCTCGCACTCGAGAATGCTCTTCCGAACGGCGCAAAGTCTCCCTTCATTCGACACCGTCGAACTGCCGATCCAGACAGTTCCCTCACGACCCTCGAGGAGCGCATTGATCGTCTGTCCGTCGAGCTGCTGATAGCGCGTCAGCGTGCCGTCTTTGAGACTCGCCATCCCTCTCATCGTGCCGATCCACAGCGTGCCGTCACTGGCGGCGAGCAGGCTTCGAATGTAGCTGGTAGGAAGCGACTGACCGGTTGGCGGCTGCCACGCGACGAATCGCACGCCGTCGAAGCGCATCAGCCCGAATTCCGATCCGAGCCACAGATACCCGTCGGCGGTCTGCGCGAACGAGGTGATGTAGCCTTTGAAGTAGCCGTCGCGGATCTTCCACGCGGTGTGCGCGTACTGACTGACGTCGAGCGCCGGATTCAGCGCGAGCGCAGACTGGCACCACGACGCCAGCAAGGCCGCCACCAGCGTGGTGCGTACCACAAGTCGTCGACCTCGTAGCCGTGGAGGATCCATCACCCGCCTGGGCTTAGAACAGGAACCGGACGAGCACCTGCGCCGCGCGCGGCGGCTGGACGATGATGCCCTGCTGATACGTGCTGCTGTACTGCTGGTTCCCGCCCTGAGCGAGCTGGAGCGGCGCATCGGCGTTCGTGAGGTTGAAGCCGGACAACGACGCCACGAGCTTGCGCTCGCCGAACGCGAACTCCCGCGACACCTGCACGTTGACGCTGAACGTCCCCTGCAGCGCGAACTGCCCGTCGCCGCGCGTCGGGTAAGCAAAGCGGATCGTCGTGGCGAGCGGATTCGACACGACGCGTCCGTTGCTGAGGACGACCGTCGTCGGACCGAAGGCGGGGTCGGGCGCGGAAATCCTCGTGACGACCGGCCCCGACCACAGACCATCCTGATACGTGATCGCCGGCGCGACGCGGAGACTCCACGGACCGAGCACGTTGCCGCTCAGGCTGACGACGTTGTCGCGCCATTGTCCTGAACCGGCCATGTAGGTGCCGGACAGGCTGTTCGACTCGATCGGCACCGACAGCGGCGCGCGCGTGGTGCCGATGCCCTTGTCATTCGGGAACGCATCGGGCTGAATGAACGAGGCGGGATCGTTCGGCACGAACGTCCCGGCCACGTGCCGCCATTGATGGTTGTAGCTCGCGAGCCACTGCACGCGGCCGCCCTGCTTGGCAATCGAGACATCCAGCCCGGAGTAGACGAGCCAGTTCCACTGGTTGTTGGTGACCAGATAAATCTGGTTGAAATTCGGATTCCTGTAACCCTTGAACACGCCATCTTCGTAGATGCCGTTGATGTCGATCAGCACCGGCCGGTCTTTCGTCTCCCGGTGCAGCCAGGTGACGTCGAGGCTGACGAGCGACGGCAGCTGCCGCCGGTAGCCGACCGACACCTCGTCGGCGTACGGCTGATGATACGCAGGGTCGATCACGCGATCGGCCGCGACCGCGCTCGACGCCGGCGTCGTGAACACCGTGCTGAAGCTTCCGTCGCGGTTGAGGTCGTAGGTGTCTTTGAACCCGGCCGCCGTCGCACCGACGGAGGCGCTGCCGGCCGACAGCACTTCGAGATACCTGCCGAACGTCCCGCGAATCGTGTTCCTGCCGTCCTGGGTCAGCATGTAGGTCGCACCAAGGCGCGGCACGAGCTGGGTGGCATCCTCTGACGTGACGTTGAACTTCAGATCCGTGCGGCTCACCGACTCGACACGCAGGCCGATGTTTGCGGTGAGACGGCGGGACGGTTGCCAGTTATCCTGCACGTACGCGGCCGCGTTGCGACTACGTCCCAACGCCATCGTCACCGATGGGACGTCGAAGATCTCCCGATGAAACGGCGTCACGCCGGCAGCGGGATTCGCGGCGTCTTTCAGGACGTCGTCCTCGAACGAGAATCCGTTGGCGGGATAGTGGATCGTGAATTCCTCGTGGACGTTCTGCCAGAACCCGCCGGCCTGGAATTCGTGACTGCCGAGCGCGCCGTGCAGAAGATACGTCGCGTCGCCGGACAGCGTGAACTTGTGATACGGCAGCTCCTGCGAGTTGGGGTTGTTGTCCACCGTAGCCAGGAGGCCCGTGCCGGTCAGCCGCCCGCCGGAGAGCACGGTGCCGG
>DATFXR010000176.1:0-4837 GCA_035315685.1 Vicinamibacterales bacterium | reverse complement strand
GGTGCTGATCGACAACGTGCGGATGCTCGGCGCCACCGAGCGGCAGCTCGTGCGGCACGTGCTCGTCCCGAGCGCCCTCACGTGGATCTTTTCCAGCCTGCAGACGAGCCTCGGATTCGCGATGGTGGGTGCGGTTGTGGGAGAGTATCTGGGCGCGACGCGCGGCCTCGGCTACGTGATCTCGCAGGCCGAAGGCACGTTCGACACGACAGGTGTTTTCGCGGGGATGACGGTGCTCGGAATCGTCGTCGTCATCGTCAGTGCAGGTGTGACTCGACTCGAACGATGGTTGCTGCACTGGAAACAGTGATTGTGACAAGGGCACAAAGGACAACCAAGGACGCAAAGGAAAGGCGCGATCCCTTCCACGGCGGGTGGGCTTTCAGCTCTCTCCGGTTGGCTTCCCTTGCGGCCTTTGTTGCCGTTTGCGTCCTTGTCAGCGCGTGTGGCCGGCGCGGTGATCAGGCCGGCGACCGCGTCCGCGTCAGGATAGCGATCGGCGGCCAGAATCAGATGATCTATCTGCCGACGACGCTCGCGCAGGAGCTCGGGTTCTATCGCGAAGAGGCGCTCGACGTCGAGCTGCAGGACTTTGCCGGTGGCTCCAAGGCGTTGCAGGCGCTGATCGGGGGCAGCGCCGATGTCGTCTGCGGCTTCTATGATCACACCATTCAGATGGCGGCCGAAGGACGCGGCCTGACCGCCTTCGTCACCATGTTGCGGTTTCCCGGACTGGTCCTCGTCACCTCACCGCAGAGCGCCGGCAAGGTGACGACCATTGCCGACCTGAAGGGCCGCGTTGCCGGCGTGACGACCGCGGGCTCGTCGTCGCAGATGCTGCTCACCTATCTGTTGCAGCGCAATGGCGTCGCTGGGGATGCGGTGAGCATCACCGCGATCGGGAGTGCGGCGACAGCGGTGGCAGCGATCGAGCACGGCAAGGTGGACGCCGGCATGATGGCCGACCCGGCGTTCACGCTCGTCGTGAAGCGGAACGCTGGCGTGCGTGTGCTCGCGGACCTGCGGACCGCTGCCGGCGTGAAGCAGGCGTTCGGCACCGACACGTATCCCGCCTCGGTCCTCTACGCCCAGACCGGATGGATCCGCGCGAATCGCGGCACGACGGCAAAGCTCGCGCGGGCGATCACGAGGACCCTGCGCTGGATGCAGACACATTCGCCACAGGAGATCGCCGACCGCACGCCGAAGACGTTCCGCGGCGAGGATGACGGGCTGTACGTCGCGGCGCTGACAGCGTCGCTGCCGATGTTCTCGCCCGATGGAATCATGGCGGCTGAGGGCGCTGCCGAGGTCCGCACGCTGCTGGCGCAGTCGATGGACAAAGTCCGTGGTGCGTCGATCGACGTGTCGAAGACCTACACCAACGAGTTCGTCAATGGACGCTAAGACCCTCTTGCTCGGCGGCCTGGTCGGCGTGCTGGTGCTGTATCTCGTCACGATTGTCCGCGGCGGGCTGGTGCGGCCCTCCGCGCTCCAGACCGCCATCGGCTTCGTCACGGCATTCTTCGACACGCTCGGGATTGGATCGTTCGCGACGACGACCTCCGTCTACAAGCTCTTCAATCTCGTGCCGGTGAAACTGATCCCCGGCACCCTGAACGTCGGCCACACGCTGTCCACGATTGCCCAGGCGTTCATCTACACGCAGCTCGTCCCGGTCGAGTCGACGACGTTGATGCCGATGATTGCGGCGTCGATGGCCGGATCGTGGCTCGGGGCCGGCGTGGTGATCCAGTGGCCGCGCGGCAAGATTCAGATCGGCATGGGGCTCGCGCTCATCGGCGCCGCGACGATGATGCTGCTCACGCAGCTGAAGCTGCTGCCAACGGGCGGAGAAACGTTCGGCTTGAGTGGCGTCCGTCTCGCCATCGGCCTGGCCGGGAACTTCGTCCTCGGCGCGCTGATGATGCTCGGCATCGGCCTGTATGCGCCCTGCATGATTCTCGTCTACCTGCTTGGCATGGCCCCGACCGCCGCCTTCCCGATCATGATGGGATCGTGCGCGTTCCTCATGCCGTTCAGCAGCGTGCGCTTCGTCGGCTCGCGAACCTACCACCCGCAGGCGTCGCTCAGTCTCGCCCTCGGGGGATTCCCCGCCGCGATCATCGCCGCAAAACTCGTCACCTGGTTGCCGCCCGGCGCCGTCCGCTGGCTGGTGATCGTGGTGGTGGTCTACACAGCGATCAATATGCTCGCGACCGCGCGGGGCCTGACGGGGCAGGAAGGGCAGGAAAGGCGGGAACGGCAGGAAGGGCCGGACGCGGCGGATGCGCGGCGGGCGGCGGAGCTGAATGCGTAAACCTGTCGTCCTCATCACGGGCGCTGGTGGGGAGATCGGCCACGGGCTCGTTACCTGGCTCGCTGAATCGGGTTCGCCGATCATCACGCTCGACGTCAACATGCTCGATCCGTCGCTGGCGCCGCTCGTCACCCGCGAGTTCACCGGTTCGATCACCGACGTCAGCCTGCTCGAACGCATGCTGGCCGAGTTCGAAGTCGATCGCGTGTTCCACCTCGCCGCGCTCCTGTCGACCCGTTCCGAGTTCACGCCGGTCACGGCGCATCACGTCAACGTCGAGGGGACGCTGAACCTGCTCGAGTTCGCACAACGGCAGGGTGAATCGCACGGCCGTCCCGTCGTGTTCATCTATCCGTCCTCGATTGCGGCATACGGGCTGTCCGGCCTCGAGGCGAAGGCGCGGGCCGGCGCCGTCACCGAAGATCAGTTCGCGCATCCGATCACGATGTACGGCTGCAACAAGCTCTATTGCGAGCAGTTGGGCGCGTACTACGCGGGCCACTACAAGCAGCTGTCGGCGGACGCGATCGCACGCGTCGATTTCCGCTGCGTCAGATTCCCCGGCCTGATTTCAGCGGTGACCCTGCCGTCGGGGGGCACCTCCGACTACGCGCCGGAGATGATCCACGCGGCCGCGAAGCGCGAGAGGTACGATTGCTTTGTCCGTCCGGATACGACGATTCCGTTCATGGCCATGCCGGACGGCGTGCAGGCGCTGCTCACGCTCGCGGCCGCGCCCCGGAGCGGACTCACGCGTACGGCGTACAATCTCTCGGCCTTCAATCCGTCCGCCGAAGACATCTGCAGCGAGGTCACGACCGCGTTTCCGGACGCGGCGATCGGCTTCAAGGTCGACGCCAAGCGGCAGGGCATCGTCGATTCGTGGCCGGCTGCGGTCGACGACTCGTCGGCGCGCGCGGACTGGGGCTTCGCGCCGAAGTACGACTTCGAGCGCGCGTTTCACGAGTACTTGATCCCGACAATCAAACGGCGGTACCACCGCGGACCAGGATGAGTCAGTCCAACGAATCGATCACCGCCTTCGCGCCGGCCACCGTGTCGAACGTGGCGTGCGGATTCGATGTGCTCGGATTTGCGCTTCACGCGCCGGGTGACGCCGTGACCGCCGCCCTGGCGCCCGGGACTGGCGTCCGGATCGACGAGATCGTCGGCGATAACGGCCGCCTGACACGCGATGCGTCTAAGAACACGGCGGGCATCGCCGCGCAGGCGCTGCTCGACGCAGTGGGCGAACGCCGTGGCGTCGTGCTGACGATTCGCAAGGGCCTGCCGCTGTCGAGCGGACTCGGCGGCAGCGCGGCAAGCGCGGTCGCCGCCGCATTTGCGGTCAACGAGCTGGTCGGCGCGCGGCTCTCGCACGAAACGCTGATGACCTGCGCATTCGAAGGCGAGCGCGTGGGCGCTGGATCCGCGCACGGCGACAATATCGCGCCGGCGGTCTATGGCGGCTTCGTCCTCGTTCGCGTGGCCAACCCACCCGACGTCGTTCGATTGCCGGTCCCTGCGGGACTGACCGCGGTCGTCGTCCATCCCGACCTCGAGATCGAAACCGCCCGCGCGCGAGCGCTCCTTGGCACGCATGTGCCGCTCGGCGACGCCATTCGCCAGTGGGCGAATCTCGGCGCGTTCGTCGATGCGCTGCATCGCAGCGACTTCGATCTGCTCTCGCGCGCGCTCGAGGACACCATTGCCGAGCCGCGACGTGCGCCGCTCGTTCCCGGCCTGGCAGCAATCAAGCAGGCCGCTGTCGGTGCGGGCGCGCTCGGCTGCAGCCTGTCGGGATCGGGACCGTCGCTCTTCGCGCTCTGCCGGACAGCGGTAAGCGCCGAACTGGTGGCGCGCGCGATGGCCGCGGCGGTCGCGCAGCACATCGGCGGCGCGGCACCGAAAACCTATGTATCGCCGATCGCCCCGCAGGGCGCGCGCATTGTCGCGGCGCCGGCAGATCCGAAGGGTCCGGCGCTGCATGTGTAGCGCGGCACCGGGCTCATGCGGTTCCTGACGACGCGGAACGGACAACCGGTCTCGTTCACCACGGCCCTCTATGACGGCATTGCGCCGGATGGTGGACTCTACGTTCCCGAATCGATCGAACCGTGGGCGGACGCCGAGCTGGCGCGGCTCCCGCGGCGCACCCTGACCGAGACTGCTCTTCGCGCGCTGCGGCCGTTCGCACGCGGCGCGATCGATCCGGCCACGCTCGAAGCGGTGGTCGTCGAAGCGCTGAACTTTCCGATCCCGCTCGTCGAGATCGAGCGGGGAATCTACGCGCTCGAGCTGTTTCACGGACCGACTCTCGCCTTCAAGGATGTCGGCGCGCGCACGATGGCGCGGCTGATGGCGGCGCTGCATCGTGGCCACGATCCGCTCACGATTCTCGTCGCGACGTCGGGCGACACCGGCAGCGCCGTCGGGCACGCCTTCTACCGCGTGCCGAACACCCGGGTCGTGATCCTGTATCCCGACGGACGCGTCAGCCCGACGCAGGAAGCGCAG
>DATFXR010000175.1:0-5827 GCA_035315685.1 Vicinamibacterales bacterium | reverse complement strand
TGCCACCCGCGCCACTTCAGCAAATACACGCTGACGCCGAAGGGAAAGTTCGTACCCGAAGGCCGCAAGGGCCGGACGATGGTGCTCGTCGACATCCGCGAAACGCCGAGCGCGAAGGCCGCGGACATCTTCCTCCAGATCCGGCCGGGCAAGGACTTCGAGCTGGCGACGACGCTGCGGGCGCTGGTGAAAGGGCAGCCGGTTGATCCCGCGCTCGTCGCGGAAACGGGCGTCAGCGTCGAGCGGCTGCAGGACATCGTCGATCGGATGAAGCGGGCGCGGTTCGGCGTCATCTTCTTCGGCATGGGCGTGTCGATGACCCGCGGCAAGCACATGAACTCGGGCGCGATCCTCAATCTGACCGCAGAGATGAACGCGTTCACGAAGTTCGTGTGCATGCCGATGCGCGGTCACGGCAACGTCACCGGCGCCGACGTCGTGCTGCGGTGGAGCACCGGTTACCCGTTCGGCGTCGATCTGTCGCGCGGCTATCCGCGCTTCAACCCGGGTGAGTTTTCCACCGTTGACCTGCTGGTGCGCGGGGACAACGACGCGACGCTGGTGCTCGGCGCCGATCCGGGCGCGACGATGCCGCAGCCGGCGATCGAGCATCTCGCGCGGATTCCGACCATCGTCCTCGATCCGAAGGTGACGCACACCAGCCGGCTGGCGCGCGTGCACATCACCACGGCGGTCACCGGTGTCAGCGCGCGCGGAACGGCGTACCGCATGGATGAAATCCCGCTGCCGCTGCGGCCGGCGCTCGTCTCGCCGTATCCCACCGACGAGGAAGTGGTCCGCCGCATCCGCCGGGCGGTCGCCGGAAAGCCGGCATGGACGCCCGCGCCGAGCGGCATGATGGCGATCGCGTAAGTGAGTCCGTCGCGGCAGTTCGTGTTGCCACGAAGACACGAAGGCACGAAGAACATTGCTCACGAAGGGACGAAGAGCAGTGGGTTTCGTCTTCGTGTCTTCGTGCCTTCGTGGCCGCGCTGAACGCTGGAATCCATGCTGCGGATCACCGGAGGAACCGTCTACGATCCTGCGAACGGCATCGACGGGATCGTGAAAGACCTGTGCGTCGCTGACGGTCGCATCGTCGCGGACGGCGATCTCGACTCCGGCGTCCGCACCATCGACGCGAGCGGGATGGTCGTGATGCCCGGCGGCGTCGACGTCCACACGCACGTCGCCGGCGGCGCTTTGAACTTCGCGCGCGGCCTGGTCCCCGAGAATCAGCGCGCGGCCCGCAAATTCCTGCACCGCGCCGATCGCCGCGCCGGCCTCGGCGGGATGACGCCGACCACGTTCGCAACCGGCTATCTCTACGCCGGCATGGGCTGG
Organism: Vicinamibacterales bacterium; assembly: GCA_035315685.1. Classification (GTDB taxonomy): domain Bacteria; phylum Acidobacteriota; class Vicinamibacteria; order Vicinamibacterales; family CAVVIG01; genus QHWK01. Next base: position 4,483 of record DATFXR010000175.1, on the reverse strand, counting down.
ACGACGGTCAATGAAGCGGCCGTTCCGATCCTGTCCGCGCGCCACACCCACGAGGAACTGCACGACATCCCGATCGTCGACAAGACGACGCTGGTGCTGATGGCGAACAACGAGCTGGTGCTCGACCTGCTCGAGGCGGGCGAGGTCGAGCGCGCGCGCCACGTCGTGGCGTGGCTGGTGTGGGCGGCGAAGGCGTTCGGCGTCAAGGCGGTCAATCCCGGCGGCGTCGAGGCGTGGAAGTGGGGCAAGAACGCAAACACGCTGCACGGGCCGATCGAAGGCTACAAGACGGTCACGCCGGCGATGATCATCGAGAACCTCGCCACCATCGCCGACGATCTCGGTCTCCCGCACCCGGTCCACCTGCACTGCAACAACCTCGGCGTACCGGGCAACTTCGAGACGACCATCGAGACGATGAACGTGCTGCAGGGGCATCGTGCGCATCTGGCGCACCTGCAGTTCCACGCCTACGGTGGCCACGACTGGAGCACGATGCGCTCCGCGGCATCGCGGGTCGCCGATGCGTTCAACGCGAACCGGAATCTGACCACGGATGCCGGCGCGGTGCTGTTCGGCGACGCGGTGACGATCACTGCCGACGGTCCGTGGCAGCACCTGCTGTATCAGCTCACCGGCCGCAAGTGGGGAAACCTCGACGTCGAGAACGAGACCGGCTGCGGGATCGTGCCCTACGTCTACAAGGATCGGAATATCGTGAACGCCGTGCAGTGGGCGGTGGGCCTCGAGCTGCTGCTGCTGATCGACGATCCGTGGCGGATCTTTCTGACGACCGATCATCCCAACGGCGGCTGCTTCTGGCGGTATCCCGAGATCATCCACATGCTGATGCACGCCGAGTCCCGCAAAGCGCAGGTGCGGCTGCTGCCCGAGAAGGCGCAGCAGCGGATCCTGCTGGCGGAGCTCGATCGCGAGTACACGTTGTCGGAGGTCGCGATCATCACGTCGGCCGGTCCGGCGCGATCGCTCGGCCTCGCGCACAAAGGGCATCTCGGCGTCGGCGCGGACGCCGACGTCACGATCTATCCGGTGAAACCCGATCACGGGTTCCTGTTCTCGTATCCCCGCTACGTGATCAAAGGCGGCGCGATCGTCGTCGAGGAAGGCGACGTCCGCGAGGTCGTCGACGGCAGGGAACTCATCGTCCGCCCGCCGTGCGACCCGGCGATCGAGGACTACATCCGGCCGCTGTTCGAGAAGGTCTACACGATGTCGTTCGCGAACTACCCGGTCGAGATCGAGCGCCTGCGTCATCCTGAAGTCGTTGCGACGCGGTGAGCGCGAGCGGTGTGCCGACCCGCAGGGCACGCAACGGTCGCTGCGCGCTCCGCGGTGTCGGCGGCGCCCCGCACAACTAGAATCACGCTGATGATCACGCTGACGCTGAAGGAACCGCCGACGGTGCCGCTCGAAGCAGAGGCGCTGTCCCCGGACACGATCGCGCGGTTGACGATCGACGAGGTTCGCGCGTTGCCGGTATTCCTCGGGAAGCGGCAGCGGCGCCTCGACGACTTCTTCGCGGTCGACGGCGATCCGGGCGAGGAGGTCGAGGTTCGCGGCGACGTCGGACGTGTCAAGTGGATGGGGCGTGGAATGACGCGCGGCGTGCTGCGCATCCACGGCAATGCGGGCATGCACCTCGGGTCGGCGATGCAGGGCGGCACGATCGAGGTCGCCGGCGATGCGGGCGACTGGCTCGGCGCCGAGATGGCCGGCGGTGTCATCCGCGTGCACGGCAACGCGGGCGGCCAGGCCGGCGCCGCGTACCGCGGCGCGATGTCGGGGATGCGGGATGGCATCATCCTCATCGACGGCGCGGCGGGCCTCGAAGTCGGCATGCGGATGAAGCGCGGCACGATCGTTGTCGGCGGGCCGGTGCGCGATTTCGCCGGCCTGCAGATGAAGGGCGGCACGATCGTGCTGCGCCAGGGCGCTGAACTGCGAACCGGCGCGTGGATGAACCGCGGCACGATCGTGTCGCTGAAGCCGCTGCCGCTGCTGCCCACCTTCACCTACGCGGCCAGCTACAACCCCACGTTCATGCGCCTCTACGCCCGCCGCCTGGCGGCATTCGGCTGCGCGCTCCCGTTCGACGAACGGCAGGGCACGTATCAACGCTACACGGGCGACGCGGCCGTTCCCGGACGAGGGGAGATCCTCGTGTGGCATCCGAACGAGTGACCACACGTTCCAATCAAGAATTGAGAATTGAGAACTAAGAATGCACGCACGAGGTCGCGAATTCTTAATTCTTAATTCCTAATTCCGAATTGCGCGATTCCCTTGCGCGGGCGAAGCCTCTGGTGTACAAGACGTTCCCAGCGGGAGCGCTTATGAAGATGCATCGAATGCTCGGCGTCCTTCTCGCCGTTGTGCTGGTCAAGCCGGTGGCGGCTCATCACTCGTTCGCCGCGGAATTCGACGCCAGCAAGCCGGTGACGCTGCAGGGCGCGGTGACCAAGCTCGAATGGGCGAACCCTCACATCTGGATCTACCTGGACGTGAAGGACGACAAGGGTGCCGTGCAGGCGTGGCAGTGTGAGGGCGGCCCGCCGAACACCTTGACGCGCAACGGCTGGAGTCCCAATTCGCTGAAGGTCGGCGACACGATCACGATCGATGGCGCGCTGGCGAAGGACGGCTCGAAGACCTGCAACGCGCGGACGGTGAAGCTGGCAGACGGACGCAGCGTGTTTGCTGGATCCTCGGGCGGTGACAATCCGCCGCCACCGCCGCTGCCGAAGCGGTAGACGCCGATGATCCGCCACTCTTCGGCGCGTGTGATCGGCGGCGTCGTCGTCGCGATCGGGCTCTCTGCCGTTGCTGCCGCGCAGCGCGACTTTCAGCCGCCGGCCGGCCCCGCGCCGCGGACCGCGGCCGGCAAGGTCGACTTCAGTGGCGTCTGGTCCAAGCCGTACGTGCCGGACATGAGCAAGGACGGCAAAGATCAGAAGGGAATGGCCGTCCTGCCGTTCACGCCGTGGGGCGAGGCGGAGTGGAAGAAGTACGACGCGGCGGAAGGCGACTATACCGGCGCCTGCCTGCCGTTCGGGATCACGCGCTCGGTCAATACCCCCGAGCCGATGCAAATCATCCAGAACGACAAGTACTTCGCATTCCTCTTCGAGCAGAACTCCTGGTTCGTCGTCGTGCCGATCGACGGACGTCCGCACCGTCAAGGCATTCCGACCTGGTTCGGTGATTCGGTCGGCCACTGGGACGGTGACAACCTCGTCATCGACACCGTCAACTTCAACGGCCGCACGCGGCTCGATACGATCGGCCATCCGCACAGCGATCAGCTGCATGTTGTCCAGCGCTTCACCCGGCCCGATCTGGGGCACATCGCGTTCGAGATGACGGTCGAGGATCCGAAGACGTACACGAAGCCGATCACCAACACCCGCACCTTCACCCTGAGGCCCGACTGGGAGATGATGGAGTACTCCTGCGAGGAAAATAACAAGAGCCTCTGGGAGGGTCGCATCAAAGCGCCGAAGGTTCCGAAGCCCTGAGACCGCGCATCGCCGACACGTTTGCCGAGGCGTTCGACATGCGCGCGGCGCGCGTCGTCATCACGGCGCACTCGCCGGGCTGGGCGCGCACGGCCGCGCAATCGATGACCGGTTTCGCCACCTCGGTGATCGGCTGCAAGGTCGAAGCGGGCATCGAAGCGGAGCTCGCTCCCGACGATACGCCCGACGGCCGGCCGGGCGTCAGCGTCCTGCTGTTCGCGTTCGACGCGGCCGGCCTCGGTCAGCGCCTCGTCGATCGCGTCGGCCAGAGCGTCCTGACGTGCCCGACCACCGCGTGTTTCGACGGCCTTCCGGACAGCGAGGAGCGCGTTCCGGTCGGCGGTCTGCTGCGCCATTTCGGCGACAAGTACCAGTCCAGCAAGTTCCTCGACGGCAAACGGTACTGGCGCATTCCGGTCATGGAGGGTGAGTTCCTGGTGCAGGAGACCTTCGGCGTGCAGAGAGCGATCGGCGGCGGCAATCTTCTGATTCTGGCGAGCGATCAGGCAGCCGCCCTCGCGGCCGCGGAAGCCGCGTCCGAGGCGATGCGCCACGTGCACGGCGTCATTCTGCCGTTTCCAGGCGGCATCGTCCGCAGCGGCAGCAAGGTCGGGGCGAAGCATTACACAAAGCTGGTCGCTTCGACCAACGACGCCTATTGCCCGACGCTGCGCGGCCGCGCCGACGTCGCGAGCGCGCTGCCGGCCGGCGTCAATGCCGTGCTCGAGATCGTCGTCGATGGTCTCGATCGTCAGTCGATCGAGAACGCCCTGCGTGCCGGCATCGACGCGGCGTCGCGTCCGGGTGTCGTGGAGATCAGCGCCGGCAACTATGGCGGCAAGCTCGGGAAGCACCATTTTCATCTGCAGCAGCTGACGGTGTAGCGCGAAGGCGATCGTGCGGATTCTCGTGTACGAGTTTGCGAGCGGAGGCGGGCTCGTGGGACG
>DATFXR010000174.1:0-7458 GCA_035315685.1 Vicinamibacterales bacterium | reverse complement strand
CAGGGCGCCGTGACGCTGCGCCACAACGGCTACAAGGTGCCGCTGATGCGCAATCTGGTGGCGCGCGCCCTCCGTGGTCCCTCGGCTGCGCCTCGGACCACGTAGCGCGCTCGGAACAATTCAGAATTAAGAAGTAAGAATCAAGAATTCGTGGCAGGATGTCACGCCCTATCGCGTGACGACGAATTCTTAATTCCAAATTCCTAATTCTTAATTGCCGGCTGCAGGGGTTTAGCAACCAAGGGGGGCCAATGGATCTCTTAAGGTGGGGACGGAGCCCGTGGGGCGAGTGGGTGCTGACTCACGTCTCATGGAACCTGTTCTGGGCGTCGCTCTTCGCTGGCGTGCTCTTCTTCGTGGCGCACGCGAGCTACATGCTGTTTTCGGCGCATCGCAAGCGTCCGGCGGCGGAAACTGACGCCCTTGAAGCCACGTACAGGAACCTGCCGGACAAGATCGAGCGCCACAACCTGACCGCGCGGACCTTCCACTGGGTGATGGCAGCGGCGATGTTCACGCTGCTGTTCACCGCCTTCCTGCCGGTCGCAGGCATCAAGTTCGCCTGGGTGCAGTGGCACTGGATCGCCGGACTCGTGCTCACCGCCGCGATTCTCTTTCACATCATCCATGCCTCGTTCTTCCTGGATTTCTGGTCGATCTGGGTGGGGCCGAAGGATATCCCGGAGATCAAGGCGGACGTGATGCGCGAGCTCGGCTACGACGTGCCGGGCCCGAAGCCGGCCAAGTATCCGATTGGCAACCGCCTCTATCACCTTGCGCAGGTCGTGACCAGCCTCTCGGTCATCGCAACCGGGCTGTTCATGCTGAAGCGCGTGCGGACGCCGCTCTTCGAGCGCAATCCGTATCTCTTCAGCGACTCGACGTGGGGTATCACCTACGTAATCCACGGTCTCGCCGGCGTGGCGCTGGTCGGCCTGGTCATCGCGCACGTCTACTTCGCGGTCCGCCCGGAGAAGTGGTGGATCACGAAGGCGATGCTCGTCGGCTGGATCACGCGGCGGCAGTACCTCGAGCACCACGAGCCGAACCGCTGGCCGCTCAGCAGCACCGGATCCGGCGCCACGAAGCCGGCTGGTCACGTGTGAGCGCGGCGGAGAGCCTCGCCGAGCTCCACGCGCGCATCGACATCATCGAGGAGGCGTACGAGTATTTCCTGGCGTACGCCTCCCAGGGTCTTCCCTCCGATCAAGGCAGCGATTCGGGCCGGCAGGCGCGCCACTACCTCGAGCGCTGCGACCAGGCGCTCGGCGGTCTCGGCGATTTCCTGAACAGCTTCGTCGATCGCCTGGGCGTCGAGTCGGCGGCGCCGTACCGCGGGTTCAACGCCGTCGTCGACGCAGACGCGCGCCACGCGCAGGCTGCGATTCAACTGGTGCTGGCGCAGCCGGCGATCAGCTCCCAGGTGGTGGACAACCTGAACGCCTCGATCCACCTGCGCGCGCTGCTGACCGATCTGTTTCTGATCGACGAAGTTCTGAAACAGCGGCAGCGCAACATTCCTGCGTAAAGCAACCGCAGAGACCGCGGAGACCGCAGAGGGCTTCTTCAGAGACTACTCGGCGCTCTCTGCGTACTCTGCGGTTGCTTTCCCACTGCGCGAATGACGTCGCCGCTCACGCGAACAGTCCAACCTGCCCGCCGGTATGCCAGAAGAGAACCGTCTCGCTCTCGGTGAACCGCCCGTCGCGAACAGACGCGATCAGACCGGCCATCGCCTTCGCGGTGTAGGTGGGATCGAGAAAGATCGCTTCGCAGCGTGCCGCCAGATCGATCGCTTCGCGCGACGCGGCGGTCGGAAAGCCATAACCCTCGCCGACGAACGAGTCGTCGACTTTGATCGCGTCGTCGCTCAGCTGGCGCCCTCGCGCGACCGCTGAGGGTCCGCCGATCAAATCACCAACCCCCCCGACGATCGTCGCGATCGTCGACTCGAGCGCCGCAGCCGATTCGTCCGCGCTGATCCCGACGACGCGCGTCGGCAGTCCCAGCAGCTGACAGCCGGCGACGAGTCCCGCCTGCGTTCCTCCCGACGAAGTCGCATGGATGACCACGTCGGGCGGCGGAATCTGCTCGACGAGCTCCGCGACGGCGAGCACGTAGCCGAGTGCGCCGAGCGGCGTTGACGCACCAACCGGAATCGTGAACGGCCGGCGACCCTCGCGACGCAGCCGCGAGGCGACTTCGTCCATCTTCGGCGCGCGCTGATCGCGTGAATCGACATACACGATCTCGGCGCCGAGCAGGCGATCGAGCAGCGCATTCGCGGTCGGCGGTTCGGGCGCCGAGCCGTTTGCGACCAGCACGGCGCGCATGCCGAGCCGCGCGGCGGCGGCAGCCGTCGCGCGCGCGTGATTGGACTGAACGCCACCCGCCGTGATCAGGGTGTCCGCACCGTCCGCCTGCGCGTGTGCCGCCACCAGCGCGAGCTTGCGGACCTTGTTGCCGCCGAACCCGAACGCAATCGCATCATCGCGCTTGATGAGCAGGCGCGGGCCGCCGCCGAGCGCCTCACGCAGCCGCGGCAGCGGCTCGACGAGCGTCGGCACGGCGACCAGCGGCAGCGACGGAAACCGCCCGATCGCCTCGCGCAGCGCGGAGGGCGTCATCGGCACGGTATATTAAGTCCCGAGTCACGCTGCATGGATCTGTTGTCGGCGCTCCGCTCGAACTCGTCGGTCCTCGCGGCCGAGCTCCGTCCGCCGCGTGCGGAACTGGCCCGCGCTGAAGGGATGGATGCCTGGATCGACACGTATCACGCTGTACGGCGTCTGACGCGCCAGGACACCTTCGTGTTCCTCACCGACAGTGCAGTCGGCGCAGACGAGGAAGACAACCTGCGGCACCTGGTCATCAATCTCGGCAAGGACGTGCCGCGCGAGCGGATCGTGCCGTTTCTGACGTCGAAGCACTCGCTCGAGTACTGCCTGTCGTACGCGGAGCGCGCGCGTCAGCACGGCTTTCCGGCGCTGGTCGTCCTCGGCGGCGACAAGAGCGTCGGTCGGCCGCGCTCGGTCGCGCACGCCTGGCAATTGCGCCGGATGCTGCGCGAGCGCGACCGCACGCTGACGATGGGCGGTTGGGCAAACCCGCACGCCGATCCGGAGCGGCAGGTTGACTTCCTCACCGACGCCGAGCTGTGCGCCGAGTTCTTCCTGACCCAGGTCGTCAGCCATCACGACGCCGACAAGGTCGCGCGGTTCACGAGCGCTGCGGCGCGGCGCGGCCTGACGCTGCCGGGCATGTTCGGCGTGTTCTTCTACCGCAGCGCCAACCCGCGGACGCTGCAGACGCTGCAAGGCTTTCTGCCGGTGCCGATCGACGGGCTGACGCGCGACTTTGCCGCCGGCGCGACACCGGAAGAAGTCTGCGCCCGCACGATCCGCGCGCTGATCGACACAGGCGCCCGCCACTTCTACATCAGCAATCTGCCAATCGGCCGTGCCCAGCAGGTGCTCACCACGATTGTGGAGAAAGTGGGAGTGACCGCATGAACCCGAGCACGCGGGGGAAAGCAACCGCAGAGACCGCAGAGACCGCAGAGACCGCAGAGAACAACAAAGAGAATTACGCTCTGCGCGCTCTGCGGTTGCTTTCCGTGGCGCTCGGGCTGCTGTCGATCGCGGGAGTCACACTTGACGCGGGGCAGCCGCAGTCGCCGGTACAGCGGCTGCAGGCGTCGATCGAGCGCACGACGAAGAGCGTGAACGCGACGTGGGGCATCTACGTGAAGTCGCTCGAGACCGGTCAGGAGATCGCGATCGATGCCGATCGTCAGATGGAGACGATGAGCACGATCAAGATCCCGTTGATGATCGAAACGCTCGAGCAGATCAAGGCAGGCAAGTTCAAGCTGACCGACCAGTACACCTTCGCGCAGGCCGATTCGCAGCCCGGAACCGGAACGATCCAGCGCCTCGATCCGGGCGCGGTGATGACCGTCAAGGATCTGATCACGATGATGATCATCGTGTCGGACAACACCGCCACCGAGGTCCTGTACCGGATGGTCGGCGGTCCCGATGCGGTCAATGCGCGCATGCAAGCGATGGGGCTGCAGAAGACGCGTGCGATGAACGTGCCGTCGAAATGGTTTCCGCAGCTGCGCTCCGCACCGACGACCGAGCAGTTCTATCGCGAGGGCAAGTATCCGTTCGGCCTGTCGACGCCGCGCGAAATGGGACGGCTCCTCGAGATGATGGAGCGCGGCATGCTCGTCGACAAGGAGTCCTCCGCCCTGATGCTCAGGATCATGCGCGGCCAGCTCTATCGCACACGCATCCCGCGTTACCTCACCGGCTATACCATCCCGCACAAGACCGGAGACTTTCTCCCCTACGTCGGCGACGACGTCGGCGTGCTCGAGGCCGACGGCCGGACGATCGTCGTCAGCATCTTCACGGGCAACCACTTCGGTTCGGGCGAAATGCTCGAGAACGCCATCGGCCTGGTGGCGAAAGACGTCGCGGATTACTTCGCCTACCGCCAGTAGAGCAAAGACCGCCGACGGAAAGGCAACCGCGGAGACCGCAGAGATTTCTTGTACAAAGAGACTCTGCGTTCTCGGCATGCTCCGCGGTTTCCAGAATCGTGGGGTTTGGCGGTACGCTGGCATCATGGCTTCGTATCTCGATCAGGTACCGTTCTCCGGCATCATCCGCATCCGCGACATGATGTATTCCGTTGCCGATCCGTATCGTCTCGACCAGGGCGACGTCAGCTTCGACGCACCCGACACCGTGAAGTCGGCGATGACGCGCGCGATCGCGGAGAACAAGTCTCACTATCTGCAGACCAACGGCGTGCCTCGGCTGCGCGAGCTGATCGCCGAAAAGCTGCGCACCCGCAACAGCATCCCGGTCGACGACGCCGACGACGTGCTCGTCACGCACGGCGGCATTCATGGCCTCTACATCGTCTGCATGGCGATCGTCGAGCCGGGTGACGAAGTGCTGATTCCCGATCCCGAGTGGCCGCCGACCGCGGGCAACATCCTCGCCGCGCGGGGCGTGCCGGTCGGCTATCGCCTGGTCGAAGAGCGCGGCTGGCGTCCCGACTTCGCGGATCTCGAGTCGAAGATCACGGCGAGGACGCGCGGCCTCTACGTGAACTCGCCGAACAACCCGACCGGCGGCGTGCTGATGCGCGAGGACATCGAGCGTCTCGCCGCGATCGCGCGCGAACGCGATCTCTGGGTGATCTCGGACGAGGCGTACGAGGACGTGGTGTTCGACGGCGAGCCGATCAGCCTGGCATCGCTGCCGGGGATGTACGGCCGGACGATTCCCTTCTACACGTTCAGCAAGTCGTACGCGATGACCGGGCTGCGCCTCGGATACGTCGCGATCAAGGACGCGACGATCCGCGACCGCGCGAAGAAGATCCTCTTCTACACGGCGAGCAACGTCGCGTCCGTGGTGCAATTCGGCGGCATCGGCGCGCTCGAAGGCTCGCAGGACTGCATCGCGCAGTTCCGCACCGAGCTGCGCGCGCGCCGCGATCTCTTCTACGCCGGTGTCCGCGAACACGCCGCCGGCGTGTTCTCGGGCCGCCCGCCAGCGGGCGCGTTCTACGCCTTTCTGAAAATCGATCCGGACTGGGAGACGGGCGCCCGCGGGACGACGTCGCGGTCGTGGCGGATGGTCGAGTTCCTGATCAGGAACGGCCGGATTGGCTGCGTGCCTGGTGTGGACTTCGGCGCAGGCGGCGAAGGGTATGTACGCTTCTGCTTCGCGCGGGACCGCCGCGAATTGAACGGCGCGCTGGCGTCGATGCAGGAACTGTTCAGTCGTCAGCAAGCTAGTCATCAGTCGATAGTCGAAAGTCGTTAGTCACTCCGGGCGACGACTTGCGACTGACTGATGACTGACGACTGACGCCTGACGACTATCGTAGGTGCCGGCCACCGTCGACGCGGACTGTTTCGCCAGTGATGAAATCGCTGTCGAGCAATCCCACCACGGCCTTCGCGATCTCGATCTCGCCGCCCCACCGTCCGAGCGGTGTCGCATCCTCGACCGCTCTGGCCTCCTCTTCCGAGGTTCCGGGCGGCGCGACGATCGGTCCCGGCGCGATCGCGTTCACGAGGATGTTGTCGGCCGCCAGCTCCGCCGCGAGCGCCTCCGTGAGCGCGACAATGCCGGCCTTCGCGACGTAGTACGGCAGGTAGCCGAGATAGCGCGGCCGGCCGCTGCGTGCGATCCAGTCGCTGAAACTGATGATGCGGCCGCCTCCCTGCCGGCGCATGTGCGGCACCGCCGCGTGCGAGCACAGGAATGCGCCGCGGAGATCGACGTCGAGGACGGCGCTCCAGTCGACGACGGTGAGGTCGTCGAAGGAACGCTGCTTGTACACCGACGCCATGTTGATCAGGATGTCGAGTCGCCCGAGGCTGGCGGCCGCCGCGTCGACGAGCGCCGTCGCCTGATCGGGCTTCGACAGGTCCGCCTGGAACGTTGCCGCGCGGCGTTCGAGTGCCCGCACCGCGCTGGCGGCGGCATCAGCCTCGGCCTTGGATCGCGCGTAGCTGAATGCGACGTGCGCCCCGCGTACCGCAAGCTCGCGGCCCACGACGGCGCCGATGCGTTTGGCGCCGGTGATCAGGGCGACAGTGTCAGTGAGATCCACAGAGAGGTGTGTGGGAGTGTGGGCCCACAGGGTGGGTGGCCCGGACCGATCGGTCCTGCCCTACCCAGCCCACGGGCCTATCGGTCCCATCCGACCGGCAAGGTCAGTAAGTGAACGTCCCGAAGAACGCCGAGCGCTTGTTCGGATCGCTCCACTTCGTGCCGAGCACGCTGCCCGAGAACACGTGCTCCGCAGCGACGCCGATTGTCGCAGCGTCGACGGTCGAGAACGGATGGAACCACTGCATCGCGCCGCACGTGGGATCGTGCGTCAGGTGCTTGTTGACATCGAGAGACGCCGGACCCGCGGTGACGACGATCTCGCTGCCGTGATCGGCGAACTGGATCGGCGCGGGCGTCACCTCGACGATCGTGCCGACGAGGCCGTTCGACAGTTCGTTTGCCATCGCGACGAGCGCGATCTGCTGCGCGCCGTTCGCGCGCTGATCGACGTAGAGCGCCGAGCGGACAGCCGGTTTGTCGCCGCCCATCTCCAGCATGCCGAGGTTCCTGTCGCCCGCGAGCGCGGCGACGACGGAGAGGCCGTCGATCGCGATGCCGTTGAAGCTGCCCTTGTCCACCTTCCAGGCGAGCAGCGCCTGCTTCCCCATCGTTTCGGCTTCGCTGTTCATGATGCAGCCGCCGGTGAAGACCTCGGCGGTGCGCGCTTCGACGTAGGCGCCCGTGACCGACCCCTTGCCGCCGGCCAGTATCGGCGACGCCGCGAGAGCGGCGAGAGCAAGGACGAGGAGGACTCGCGTCATTCTGAAACCTCTGAAACCAGATTATAGAGCCAGACGGCGCGACTGAGACA
>DATFXR010000173.1:0-3280 GCA_035315685.1 Vicinamibacterales bacterium | reverse complement strand
CAGGGCGCCGTGACGCTGCGCCACAACGGCTACAAGGTGCCGCTGATGCGCAATCTGGTGGCGCGCGCCCTCCGTGGTCCCTCGGCTGCGCCTCGGACCACGTAGCGCGCTCGGAACAATTCAGAATTAAGAAGTAAGAATTAAGAATTCGTGGCAGGATGTCACGCCTATCGCGTGACGACGAATTCTTAATTCCAAATTCCCGATTCTGAATTCCTGATTGCTGGCAGTCGAGGTTAACCGGGTCGCGACGTTACAGAAGCACGACTACCTGAGCCATAATAGACTTGGGGTCGTGCTTTTCGTGTTTCAGCGGTGTGCTGGACGAGCGCGGTCAGGTTGAGCTCTCGGTATGAATGTATCGGTCATGAGTGTGTTTCGATCCTTCGTTGGTTTCGTCGCGGTGACATCGCTTGCGGTTGGTTGCTCCGGCTCACCCGTTTTGCCTTCGTCCTCATCGTCTTCGGCGAACGGTTCGCAGTCCATTACGGCCGGTCAGCTCTCAGGTACCTGGAACGTCGTATCGATCCAGCCGAACGGCGAAGCCGAGCAGGCGGCACCTGCCGCCGCGACCTACTCCCTGATGCTTGCCGACGGCCGCTTGTCAACGAGAACGGACTGCAATTCGTGCGTTGGCGCGTTCGCGCTGTCGGGACAGACGCTGACTGCCGGTCCCGCGCTGGCGTGCACGCGCGCCGCATGCCCGACGATGGCATTCGAGAACCGTTATACGACGCTGCTGAGTGGCGACAGTACCGTCACGCTCTCGGGCAGCACGCTCAGTCTGTCTTCGCCGCGTGGAGTCCTGCGCTTCACTCGCTAGAAATTCAAAATTCCAAATTCTTAATTGTGCGCGGCCGCTCAAGCAGGTCTTTCCATTTCTCTTCTCTGCGGTCTCTGCGTTCTCTGCGGTTGCTGTTCTCCGGGTCCGCTACAATACGCCGCGAAAGGATTCGAACATGATCATTCGACGGCTGCTCGCGCTCGGTGTCGTGGCGATTGTCGGCGGGACGGCATGGCTGTCGGCCCAGGGCGGTGCGGCGAAGAATTTCACCGCGCAGGACTTCGTCGACATCCAGCAGCTCTACGCGAAGTACAACTGGTCGCTGGATTCCGGCGACACCGAGGCCTACGCCTCCACGTTCACGCCCGACGGCGTGTTCAACAACAACAACGGTCACGACGCGATCGTCAAGTTCGCAAACACGTTCCACGCCGGGATGGGCGCGCACGTGAAGCACTGGAACACCAACCTGATGATCACACCGACGGCGGAGGGCGCCACCGGCCAGGTGTATCTGGTGCTGGTGGATTTTGCGGCCAAGCCGCCGACGATCGCGACGTCGGCCAGCTACTCGGACGAGCTCGTGAAGACGGCGCAGGGCTGGCGGTTCAAGAAGCGACAAACCAAAGGCGACCAGGCGCCCGCACCCAAGCAGTGACGCGGACTGGAGTGTGAGACCGACAGGCCCCATAGGGTGGGTGGGGGCGGACTGATCGGTCTTACCCAACCCACCCCATGGGCCCGTCGGTCCCACACTGAGGGCTCACGACTCAGCCCGCGTGACCGCGCCCGCGGGCGTCCAGCGCAGGAAATCGCTCGCCACCAGCGAGTCGATCACCTTGTGGCAGATGTCGACTTCGAGACCCCACAAACGTCTGGCCTGCGCCGGCGTCAGTCGCAGCCCCGGCATTTCCCGGAATTCCGCGCGAACCCGCCGTGCGATCACTTCAAGGTCCATGTCTGCCTCGTTGGAGTCGTGAACAGTTCGCGGCGGACCCTGACTCCCATCTGTTCTGCGCCGCGGGTTTCAAAGGTGAGGTGTCCCTGGACGTCGCCGGTTCTCGAGCCGACGCGCGCGTAGAAGGCGGCCAGGCCACTCGCGTCGACGATCGACGGTTCATCGGCGATCTCGACGGCGTGATAGAGCTCGTGGCCGAGCGTTGACAGCGTGACGACGTCGGCGCGCCCGCAGGCGAGCTCGATCACGAGAAACCGCTGGCCAGCCGGCATCGTCGACAGCAGCGCGACGCGACCGTTCAGGTCGCTCTGCGCAAACTGCCGCATCCGCACGTAGACGATCACGTCCGAGGCCTCGATCCGATCGATCAGCTCGCGGATCGACGGCGATCGGTCGGCCGCCTGCTCGACGAGCGGCCGGAGCATGACCTCCGGACGAAGATGCGGTGCTGTCATGGACGAAACCGTTTGCAATCCCAGGGCAACGACGACGCCGAACGACATGCCAGAACTGGCGAGCAAGATGCAGACCACGCCGGCATGCTCCGGCGATCCACGGAATCAGGCGCGTTTTCGCGCAGCGGGTTCGGCGTCGCCACGACGTTCAGACATTTTTGTTGGAGTCAGAGCCAGCGCCTACATCAATGTATGATTCGGTCCTGAATCGCCGGCCATCGATGATGGCTGGTTCCGACAAAAATGTCCTATGAACACATCCGTCCAACAAGATCGTAGGATCGGCGCCGTGCCGCCGCGCCCTCGCCCGGCCGCTGCCGACGCCGACGCCCGCGCCCGCGAGGTCCGCCGCCTCTCGACGCTCCTCGAGGTGAGCCAGGCGCTGTCCGGCACGCTCAACGTCAAGGCCTCGCTGCACCGCGTCCTGGAGATTCTGGCGCGCCATCACAGCGCCGTGCGCGGCATCGTCTCGCTGGTCGACGCCGACGGCGATCTGCGGGTCGAGGCGTCGGATGGCCCCGGCGACGGCGCGCGTCCGGTCCGCTACCGGATCGGCGAGGGCATCACCGGCAAGGTGGTCCAGAGCGCGAAGCCGATCGTCGTGCCGCGGGTCAGCCGCGAGCCGGCCTTCCTGCACCGCGCCGCCCGCCGTCCCGAGCTCGCCCACCAGGAGCTGAGCTTCATCTGCGTGCCGATCGTGCTCAACCGGCGGGCGATCGGCGCGCTCGCGGTCGATCTCCGCTACAAGGAGGAGCGCAACTTCGAACGCAGCACGAAGTTCCTCGGCGTCGTCGCGTCGATGATCGCGCAGGCGGTCAAGATTCAGCGGCTGATCGAGGAGGACAAGCGGCGGCTGGTGGACGAGAACACGCACCTGCGGCAGGAGCTGCGCGAGCGCTACGATTTCTCGAAGTTCGTCGGCAGCAGCGGCCCGATGCGGCAGATCTTCGAGCAGGTGACGCAGGTCGCCGGCACGAACACGACGGTGCTGATCCGCGGCGAGTCGGGCACCGGCAAGGAGCTGATCGCCCACGCGATTCACTACGGATCGCTGCGCGCCAAGAAGCCGTTCGTCAAGGTGAG
>DATFXR010000172.1:0-6596 GCA_035315685.1 Vicinamibacterales bacterium | reverse complement strand
CGAGGCGGGTCCTGTCCGCGAACAGCCCCACCGGGTGCTCGCCAGAAGAGCACTTGTCACGGCCCACGGCTCCGCGCCCGGCGGGGCGGCCCCGTTCGCGGCCACCCGCGAGCGAGCTAATTTTGCAACCTGCTCTTAATTACTTGGTCACCACCACGGTCACATTCTCATAGGTAAAGATCGACCCATCGCTGGCGACGGCGCGCAGGACGTAGGTGCCCGGCTCGGAGAAGCTGGCCTGCGACACGAACTTGCCGTCGGGCGGCGGTACGGGAATCGTGTACGGCGGTGACCACGGTGAGTTCGCGTAGGCGCGTGTGTCGGTCCAGGTCTTCATCTGATCCGGCGTGAACGTGACGTTGCCCGCCTTCCCGCGATACACGATCCAGGACAGACGCAGGCCCGGTCCGCTCGACGGCACCAGCGACGATGGCGGGCGATAGATGATGTTCGCGGGGTTGGTCGGCGCGGCCTGCGCCGCGCGCGGCGCGCTGGTCGGCGTCGGCGCCGCCTCGGTGGCCGTCACCTTGCCGCTGGCGTCGCGCGGCTGCGCCTTGCCGTCGCGGCGCGCGGGCAGGTTGTCGGGATCGCCGGCAAAGGCCGTGAGCGTGAGCGGCTCGCCCACCTTCACGCTCCGCTTCTTCTCACCGTCCACGCGCAGCTCCGGCGGAATGTTCGTCCGCAGCTCGTCGCGCAGGCTGCCGAAATCGCCGCCGACCTCGGTCGAGATCACCTGGCTGTCGATCTCGTAGTCGCTCTTGAGTGACGCGAACGCCTTCTCGGTTTTGCCGTTGCTCGTCAGCGTCCAGGTCAGTTCCTTCGAGCCGAGATCCTTCGGTACCCTGACGGTGAAGAGAAATGGGGTGCGTCGCGGGTAGAAATGGGTCGGCTGCCCCTGATCGGGCCCGCCCGGCTCGATCGCGTTGTCCGGGCCGACGGGAATGTCGAATTCCTGCAGCCAGTTCGAGTTCATGTAGCCGAAGTACATCAGCACGCTGCCGTCGGGCGCGTACATCCACCCTTCGTAGGCGGGCGACACACTCTGCCCGGACGAGTAGGTGAAGCGCGTCTGCGCGGTGAGCGTCGCGCATGCGACGAGCGCCGCGACCGCGGTGACGACCGGCCGCATCCGTCCCCTCATGTTCTCGCTACTGTTTCTGCTGTTGCGGTCCCGGTGCGGTGGTCGCCGTGGCCGTCGGGATCGGCGGCGCCCAGCAGAGCGGGCAGCCGATGTCGTAGTCGTTGCGGTTCTTCATCTTCGTGCGCCGCTTTGCCATCTCTGCCTGGAACTGCTCCTCGGTGAGCGACACCGAGTAGCCGAGGTCGATGAACATGTTGGCAATCGAGCGGCGCCCGCCGCCGGCCCAGTTCCTCGGGTCCGCGGGGTTCTTGTTGGCGGGCGTCGTGTCGAGGAATCCGATCAGGTGCACGATCGTTCCCTTCGGCAGCAGCGGCGCCGCATCGTCTTCGTAGACGTACTGCTTCACCCAGTTGTGGTCGTAGCCGACGCAGTTCAGCGTCTGGATGTTGTGGCCCCAGATCGCTTCCAGACACATCCGCACGCCGGGTGCATGCAGGTGCGGTTCGAACGCGATGATCTTGGTGTGCTCCTGCAGCGTTGCGTAGGCGTGCAGTTCCTGATTGGCCTGATTCGGCTTCACGTCGATGTCGATGCCGTTGCCGAGGCGGAGCGTGGAACGCTTGTAGATCGGCTTGTATTCGGCCGGGAACAGCTTGAACGCGAACTCGAGATGCGCTTTCGTCTCGCGCCCGTTCGAGTGGATGTGGCCGGCGTCCAGCGACAGCGCCGAGTTGGCCTGCAGCAGTCGCCCGGCTTCCGGCGGAAAAATGTCGGCGTTGCGTCCGACCTCGTGAATCGGCCAGCTGCTCGCCAGCTCGTCGCCGGTGCCCTTCTCTCCCATCTTCAC
Organism: Vicinamibacterales bacterium; assembly: GCA_035315685.1. Taxonomy (GTDB): domain Bacteria; phylum Acidobacteriota; class Vicinamibacteria; order Vicinamibacterales; family CAVVIG01; genus QHWK01. Next base: position 4,668 of record DATFXR010000172.1, on the reverse strand, counting down.
GCTCGTGTAGGTCATGTGATGGAAGACGTAGCGCCCGCCGACGGTCTTGGTGTCGCCGCCGCGCGGGATGTCGTTGATCTCGCGCACTTCCACCGCGGACACGTAGCGGTCTTCGGTGAGGCCGGTCGGAATCAGACCGAAATCGCCCCACCAATCAGGACGAACTGCCGGCACCAGCACTTCCTTGGACTTGAGAATCAGATCCGGTTCGCCGATCGTCCACTTGTCGGTGTCGTCGAAATCGCGCGGCTTCGGCATGTCCCCGGGATTGCCGCGCGGCGCGCCGTTGTCGGCCCACTTCGCGATCGTCGCGATCTCCTCCTCGCTCAGCGACGGATCGTGCTTGAACTTCTGAATGCCGATGTTCTTCTCGACGAAGAACGGCGGCATCGCCCCGCGCTGGCTGCGCAGCGCCGTGCGGGTCTTGATCGCCTTCGCCCACGGCCGGACTTCTTCGTAGGTGACCAGCGACATCGGCGCAACGCCATCCGTGTGGTGACATTCCTGGCAACTGCGCTGCAGGATGCGCGCGACGTCTTTCGTGAACGTCACGTCGCCCGCGCCGGCCGGCGCCTGCGCGCTCGGCTGCGCCCACATCAAGAGGCACGCACCCGCCGAGGTCACCAACGCGATGCGAAATCTGCCGAACATGGGCAACTCCTTGCGGGACAAGCTACTCCTCTGCGACGCGATGGTCAACGGACGCGTGGGACATCCGGGAGCGTGGGACCAATGGGCCCCATGGGCTTGGTGGAGGGCTCGCGCGATGCGCGAGCGAGGTCCTTATCGGTCCTACCCCACCCAACCTATGGGCCTAACGGTCCCGCACTCAGGGCAACGATGCGGGCCTATCGGTCCGACCCTCCAGGGCGTGCCGGCAGTGCGAATTGCAAGAGTGTAGTGCCCGATGCAACGACGACCCGCTGCCGTCCATCGAGCATGTAGGTCATCGGCGCGGCGCCCCAGATCGGCGTTCCAGTCGAGTACCGCCAGAGATTCGCCCCCGTCCTGCCGTCGAACGCCATGAGGTTGCCTTCGTTGTCCCCGGCAAACACCAGGCCCGACGCCGTCGTCATCACACCGGCCATCGTCGGCGTTGGAAACCTGAACTCCCAGCGGCGCTCGCCGCTGGTCGGGTCGATCGCGCGCAGCGCGCCGTACGCCTTCTCGCGGTCGACGCGCACGACGCCGCCGAAATTCTGTTTGCCCGGCGCGTTCGCCGGCGGTTGCGGGACGAAGGTCGCGCATGTCTCGCGTGCGTTCAGGAACAGCAGGCCGAGCGCGGGATCGAACGACGGCGGATTGAAGTTCGTCCCGCCCCATTGATCCGGAACGCACGTGCTGGTGCCGTCGTTCAGCACCATCGGACGCCCGTCCTGTCCGATCTCGCGCGCCCACGTCGTGTCGGTGAACGGCTTGCCGACGAGCAGCGTCCCGTCGCGGCGATCCAGCACGTAGAAGAACCCGTTCCGGTTCGCGACCATCACGACCTTGCGCGGCACGCCGCTGACCGTGAGATCGGCGAGCACCGGGACGTGGTTCGAGTCCCAGTCGTGCGTGTCGTGCGGCGTGAACTGGTAGTGCCACTTCGGCCGGCCAGTCGCCCCGTCGATCGCGACGAGCGAGTTCGTGTAGAGGTTGTCGCCTTTCCGTCCGTCGCCGTAGTAATCGGGATTGGGATTGCCGGTACCCCAGTACAGAAGATTCAGATCGGGGTCGTAGGTGCCGGTCATCCACGTGCCGCCGCCGCCGCGCGCGATGATCTCCGGGCCGGCCGGCCACGTCTCGCTGCCCGGCTCGCCTGGCGCGGGCACGGTATAGAACCGCCAGATGCGCGCGCCGGTTGCGGGATCGTAGGCGTCGAGAAAGCCGCGCGTCTGATACTCGCCGCCCGAAATGCCGACGATCACCTTTCCGTCGATCACGAGCGGCGCGAGCGTCGCCGAGTACCCGACCTTGTAGTCCGCCAGCACGGTGTCCCAGACGATGCGGCCGCTGCGGCGATCGAAAGCGAGCAGGTGCGCGTCGAGCGTCGTCATGAACAGGCGATCGCCGAGGATGCCGAAGCCGCGGTTGACCGGCGCTTGCGCGCCGTAGGTGAGATCGTTCGGCAGTTCACGCCGGTAGGTCCAGAACGGACGTCCGGTCCGCGCGTCGAGCGCCCAGGCGAAATCGTTCGACCCGGTCACATAGAGAACGCCATCCCAGGCGAGCGGCGTCGCCTCGAACCCGCGGCCGCGCGTCATCGTGCCGGTTTGAAAGGTCCACTCCGCCAGGAGGCCACCGACGTTGTCGCGGGTGATTTGCGTGATCGGACTGTGGCGGCGTCCCGAATAGTCGCCGGAGAAGGTCAGCCAGCGCGTTGGATCCGTCAATCCGTCGAGGATGTCGCGATAGCTGATGCCGCGATCGCTGGCGCGGCCCGCCGACGGCGCCGGTTCGTCAGGGCTGTCGCCGCGGACGATCTGCTGCAGATCGTGTTTCAGGTAGCCCTGCAGTCGGCCGTCGCTCTCGGCGATCTGAATCGAGAAGGCGTCTTCGTTGCGCCGTTCACCACGAATCCGCGCGCCGCCCTTGGTGATCAGCGTCACACGCTGCGGCCGCTCCGCGTTTGCGCGCGCGGCGGCGCCGGATTCAGTCGCGGGCGGCGCCAGGCTCTTCAGGTAGGCGACGATCGCGCGAATCTCCGCGTCGCTCGCGCGGCTCGGGGGCATCACGCTTCCAGCTACACCTCGCCGAATCGTTTCGGTGATCCGGTCGTCGGTCGCGCCCGACGCCCACAGCGTCGTCAGGTTGGGACCGTTGTCGCCTTTCGCATCGGCGCCGTGGCACGCCGCGCAGGTTTCGGCGAACAGCTTCGCTCCCGGCGCAGCGGCCGCCGCCTCTTGTGCCGGCGCATGCAGCCGGAGCAGCAGAAGTCCCGAAATGATCAGGACCGTCATCGTGAAGGCGCGAGTATACTGCGAGCCGCGAGGGAGGCTGCGGTGGACTGATCGCCTGTGCCGATTCTGAAAAATGCGTGCAGTTTTCATCTTCGTGTTCGTCGTCAGCGTCGTGCTGTCGGCGCGGCAACTCACAGAGCGACCGCTCCCCGTCCCGCTGACCAGTCCCGCCATCGGCTACTTCACCCGACCGACGGCCGATGTCGTCGCCCAGTTGAATCGCCGTCTCGAGGACGGGACCACGCGTCTGGCATTCGACGATCGCTCGGGTTATCTCCCGGCGGTCCTCGATGCGCTCCGCGTCCCGGTCGAGTCGCAGATGCTGGTGATGTCGAAGACCGGCGTGCAGGCCTTGTATACCGAGCCGTCGAACCCGCGCGCGATCCTGTTCAACGACGTCGTGGCGGTCGGCTACATTCGCGGCGCGCCCCTTCTCGAGCTCGCCGTTCAGGATCCGCAGCAGGGCGTGCTCTTCTACACGCTCGATCAGAAAGCGCAGGAGACGCCGCGGTTCGAGCGGCCGTCCGCGTGCGTGCGCTGCCATCAGGTTTACAGCACGCTGCACGTCCCGGGCATGCTGTCGCGCAGCTCGTTCGTCGCACACGACGGCCTGCCGCTCGGCCAGTTCGGCGCCTACGACATCGACGACCGCACACCGTTCGGCAAGCGCTGGGGCGGCTGGTATGTGACCGGGACGCATGGATCGATGCGCCACATGGGCAACGCCATCGTCACCGGCACGGGCGATCAGCAAGCCGCGATCTCCGATCGCACGCTGAACCGCACGTCGCTCGACGGTCTGTTCGACGCACACGGCTATGCGTCGGCCCAGAGCGACATCGTCGCGCTGATGGTGTTCGCGCATCAGTCGCACATGACGAACCTGATCACGAGAGTGGGATGGGAGGCGAGGCTCCCTTCGCAGGACAGACCGATCGACGTCACGCGCGCGCCGCTCCGCGACGCCGTGGACGAGCTGGTCGACTACGCGCTGTTCATCGACGAACAACCGTTGACCGCGCCGGTTCGAGGCACGACACGATTTGCGGAGAGGTTTGCGGCGCAGGGTCCGTCGGACACGCACGGTCGATCGCTCCGGCAACTCGATCTCGAACACCGGCTGCTTCGCTATCCCTGCAGCTTCATGCTCTACTCTCCGGCGTTCCGGGCGCTCCCGGACCCGGTCCGTCACGCGATTTACGACCGTATCTGGACGATCCTGTCCGGTCGTGAGCCGGACCCGAAATATGCGCGGCTGTCGCCCGACGATCGCAGCACGGTCTTGCAAATTCTCCGCGACACGCTGCAGGATCCGCCGGAACAGTACGCCACGCGTTGAACCGGCGCACCGCGAGACCAGTCACCGGCGTCTTACGTCTATCGTGTAAGCTTGGCTCCGCAGACTTCCTGGAGGGCAGCAATGAAACGCATCGTGACCATCGCGCTCGGCCTGCTGATCGCGACGACCGTCGGGTCGGCACAGCAGGGAGGGACGCAGACCGCGTCCGCGCCGCAGGATCCGGCCATCGAGAAGGCGCTGATGCCGGCGCCTCGGCAGATGAAAGACGGCGCCACGGTCATCAAATGGAAGGCCGACGGCACCTACGACACGCTGAGGAAAGGGACCAACCGGCTGGTGTGCTACGACCGGTCGGGCGATCCCGGGCAGCAGCCGTTCTCGGTGCAGTGCACCAGCATCGCGAACCTCGACCGCGTCGCGCAGAAT
>DATFXR010000171.1:0-10712 GCA_035315685.1 Vicinamibacterales bacterium | reverse complement strand
GTGCCGCGCCCGGGGTTTGCGTTCGGATTCAGCCTGCTCGTCACCGCCTACGTCGCGAGCATCTTCGTCGAGGGTTCGCTCGTCGCGATCGCGCCCAACTATCCGACGCTCCGGCAGATCATCACGACGCTCGACACCGCGCGTCTCGGCGTCCTGTTCCTGCTGCTGCGCCGCCTGTGCAGTCCGAGGCCGCGCTGGTCGCTGCTGGCCGCCGTCGTCGGGATCGAAGTAGTCCTCGGTATCACCGGGTTCTTCGCCGGATTCCGTGAGCCGCTCGTGCTCGCGGCGCTCGCCGTGCTCGAGGTCTTCGACCCGAAGGATCGCCAGCACTGGGTGGCAGTGGCCGTTTCGATGGTCGCCGCGGTCACGCTCGGACTCGTCTGGATGGGCATTCGCGGCCAGTACCGTCGCGAGTATGCGGAGCTCGATCAGTTCTCGCAGTCGCGCAGCGCGCGGATCAATCGCATCAGCGATCTCGCGTCTGGTTTTTTCAACGCGGACGGTGCGGACATGTGGACCACAGCCGACGCGCTGGTCGAGCGGTTGTGGGCCGTGTACTATCCCGCGCTCGCGCTCGAGCGTGTGCCGAAGGCCGTGCCGCACACCGGCGGAGCCATCCTTGGCGCGGCGCTCACGCATATCGTGACGCCACGCGTGTTCTTCCCCGACAAGCCCGAGCTCCCGTCGGACAGCGATTCGGTGCGCAAGTACGCGAACGTGCGCGTCGCCGGCCGCGAGAGCAACACCAGCATCGCGTTCGGTTACTCGATCGAGTCGTACATCGATTTCGGGATCCCGCTGATGTTCCTGCCGGTTTTTGCCTTCGGGGTGTTCATCGGCGCCGCATACTCGCTGTTCCGGAGCCTCATCTGGCACCGCGAGCTGTTCGTCGCGTTCGGAACCGTTGCCTTCTGGCTGTCGGTGTACCTCTTCGAACGATCGTGGGCGACGATGCTCGGGACGACGATGAGCTTGATGATCTACCTCGGGGCGCCGGTCGTGCTGCTCGACCGGTTCCTGCTGGTCCGCTTCACTCTCGATCAGGCACGCGAGCGCGCGCTGATGTTCGGCTCGCCGCTGAACCAGGATCGAGTCTGACGCGGTGCGCGTCGTGCACGTGTCGGCGTACTTTCCACCCGCGTTTCGGTACGGCGGACCGCCGGCGTCCGTACTCGGCCTCTGCAAGAGTCTCCAGCGCGCCGGTGTCGACGTCGAAGTGGTGACCACGACGGCGAACGGAGAGGAGGTGCTGCCGGCTTCGCCGCCGGAGGGCACGGAGTACGACGGCGTTCCGGTGCGCTACGCGCCATCGGCCTTTCCCCGTCGATTCTTCGGGGCACGGGTGCGTGAACCGCTCGCCGACGCGCTTGCGCGCGCCGATGTCTGTCACATTCACGGCATCTGGAACGTGCCCGAGTGGTGGGCGTCCCATCTGGCGCGCGCTCGCAGCGTTCCGTACGTGCTGTCACCGCGCGGCATGCTGCAGCCTGCGGCGATCCGGCACGGCCACTGGCGGAAGGCGGTCGCGTACCGTCTGGTCGAAGCGCGCAACCTGCGGGGCGCGTCCGTTCTCCACGCGACGTCGGATCAGGAAGCAGACGCGATCCGCGAGCTTCGCCTGGAGGTGCCGATCGCCGTCGTGCCGAACGGCGTCGACCTCGCGTCCGCGCAGGCCGCGGCGACCGGCTACCGCGCGCGCCTTGGCATTCCGGCGGATGCGTTCGTCGTTCTGTTCCTCGGCCGCATGCACCGAATCAAGCGCCTCGACCTGCTCGCCGACGCCTTCATGATCGCGCGACAGGCCAATCCGTCGATGCATCTGGTGCTCGCCGGTCCCGACGAGGACGGGCTGGTGCCGCAACTGAGGGCCCGGCTCGCGCCGCATGCGTCGAACGTCCACACGCCTGGCGCCGTCAGCGGCGCCGACAAGTGGGCGCTTCTCAAGGATGCCGACGTGAGCGTGCAGTGCTCCGATTCGGAGAGCTTTGGCGTTGCCGTCGTCGAGTCGCTCGCTGCCGGCGTGCCGGTGGTTGCGACCCGGACGTGCCCATGGCGCGACATCGAAGTCCACGACTGCGGCCGGTGGGTCGATCAGACGCCAGCTGCGGTAGCGGACGCGATCGGTGATCTGGCCGACGATCCGCCGCAGCGTCGCGCAATGGGCATGCGTGCGGCCGCGCTCGCGCAGGACCGTTACAGCTGGGACAGCATCGCGCGAACGATGGCGGGCATCTATTCCAGCGTGCACTGACATGTCGGCGCAACCAGTCATCGTGCTGACACCAAACCTCGGCGGCCGCGACGGCGTGTCGCGGCTGGCGCGTCTCGTCACCCGCGCGTTCGAGGATGTGACGGTGCTCGCGCTGCACGAGTCCGCCGCGATGACGTCGTTCGAGCGGGCTGAGGTGCATGGGTGCGAGGGACGCAAGTCGCGGCTCGTCGCGTTGTCGGTCCGCGCCGCTGCCGCCGCCGATACGCAGACCGGCGTGATCGCCGTCCACCTCCATCTGTCGCCGGCGGCGCTGCCGTTCACCGCTCGCGGCGCGGCGCTCACGACGATCCTGTGCGGCGTCGAAGCGTGGAAGCCGCTCACCTGGATGCAGCGTGCCGCGATCGATCGCACCGAGCGGCTGGTGGCGATCTCGGCGCACACCCGCGACCGCTTCCGGGCCGCGAATCCACCGTTCGCGCACCGCGCGATAGACGTCTGCCATCCCGGCGTCGAAGACATGCGCAGCTCGATGGCGCGCGATCGACGATCGGCGGCGCTGATCGTCGGCCGGATGGCGTCCGATGAACGCTACAAGGGTCACGACGTGCTGCTCGAGATCTGGCCCGAGGTCGTGCGCGCGCTGCCGAACGCGATGCTGCGCGTCGTCGGTGAGGGCGACGATCGACAGCGGCTCGAGGACAAAGCCGATGAGCTCGACGTGAAAGACAGCGTGACCTTTCTCGGGTCACTGGACGACGAGGCGCTCGAGCGCGAGTACAACCGCTGTACGGCGTTCGTGATGCCGAGCAAGGACGAGGGGTTCGGGTTCGTGTTCGTCGAAGCGATGCGCGCCGGCCGCGCCTGTATCGCGTCGCACGGCGCCGCCGCGGAGATCGTCGACGACGGCGTGTCGGGCGTGATCATCGACCCGGCGGACCGTGCTCAGTTGACCGCCAGTGTCGTTCGGCTGCTCGGCGACCGTGTTGCGGCCGATCGAATGGGTGCACGCGGCCGGACGCGGTTTCTCCGCGAATTCACCGAGGCGCGGTTCCGCGAACGGTTCAGCGCGATCGTCGATCCGAGCGTGCCGGCGCTCGTCGAATGAATGTCCTCGGGCTCAACGCCTATCACGGCGACGTCTCTGCCGCCCTGGTGCGCGACGGACAGCTGGTCGCCGCAGTCGAGGAAGAGCGCTTCCGCCGGATCAAGCACTGCGCGGGATTCCCGGATCAGGCCATCCGTGCCTGTCTCGAGATGGGCGGCATCGTGCCGGCTGACGTCGATCTCTTCGCAGTCTCCAGAGATCCCCGCGCGCACCTGTGGCGCAAGGCGCTGTTTCTGCTGCGCAACCGTCCGCGCGGCACGATCGGCTCGCGCGCACGAAATCTCGCGAGCGTACGCGGTCTGCCGCGACGCATCGCCACATCGCTGGGGCTTGCCGCCGCCGCCGTCCGCGAAAAGACGCGATTCGTCGAGCACCATCCGTCGCATCTCGCGAGCGCCGCGTTCGTGTCGCCGTTCGAGAACGCGGCGGTGTGTGCCATCGACGGCTTCGGCGATTTCGTCAGCACGTCGTGGGGTCGTCTCGATGGCTCGCAGCTGACGATTGACGGCCACGTGTTCTTTCCGCACTCGCTCGGCCTGCTGTATCTCGCCGTGACCCAGTATCTCGGCTTTCCGACCTACGGTGACGAGTTCAAGGTGATGGGGCTCGCGCCCTACGGCGAGCCGCGGTTCACGCGCGAACTGGAGATGCTGGTCCATCTCACCGATGGCGGCCACTTCGAGCTCGACCTCTCGTACTTCTGCCACGTAACCGGCGGCGTGCACCTGACGTGGGAGGACGGCGAGCCGACCATTGGCCCGGTGTACTCGCAGAAGCTGGAGTCGCTGCTCGGTCCGGCACGGCGGCGCGACGAGCCGATCGACGCGCGGCACGAGGCGATCGCGGCGTCGCTGCAGGCCGTGTTCGAGAAGGCGGCGATGCATGTCCTGCGGCACGTCCGCGTGAACACCGGCCGCACGAAACTCTGTCTCGCCGGCGGCTGCGCGATGAACAGCGTCGCCAACGGCAAGATTCGCGACCAGACCGGGTTCCGCGACGTGTTCATCCAGCCGGCTGCTGCGGACAATGGGACCGCGCTCGGCGCCGCGTACCACGCATGGCACGCGACCGGCAAACGATCGCGCGATTTCGTCTTGCGCCACAGCTACTGGGGGCCGTCATTCGACGATCACACGATCGCGGCCGCGCTCGACGCCCAGCAGGTCGCGTTCGAGGAGCGACGCTGCCTGCGGCGTGAATGGAGCGATCCTGCGGCGCTCGACGAGTGGACGGCGGTGCAGATCGCCGACGGCCGCGTCGTCGGCTGGTTTCAGGGCCGCATGGAATGGGGTGCTCGCGCCCTCGGCAACCGCAGCATCGTCGCCGACCCGAGGCGGGCGGACATGCGCGACATCATCAACACGCGGATCAAGTTTCGCGAGCGCTTCCGCCCGTTCGCACCGTCGGTGCTCGAAGAATCGCTGGGCGAGTTCTTCGTCGGGGCGATGCCCGACCCGTTCATGCTGCAGGTGTATCCGATCCGGGCGGACAGGCGCGCCGTCGTGCCGGCGATTACTCACGTTGACGGGTCAGGACGCCTCCAGACCGTGAGCGCGCAATCGAATCCGCGCTACTACAGCCTGATCAAGGCGTTCGAGCGGCTCACTGGCATCGGGATGGTGCTCAATACCTCGTTCAATGAGAACGAGCCGATCGTCCACACACCGGGCCAGGCGCTGGACTGCTTTCTGCGCACGAGTATGGACGTGCTGGTGATCGGCCGATACTCGGTCGAGCGGCCGCGGGTCGAGCCGGCATGACGAGCCTGGCCGGCAAGCGCGTTGTCGTCACCGGCGGCAGCGGTTTCCTCGGACGCCATCTGGTCCGGACGCTGGAGGCGCGAGGCAGCACCGTTCTCGTCCCGCGAAAGCGCCAGTACGACCTCACCAGTGAGCCGCAGGTCGAGCGGATGTACGCGGACATGCGTCCGCAGGTCGTCGTTCACCTTGCAGCCGTGGTCGGCGGCATCGGCGCCAACCGCGAATCGCCCGGGCGGTTCTTCTACGAGAACGTGATGCTCGGCGCGCTGACGATGGAGCACGCGCGGCGGAACGGCGTGGAGAAGTTCGTCGGCGTCGGCACCATCTGCGCGTATCCGAAGTACGCGCCGGTGCCGTTCGTGGAGCGCGATCTCTGGGACGGTTATCCCGAGGATACGAACGCGCCTTACGGCATTGCCAAGAAGATGCTGCTGGTCCAGGGACAGGCGTATCGGCAGCAGTACGGCTTCAACGCGATTCACCTGCTGCCGGTGAACCTCTACGGACCGCACGACAACTTCGATCCGGCGTCGTCGCACGTGATTCCTTCACTGATCCGCAAGTGTGTCGAGGCGGCCGAGCGCGGCGACCGCGAAGTGATCTGCTGGGGCACTGGCACGGCGACACGCGAGTTTCTCTACGTCGAGGACTGTGCCGACGCGATCGTCCGCGCGACCGAATGCTACGAAGATGCGGAGCCGGTGAACATCGGGGCCGGTTTCGAGATCAGCATTTTCGATCTGGCGCACCTGATCGCCGAGCTGACGGGGTTCGATGGCGCGCTGACGTTCGACGCGTCGAAGCCTGACGGCCAGCCACGCCGCAGGCTCGACGTCACGCGGGCCGCGGCGCGCTTCGGCTTCCGGGCGTCGACCGACTTCCGCAACGGGCTGCGGCGGACGATCGAGTGGTATCGTGCGCATCGCGAGCGTCCCGCGTGAGAATCTGCTTCTTCAACCGCTCGTACTGGCCGGACCAGGCCGCGACCGGTCAGCTGCTCACCGAGCTCGCCGAGGATCTGGTCGCGCAGTACGACGATCAGGTGACGGTCGTGGCCGGCCGGGCGCTGCATGGCGCGAGCGGACACGGCGCGCCTCGTCGCGCCATCAGTCCGGTGACGCGCGAGGAGCGCCGCGGTGTCGTGATCCGCAGGGCCAACGGAACGCGGATGCGGCCGCGCCGGTTCGCGGCGCGAGCGGCGAACTACGTCAGCTACTTCGCTGCGGCGACGGTCGCGAGCGTCGGAATCGGCCGGCCTGACGTCGTCGTGTCGCTCACCGACCCGCCGATCGTCGGGATGGCCGCGCTGTGGGCGGCGCGGCGCGCCGGCTCGCGGTTCGTCTTCCTGTGCGAAGACATCTTTCCCGAGGTCGGCGTCCTGGTCGAGGACTTCCGCAGCGAGCTGGTGAACGCGTCGCTCGACCGGATGAACCGCTATCTGCTCGCGCAGGCCGACGCGGTCGTCGCGCTCGGCGAGCGGATGCGGAGCCGTCTCGTGGACGAGAAGGGCGCCGATCCGCGTCGCCTGCACGTGATCCACAACTGGGCCGACTGTCACGCGATCGTGCCCGGACCGAAGGACAACCCGTTTTCACGCGCGCACGGGCTGGTGGATCGGTTCGTCGTCATGCACTCGGGGAACGTCGGGCTGTCGCAGAACCTCGAGGTGCTCATCGCCGCCGCCGACCGGCTGCGCGGGAGGGAGCGGCTGATCATCACGATCGTCGGCGACGGCGCGAAGCGCGAGGCGCTGGAGCACCTGGCGGCCGACCGCCGTCTCGACAACGTGCGATTCCTGCCCTATCAGCCGAAAGAGCTGCTGCACGATTCGTTCGGCGCGGCAGATGCGTTCGTCGTGTCGTTGCAGGCCGGGCTCGAGGGGTTCATCGTACCGAGCAAGCTGTACGGAATCCTTGCCGCCGGCCGGGCGTATGTGGCCGCCACCGATCCGAGCTGCGAGCCGGCGACGATTGCCGCGCGCGAGCACTGCGGCATCGTCGCGGCGCCCGGCGATCCCGATGCGCTCGCGGCGGCGATCGCCACGCTTCACGACGATCCGCAGGCGACGCGTGCGATGGGTGAGCGGGCCCGCCGCGCCGCCTGGCAGTACGACCGCCGCGTGGCCGTGCGGGCGTATCGCGGACTGTTCGCCCACGTGTGCCGCATCCGCCGCGTGGCCGCGTGATGAAGCGCGTGTTCGACTGCGCGCTCGCCGGTGTCGGCCTCGTCGCGTCGGCGCCGCTGTGGCTCGCGCTGGCGATCGCGATCAGGCTCGAGGACGGCGGACCAGTGTTTTACCGCCAGCAGCGCGTCGGCCGCGGCGGTCGCGTGTTCGATGCGCTGAAGTTCCGATCGATGGTCCCCGACGCGGAAGCGCGCACCGGTCCGGTCCAGGCGACCGAACACGATCCGCGAATCACGCGCGTCGGCCGCCTGATGCGCGCGACGGCGATGGACGAGCTCCCGCAGTTGTGGAACATCTTCACCGGCGACATGAGCTTCGTCGGGCCGCGTCCGCTGCGCCCAGGCGAAGTGGAGGTGCGTGGCGATGGCCAGTACGTACCTCTCGATCAGATCCCGGGCTACGAAGCGCGCCACGCGGTTCGTCCGGGGTTGACCGGTATCGCGCAGGTCTACGCGGCGCGCGACATCGATCGTGTGCGCAAGTTCCGTCTCGATCGGCTGTATCTGAAGCGCGCCGGCTTCTGGTTCGATCTCAAACTGATCCTGGTGTCGTTCTGGATCACCGCGCGCGGCGACTGGGAGAAGCGCGACCGCCGCATCTAGGCGCGCCCGCGTGCCCGCTCGGGCACCGTGATCGGCCACCAAGACACGACTCACGAACACGGAGACGGTCTTCGTGTCCGTGAGTTCGTTGCACGGTCGGTAGTGCGACTGAGCGCGGACGGTCTTCTCGCTCTGACAGACCGCTTATAATGCAGCGGTTGCATGGGTGAGTCGGTAGACGTCCTCATAGTGGGCGGGGGCCCTGGTGGACTGTATCTGGCCGCGCGACTGGCGGCGACGGGCCTGCGAGTGCTCGCCTGTGAGGAACATCACCGCGTCGGCGACCCGGTGCACTGCACCGGCGTGCTGGCGACCGAGAGCTTCGCCGCGTTCGATCTTCCGACTGAAGCGACGCTCAACCACCTGACGACGGTGCGATTCGTGTCGCCGGGCGGCATTCCGGTCGACTACGCGACATCGCAGCCGCTCGCGACGGTGATCGATCGGCCGGCGTTCGATCGCGCGCTGGCGGCGCGCGCTGCTGCCGCCGGAGCCGAAATCCGGACCGGCGCGCGCGTGTCGGCGCTCGACGTCGACGCCAGCGGCGTTTCCGCGACGGCCGGTGGTGAATCGCTGCGCGCCCGCCTGGCGGTACTCGCCTGCGGCGCCACCTACGGGTTCCAGCGGCGATTCGGATTCGGGCTCCCGCGCACGCATCTCCATACCGCGCAGCGCGAGTTTGCGGCGCGCCGTCCCCGCGGCGTCGAGCTGCACTTCGGCCGCGACATTGCGCCGGATGGCTTCGCGTGGGCGGTGCCGGTGCTGCGGCCCCAGGGCGAGTTCGTGCGCGTCGGCGTGATGGGCTCGCACGACATCCTGCAGTGCTACGCCCGCGTGCTCGCGCGCCTGCGCGACGACTGGGGCATTGTCGGCGCCGATCAGCCGCCGCGGCAGAAGATCCTGCCGCTCGGCACGATCGCGCGGACCTACGGCGATCGTCTGCTCGCGATCGGCGACGCGGCAGGTCTCGTGAAGCCGACCACCGGCGGCGGCATCCACTACAGCATCGTCAGCGCGGCGCTGGCTGCGGACGTCGTCGCCGACGCGCTCGCCCGCGACCGCGTCGACGCCGGCACGCTGGCGCGGTACGAGCGAGCGTGGCGCGCCGAGCTCGCCGAAGAGTTCGAGGCGCAGCACGCACTGCGCGACGTCGCCGCGAAGTTGTCCGACGCGGCGATCGACAGCTTCTTCGAGCTGGCGCAGACCGACGGCATCATGCCGATCGTTCGCGCGACCGCCCGGTTCAACGAGCACCGTCCGTTCATCCGCGCCCTCTTCAAACACCCTCCCGCGCGCCGCATCCTGTTCCGCGCCATCGTCGCCTGACGCGCGGCACGCTGGCCGCCTTCCTCGTCGAGCACGGCGATCGGCTCGTGGTGCTCGCGTGCTTCGTCGACGTTGCCGTCGTGTGGTCGCTGCTCACGCGCGCGGACGCAGCCGCAGGCGCGTCTATCGACGATCGTCGTGCCGATGATGCAGCGCGATCGCGGCGATGACCGAGAAGAGCACGCCGTCCGCCGGCGTCCGCAGGCTGGTGTCGAACGTGCTCTGGACCGCCACCGCGATCAGGCCGCAGATCGCGCCCAGCCGCATCCAGAACAGGGCCGCGCGATCCGCCCGCAGACGGCCGACGATCGTCGCGCCGCCGGCAATGAGCGCGAGCGCCGCCGGGACCGCCAGCAGCAGTCCGCCTTCGGCGAGGATCTGCAGATACTCGTTGTGCGCATGATTGAAGAAGAACTGCCGCGAGCCTTCCTGGTAGACCAGCATGCCGCGCTTGAACGCGCCGGCTCCGACGCCGGTGAGCTCGAAGTCGCGGATCATCTCGATCGTGTCGCGCCAGATCACGCGCCGTCCCCACTCGCCGAGCTCCGTCGTTTCCTGCATCCGCATCGCGAGCGCGCCAGGATTGGCGTACATCGCGCCGATCGCGACCACCGCCGCGAGCGCGGCGGCAACGCCGGCGATCGCCCGTCCGGTGGTGATGCGCGCCTGCGCGATGAGAACGAAGGCGGTGAGCCCGATCGCCGCTGCGAAGATGCCCGATCGCGACAGCGATCCGAACAGCCCGCCCATCATCAAGCAGGCTGAACCGCCGAGCAGCAGCGTCGTGGCGTCAATGGTGGCCGCTGTGTCGGCGAGGCTGCGCGGCGTGCCCGACGTCGACCGCTGCCGCGCCACCACGTACCCGATCGCGAGCGGGACGGCCATCGCCAGCCACGCGGCCAGCCCGTTGCGGTTGACGAACGGTCCGTACGGCGCGGCTCCGGCGCTGAGCGGCTGCCACGTCCAGTAGAGCAGCGTCGGGGACGTGGTCCGTTGAACGGCGACCAGCACCGTCAGCGCGAGGCCGAGTACCGTGATGCCGCGGATCGTCCGGCGGACATCGCCGAACGCGAAGATGGCGCGCGCACACCAGAACAACGCGATGTACGAGGCGCCGAGCGCCAGCGCCCACGCCGTCGATTCAGGATCGATGGAGATCGGCGCGCGCGGCAGGGTCGACCGCGTCAGCTCCACCGCGCCAGCGACGGCAGTGCCGTTCGGCGTCAGCACGTCGTGCACTCGCACCGGCAGCGGCACCAGTTGCGCGACGACGACGATGAGGCAGATCGCCAGCAGCCCATCCAGCCACCGGGTCGACCCGCGCGCGACTGGCGGACGGACGACGACGATCAGCGCCGCGATGCCGAGAGAGAGCGGAACCGTTGTCCAGCGATACGCGCCGGCGAAGGCGACGAGCGCCCAGCCGATCAGGAGGAGAAGGGCGTAGCCCGCACCATCAGGAGGCCGCTTCGGCGTAGTAGCTCTTGTACTGATGGCCGTAGTACCGCGAATAGTAGTACTT
>DATFXR010000170.1:0-5278 GCA_035315685.1 Vicinamibacterales bacterium | reverse complement strand
CCGCTGAAACTCCCGGTTCGCCCGCCTCAGGCCGCCTGGATCGCGCTCGTCGTCGGCCATCCTGAACGGACCATTATCCCCAACGCTGCTGAGGCAGTATAGCGTACCTTGTGAAAAAGTTCACTCAATGTTTATCGCACGAAAGTACCAAACTGCGCCGGACGTCAGCGCAGCGCGGCGGTGATTCCGGCAGCCCCGAGCGTGCGCGCCGAGGCGTCCGCCACCTCGAACAGCAGCCGCGGGTACACCCCGAGCACCAGCGTCGCCACCACCGCGACGCCGAGGACCACCGCAATCGCCGGCGAGGTCGAGGGCTCGGTGCCGGCCGCGTCCCTCTTCAGGTACATGAAGACCACGATGCGGATGTAGTAGTAGAGCGAGATCGCGCTGTTGAGCACGCCGATCAACGCGAGCCCGTAGTAGTGGGCGTCGATCGCGGCGCTGAACAGCCAGAATTTCCCCATGAAGCCCGCCGTCGGCGGAATCCCGCCCAGCGACAGCATGAACAGCAGCATCGCGAACGCCGCGAACGGATTGCGGAAATGCAGCCCGCTGAAATCCTTGAGCTCCTCCCCGCCGACATCGCGGCGCCGCAGCAGCACGACCACCGCGAAGGCACCGAGCTGCATGAACGAGTAAATCATCAGATACACGAGCGTCGCCGTGATGCCGCGCGCGGTGCCCGCGACGATGCCCATCAGCACGTAGCCGGCGTGCGCAATCGACGAGTACGCGAGCATCCGCTTGACGTTGCTCTGCGTGACCGCTGCGACGTTGCCGACGGTCATCGTGACGATGGACAGCACCCAGAACAGCAGCCGCCAGTCGGCGCTCATCGACGGCAGGCCCTCGATGAAGATGCGAATCAGCATCGCAAACGACGCCGCTTTCGATCCGACCGACAGGAACGCGGTGATCGGCGTCGGCGCCCCTTCGTAGACGTCCGGTGCCCACATGTGGAACGGCACCGCCGCGATCTTGAACCCGACCCCGGCCACGACGAGGATCACCGCCAGCACCAGCCGCGGATCCCTCGCCACCGCGTCGAACGACGTCGCCATCACGCGCAGGTTGGTGGTGCCCGACAACCCGTACATCAGGGACATCCCGTACAACAGGATCCCGAGCGAGAACGCGCCGAGCAGGAAGTACTTCACCGCCGCTTCGTTCGACCGCTCACTCGGCTTGATGAAGCCGGCGAGGATGTAGAACGACACCGCCATCGTCTCGAGGCCGATGAAGATGGTGATCAGATCGATTCCGCCGGCCATCACCATCATGCCGAGCGTGGCGCACAGAATCAGAAAGTAGTACTCGCCGGGCGACGCCCCCTCGACCGCGAGATACCGGGTCGACATCAGCACGGTGATGGCGGCTGCGATGAGGAAGACGATCTTGAAGAAGAGCGCGAAGCGATCGACCGCCAGCAGTCCGCGAGCCACCTCGACGTGTGTCGAGGTGAACGGCGCCAGCGACGCCAGCGTCGCCCCGATCACGGCCAGCGTGATCCACGCCAGCGCGGCGCGGCGTTCGCGCGGCAGCAGCACGTCGGCGATCAACACCACCAGCGCGCCGGTGGTGATCACGAGCTCCGGCAGGATGTAGTAGAAGTCGCTCGTCGAGAGGCCGGCGGGCATCGGCTACCGTCTCTCAGGGGCCTGCCCTGAGCCTGTCGCAGGGAGCGGATTGCCGTTGGCGTCGCACGGCACTGCCGCGAGGAACTTCGCTGCCGGATTCCCCGAGGCCGCCAGGCGGTCCGGCGTCACGGTCGGATTGCACTCGGCATACTTCGCGGCATACTGCGGGCTCACCCGCAGCACGATCCGCTGAACCGAGGTCTCGAGGCGGCGCAGGAACGGCGACGGATAGATGCCGATCCACACCGCCAGCAGCAGCAGCGGGGCGAACGTCGCGAACTCGCGGTTGCTGATGTCGAGCAGCCGCTCGTTCTTGGGGTTCTCGACCTTGCCGAACATCGTCCGCTGATAGAGGTAGAGCATGTAGGCGGCACCGAGCACGACGCCACTCGCGGCGAATGCCGCCCACACCTTGTTCGCGACGAAGACGCCCTGCAGGATCAGGAACTCGCCGATGAAACCGTTCAGCGTCGGCAGCCCGATCGACGACATCGTCATGATGAGGAAGATCGCGGCGTACACCGGCATCACCTTCGACAGCCCGCCGTACTCCGAGATCTCGCGCGTGTGCCGCCGCTCGTAGACGACGCCAACGAGGAGGAAGAGCGCGCCGGTCGAGATGCCGTGATTCAGCTGCTGGACGATG
Source organism: Vicinamibacterales bacterium (assembly GCA_035315685.1). Lineage (GTDB taxonomy): Bacteria > Acidobacteriota > Vicinamibacteria > Vicinamibacterales > CAVVIG01 > QHWK01. The sequence continues at coordinate 2,995 of DATFXR010000170.1, read as the reverse complement.
CTCCCGGTGAGGCCGACCGGGTTCAGCGTGAACATGCCGATCATCACCATCGCCATGTGACTCACCGACGAATAGGCGACCAGCCGTTTCCAGTCCTTCTGCGCCAGCGCCACCAGTGCGCCATAGACGATACCGATGATCGACAGGAACACCATCATCGGCACGAACTGGTGCGAGGCGTCGGGCAGCATCGGCAGGCTGAACCGGAGGAATCCGTAGGTGCCCATCTTCAGGAGCACGGCCGCCAGAATCACCGACCCGGCAGTCGGCGCGTCGGTGTGCGCATCGGGCAGCCAGGTGTGGAACGGAAACATCGGGACCTTGATCGCGAACCCGAGGAAGAACGCCAGGAACACCCACCACTGCAGCGACGTGTCGAACCCGGCCTTCTGATACTGGGTGACGTCGAAGGTGTAGACGCCGGTCTGCGCGTGATAGGCGAAATAGAGCGCGAGGATCCCCAGCAGCATGACGACGCTGCCGACGAGCGTGTAGAGGAAGAACTTGATCGCCGAGTAGAGGCGGTTGTCGCTCCCCCAGATGCCGATCAGGAAGTACATCGGCACCAGCATCACTTCCCAGAAGAGGAAGAACAGCAGGAAGTCGAGCGACATGAACGCGCCGAGCATGCCGGTCTGCAAAACCAGCAGGAAGATGTAGTACTCCTTCACCCGCTCGGTGATCGCCGCCCACGACGACAGCACCGCGATGAACCCCATCATCGTCGTCAGCAGGATCAGCAGCGTGCTGAGGCCGTCGACGCCGAGGAAGTACTCGGCCCCGACGCTGGGAATCCACGGCGCCCGCTCGACGAACTGGAAGTCGGCGCTCGACGGGTTGAACTGGAACCAGAGCGGCACCGAGACCAGGAAGCCGACGACCGCGGCACCGTTCGCGATCCACCGGATCGTGTCCTCTTTCTGCTTGTCGACCAGCAGAATCGCGAGCGCGCCGACCAGCGGCGTGAACAGGATGATTGACAGCAGGTGATTCATATCAACTCTGGCTCGGCTGAAGCCTTCGCCCTACATGGACTGCAACGATGAACGCTCCGGCCGTCGCGTGAAGGCTTCAGCCGGGTGTCCACGGTCACCGCATGAACAGGTACACGCTGACGAACGCAAAAATCCCGAACAACATCAGCATCGCGTAGTTCTGGACCAGCCCGGTCTGGAGGCGTCGGAACGCAAGGCTCGTTTCCTGTACGATCCAGCCAACCAGGTTCACCAGCCCGTCGACCACGGTTTTGTCGGTCAGGCCGGAGAACCACGAGCTGACCACGGTGACCCAGCCCGTCCCGTTCACCGCGCCGTCGACGACGTTGCGATCGAAGGCCCACAGGCCCCGTCCGCTGATCATCGTTCCCGAGATCACCGTCGCGTCGTACAGCTCGTCGACGTAGTACTTGTTCGACAGCAGACGGTGCGCGCCGGCAAAGCGCTCGGCGAGCTGCTCCGAGATTTCCGGTTTGGTGACGTAGAACCGGTACGCCGCTGCAATGCCGCCGATCGCCACCAGCACCGAGAACGCCATCAAGCCGAGCTCGACACCGCGCGACACGTGCTCGCCGGACTGTTCTCCCGCGCCAGCCGCGTGCTCGACGGCCTGACCGCCGGCCGCCGCCGCGTTCGGCCGCGGTTCCGCGGCGCCCCGCGCGTCAACGGCCTGGGCGGTGAAGCTCGGCTCGAGGAAGTGCTCGATCGCGTTGTTGCCCCCGAGGGCTGCCGGGATGCCGAAGAAGCCGGCGACGATTGCGCCGACGGTCAGTGCGACCAGCGGATAGGTCATCGCCGTCGGCGATTCGTGCGGCCCGTGCCACGCGCCGTAGCCGTGACCGTGTTGGTCGTGCGCGCCCGGCACTCCAGGCATGTCGTGGGGCTCAGCCGGTCCGTGCGTCACCTCGTGCTGCTTCAGGTGAGCCTGCCCGTGTGCGTGCGGATCCTGCGGGTGCTTCGCGCCGTGCGTCGCGGCGACCGCCGCGGCCCCGTGACCGACCGTCTCCCACGCGGGTCCTCGGTAGGTGCCGAAAAAGGTCATCGACATCAGGCGGAACATGTAGAACGCGGTCATCGCCGCCGTGATCACCGCGATCATCCACACCGCCTTGTTCGCGAGAAACGCACGGAAGAGAATCTCGTCCTTGCTGAAGAAGCCGGAGAGCGGGGGGAGGCCGGCGATCGCGAACGTGCCCATCAACATCGTCGCGAAGGTGACCGGCATGTACTTCTTCAGGTTGCCCATCCGCCGCATGTCCTGCTCGCCGGCCATCGCGTGGATCACCGAGCCGCTGCCGAGGAAGAGCAGCGCCTTGAAGAAGGCGTGCGTCATCAGGTGGAACGCGCCGGCGGAGAACGCGCCGACGCCCATCGCCGTGAACATGTAGCCGAGCTGAGAGACCGTCGAATAGGCGAGCACGCGCTTGATGTCGTACTGCACGAGCCCGATCGACGCCGCCATCAGCGCGGTGAGGACGCCGATGATCGCGACGATCGTCATCACCTGCGGCGCGTGCGAGAAGAGCACCGCGTTGCGCCCCACCATGTAGACCCCCGCGGTGACCATCGTCGCCGCGTGGATCAGCGCGGAGACCGGCGTCGGCCCTTCCATCGCGTCCGGCAGCCACACGTAGAGCGGAATCTGGGCGCTCTTGCCGATCGCGCCGATGAACAGGAACAGGCAGATGAGCGACAGCACGCCGAACTGCGCAGTCTCGACCGGCATCGCCCCGGCGGCGTTCTGCACGGCACGGAAGTCGAGCGTGCCGAAGGTGAAATAGATCAGGAAAATCCCGAGGATGAAGCCCCAGTCGCCGACGCGGTTGGTGATGAAGGCTTTCTTGCCGGCGTCGCAGGCACTCTTCTTCTCGTACCAGTAGCCGATCAGCAGGTACGAGCACAGACCGACGCCCTCCCAGCCCACGAACATCACCAGGAAGTTGTTTCCCAGGACGAGCATGAGCATGAAGAAGCAGAACAGGTTCAGGTAGCAGAAGAAG
>DATFXR010000169.1:0-30713 GCA_035315685.1 Vicinamibacterales bacterium | reverse complement strand
CGGCGGCGCGCCCGTCGCGCGGGATGTCGATCTGCCGCGGCCGATCGAAACACCGACTGCCGCCGGGCGACTCTCGATCGTGACCGATCCCGCAGGCGCGCGAGTCGAGGTCGACGGGCGGCCGCGCGGCGTGTCGCCGGTGGTGATCGACGGGCTCGCGGCCGCGGAACATCGCATCACGGTGATCTCCGACGGCAGCGTTGCCCAGCGGACGATCGCGGTATCGAACGGCGTCGTCACGGAAGTCGTATTTTCATTGCCGCGGCAGTCGGCGCCGGTGGCCGGATGGGTGACGGTCGCGTCGCCATTCCCTGTCGAGGTGATCGAGCACGACGAGCTGGTCGGCACGAGCGGCGCGGCGAAGATCATGCTCGCCGCCGGCAGGCACGACGTGCTGCTGCGCAACGACAGCCTCGGCTTCGCAGCGCCGCGCGCGATCACCGTGGTGCCGGGCCGGATCACGTCCGTTGCGATCGACCCGCCGAAGGGATTGCTCAACGTCAACGCGCGGCCGTGGGCCGATGTCCTGATCGACGGCGAGACGGTCGGTCAAACGCCGCTGTCCAACCTCTCGCTGGCGGTCGGCCCACACCAGGTGACGTTCCGCCATCCGCAGTTCGGCGAGCGGACCGAGCGAATCGTGGTCACGGCACGAGGCATGAACCGCGTTGCAGTCGATCTCAACAAATGACAGACGAAATGAGGCCGGCATGAGAGCGCTCGCGATGATCGTCGCGCTGTTGATATTGCCGCCTCTGGTGGCGGCGCAGGACGACCCGCTCAGGGCGGCGCGCGATCTGTATGCGTCGGCCGCGTACGAGGAAGCGCTTGCCGAACTTGCGCGCGTCGCGTCCGCTGCGGCAACGCCAACGACGACACGCGAAACCGACGCCTACCGGACGTTCTGCCTCGTCGCGCTCGGGCGCGCCGCCGAAGCGCAGGCGGTTGCCGAGTCGCTCGTCCGCGATGATCCAATGCTTTCAATCGATCAGTTTCCGGACGTGTCGCCGCGTATCGCGACCATGTTCGCAGACGTCCGGCGGCGCGTGCTGCCGCAGCTGATCAAGGACGAGTATCGCAACGCGCGAGCGCTGGCCGTCGAGGGCGCGCCGGACGCGGAGTCGCACCTGCAGCACGTCCGCCAGCTGCTCGGCACGGCGGAGCAGCTCGGCGCCTGGGACGAGACGCTCGCGGACGTACGAATGCTCGTCGACGGATTCCTCGAGCTCGCGCACACGGAGCCACGCAGCGCGCCGGACACCGCGACGGCCGCTGTGCCGGCGCATTCGTCAGAGCCGGCCGCAATCGTGTCGTCATCCGCAGATGCCGCCGTCATCGCGCCGACTGCCGTGTTCCAGCCGCAACCGAACGTCCCGCCGGCGCTGCTCGAGCTGGTGCGCATGCTGCGTCGGACGAGCACGATCGACGTCCTGATCAACGAACGCGGGACCGTGGACGACGTCACCGTGACGCAGTCGGTGACGCCGGCCTACGACAAGCTGATCGTGGCCGCCGCCCGGACCTGGCGATACAAGCCTGCACTCAAAGACGGCGTCCCGATCAAATTCGTGAGCACGGTCGTGATCAATGCCAGCGATAAGTAGCGCGGGCGTCGTCCCGAAGGCGGCGATTGCCGCGATTATTGGCACGCTTGTGGGCGGAACCGCCGGGTTGTGGTCGCTGCGTCGTCCAGCCGCGAACGTCAACGCCGTCGCGTCCGTGCCCACCGCGACCCCGGTCGCCGCGCCTTCCAACCCAGCGGCCGCAGCGGGCGCAGCGGCCACAGCGTCGTCGTCGCAGCCGAATCCGGCCACATCGCCGCAGCCGCCAGCGCGCGCGAGCGCGGCCACACCTGCCGCGCCCGATGCGGCCGCGGCAGTCAGGCCCGCGGCAGCACCGGCGGCACCGGCGGCGTCAGCGACGACAACCGACGACGAGGCGCGCGTGTTGCAGCGCGCGCGAGCGCTGGCGCGCCGTCCCGACGTGACGGCGCTGATCGCGCTTCGCGACGATGTCGTTCGCCGCGCCACCGAGCGCGGGATCGCGGACTCCTCGTCGGTCAAGAGCGAACTGGACGAACTCGATCAGCGCCTCAACGAGGCGCGAACGCTGCAGCTGAAGCTCGACGCCGACGAGTTCCGCAAGGCCGATTCGAAGCGGCCGCGTTGACTCGATCGTCGTCAGTGACCCGCCGCTTTCCGGCGCGGAAGTCCCTCGGACTTCATGATCGCGTCCTGCAGCGCGACTTCGTCGCGATCGGGCCGACTGAAGTCGAGGTGCTTCGTCAGCGCCAGCCACAACGGACTGACCAGTTTGGCGAACTGCACGGGCTGCGCGTCGTAGGGGCTGAAGTCGGGCGTGCTCGTGAACAGATCGCGGAGATCGGTCGCCGCCGCGTCGTATTGATTCAGCGGCGGCAGCCCGAGAATCAGATCCACGGTCTTGAAGATGCTCGCCAGGCTCGTATGTACCTTACTCACGTACTGCGTCTTCACCCACGGGCTGATCGCCAGGAAGATCGATCGATGGCCGTCGACGTGATCGGCGCCGTTCTGCGTGTCGTCTTCGACGACGAAGATGACGGTGTCCTTCCAGCACGGGCTGTTGGACAGCAGCTCGACGGTCAGGCCGAGCGCCGCGTCGTTGTCCTGCACGAATCGCTTGAACGACCAGGCCGGCCCGTTCGGGTTGATGTCGTTCGCGCCGCCTCCATGGTCGTTCGGGTAGTAGAGATCGACGTACGACGGCAGCGTGCAGACGCCGCGGCTGCGATCGACGAACTGCGTCTCGAACACGCGCTTGAAACGATCGAAACGATTGAACCGCGTCGGATCTCCAGGAAGCGGCGCATCGGGGATGTGCGTGTTGAAGGTCGGGAACAGATGATCGCTGTTGTCGCGGACCACCTTTTCCATCGGTACGTTGGCGTGCTCGCGCGCGCCGGTCGGCTCCGCGCCGCCGGGCTCGTCGATGACGGCAAACTCGAACCCGTTGCCGAAGTTCATCACGCTCTTGCCGTGCCGGTTCAAATGCAGGAACATCCCGCCGTGCTGGTTGAGGTCGTTCGGCTCCGGCGATGCGTTGGCGTCGGTGAATCCGATGCGCCCGGGAAAGTCCTTGATGACCGCCGGATCGTCGCCCGAGTCCTGGCGCCGTCCGCCGTACGACGCCGGCCAGTGCGTCTCTTCCGATTCAGTCGTGTACTGCCCGGTCAGCCAGCGATGGCCGTCCGAGGACACTGACGGTTCCAGGAAGAAGTTGTCGCTGAAGGCGAAGCGCAGCGCCAGCTCGTGATGGTTGGGGCTGGCCGCGAGGCCCAGGGAGAACGTCGGCTCGCCGTTCACCGGCACACCCCGGCGGGTCTGGGTGATATCGCCGAAAATCAGATCGTGCGTCGCATTCTCCTTGTTGATGAAGACGACGTGCTTGATCTGCGCGCTCGCTTGTCCGGCGCGGCTGGGGATCGGGTTGTTGCGGTCGTCCTGATCGCCGTGGTGATTGTCATTGCCCTGGCCGTTGCCATCGCGACCCGCGTTGCCGGCATCTCCAAATCCGTTGTTCGCCAGCACGCGGTCGGTGAAGGCGTCGAGCTGGCGGTCCGACGGAATCGGAATGATGTTGACGGTCCCCAGGACGCTGAACTTCGGCGACCGGCTCTCGCCGACGAGGTTCGGCCCGGCTCCACGGCCGCGGGCGTTCGCCACGTACAGCGTGTGACCGTCAGCGCTCACCCTTACGCTGCTCGGCCACCAGCCGGTCGGGATGTGCCCGACCAGCCGGCCGCGTTTCCCTTCGATCCGAATCACGCCGACCGCGTTGATACCCGCCTCCGCCACGTACAGGGCGCTCTCGTCCGGACTCAGCGCCAGCGAGACGGGTTGCAGTCCCTTCAGCGATCGGTCCTGTCCCTTGAGCAACGACAGCCCGATGCGGCCGCGTTCCACGTGCGTTCCCGGATCGAGGATCGAGATGCTGTCGTTGTTGCCGTTCGCGACGTAGATCGCATCGGCGCCCGCCACGACTGCGTTCGGATGGCTGCCGCTGTAGGCGTCGATGCCATCGTCCGACTGGCCGATGAGCGGGCCGGTCTTCACGATCTCCCGGCGCTGCGGCGCCTGCGGATTGCTGACGTCGAACACGTAGACCGAAGACGATTCGGGCGCGTTGGGGCTGCCGAGTCCGGGAACGGTGTAGAGCCTGCTCGCCGGCACGTACCCGCAGCGGATGCCGTCAGGATCCTGAAGACTGTCCGGAAGGTTGCGCGGATCGACCTTGTTGATGGCGATCAGACGATCGGTGGTCGTCTCGTCCGGGTAGCCGGCACCCGGGAAACACAGCGGGTAATCGACATTGTCGTTGCCAGTCGGACTCGGCGGCCGCAGATGCGTGTACTGGAACACGCCGACATGCGTCACCAGCAGCGTCCGATCGTTTGCCGTCAGCCCGATGCCGAACGGATAGCGGCCCACGCCGACGCGGCCGATCACGGCCGCGAAGTTGTCTGGTTCGGTGATGCGTCCCTGTGCATCGACACCCGTCTGGATCAACGACGTGTCGATCACGTGCACCTTGAAGCCGCCTTGATCCACGACGTAGAGAAAGCGGCCGCTGCTGGTCAGCGCCATGTTGCCCGGATACGCACCCTTGAAGTGCTGCCGCGGGGTGGGGAGCACGCTCAGCGGGCGATCGAGCGGATGCGCCGTGCCGTTCAGATTGACAGAGCCGATGATCGTTCCGGCGTCAGCGTCCGCGATCCAGAGGTTTCCGTTCTCACCCCCCGAGAGATACACGCGTCGGCTGTCTGGCGAGAAGGTGACGCCCATGAAGCTGGCGTTGAGATCGATGCGCTTCACGATCGGCGCTGAGCTCGCGAGCTGAGAGATCAACGTCAGCGAGAACGGTCCGGCGCCGCTGTTGAGCGTGGCGAGCATCCGGCCGTCGGGCGACAGCGCCATGCCGAACGGTTTCGGTGCCTGAACGTTCACTTCGGTTCCGGCCGGCGTCACCAGTCGGCCGTTCGGCAGGACCGCCGCTCTGACGCCGTCGATCACCGTGTCCGTGGTCGCCGGCCGGTTGCCGGCCGGCGCCGCGAAATTCAGGAAGTCGGAATGCCCGCCGTCGTTCCCACCACGCTGCGCCGCGGCGGTCCAGTTGCCGGCAATGAACAGACCCGACACCAGGATGCCGACAGCCAGTGCGGTCAGCACCTTGTGTCGCGCGAAGCACACGCCCATCGTCGCCTCCTTGCTGGAGCCTCGGCGTGGACGGTACGGGCCGCGTGTGTAGATTCGTCGATCGCTGTGTAACTTCGAGCGCCTCGATGCACCGAGAATGCGGGCCGCGGGCGATTGCCCTCGCACGACGCGATCGGGACAGCGATCCGTTTCGCGGTCAGGTCGTGTCGAAGCACCCTTCGAATGCGTAGAGGAGGTTTCTCACTTCGGTGCCGTCCGACAGCCTGAGCCGCGGACCGCCAAGGCTCTCTCCTGCCGCCGTCGCCGTATAGCAGCCGTCGGTGGTCACGAAGAGATCGAACGTATCGCGCAGCGTCTGAAAATCGGGACTCTGCCAGCGGAGCGTGCACACCCAGTCGCCGGCGCCAGCATCGCTGCCTGATAACTGCCTGCGGCAGCTCGCGGTCACCTGGAACTCGGACGCATCCATCGGAGGCATCTTGAGCCATGAGACCTGGACTCGGACGAGGTTGGCGAACGTCGGTTCGATCGACTGCTCGATTCGTGCGGACGTGATCGGACTCGATCCACAGCACGATGTGGCGGCCGCGGCGATCACAATCAGCGAGCGCGGCAGCCGGTTGCGTCTCATGCGGTCACTCATCGTCTAGCCCGCGAAATCGCGCTGCCGCAGCGAACGATAGGCGATCAACACGCAAATCGCCAGGTAGACCCCGCTCACCATCGACCCGCGGACGAGCGGACCGTAATAGGGCGGCTCCGCCAGCAGACCGTGCCACGCGCCGAACGCCGAGGTGATCAACGCCTGTCGAATCACCTCCGGGCCGTCGACGAACGCGTAGAGCTGCATCAGCAACGACGCAATGAGCGGGAGGCCGACTCCCGCCACACTGCTTCGCGTGGCAATCGAGAGGAGCACAGCGACTGCCGTGAGACCGCAGGTCGGCAGCACCACGGTGGTCCAGGCGAGCACGACTCGCGTCAGCGCGTGTGGAGGGGCCAGCAGCACGCCGGACAAGCTGATCAGCGGTTGCGATCCGATCAGCAGTACGCCAGCAGCCACGCTGCTGAGCGCCAGCACGCTCACGAGGAGCAGAGAGAAGCCCAGCGCGGTCACGACCTTGCCCGCGAACACCTCGGATCGGCTCCGTGAACGTGTGAGCACGGTCTTCCACGTGCCGTAGCGATCCTCAGCGGAAAACACGTCGCCGCCGACGAGGCTGGCCAGAACCGGGAACACCCACAACGCCGCGAAGCCGAGGACGACGAGCGGCACCGCGAATCCCGACTCCTTCACGGAACGGCCGAACAGTGTGTCCTCGGGCACGCTGCTCTGTGCCTTCATCGCCGCGGCGAAGGCGAACGGGCCGACCACGCATGCGGCCAGGGCGACACGCGCCTTCAGCTGCGCCGCCAGCTTGGAATACTCCACACCGACCACCGCCACGCAGCCGCGGACGCTCACGACGCCGCCTCCAGGTCATGCGCGTCCTCTGCGCCTTCAGACGAGCCGGTGGCAGGCGAATCGCCTCGACTGCCGTCGGCCGTGAGTTCGAAGAAGAGCGATTCGAGCGAGCGCGCGCGGCGCTCCAGTCCGCGGACAGCGACACCTGCGCGGCCCAGCGCGATGACGTAGGCGTCGAGTACGTCGATGTCGGCTGACAGTGCGAGACCTCCCTCGGAGCCCCACGCGGCCGTCACACCTGGCCAGCGCGAGGCCAGCGAATATGCGGCAGCATCGTCGCTCGTGTGCAAGGCGTGCGCTGCGGCGGGCGCGCGCATCCGGAGATCGTCCACTGCGCCGGAGACCACGACGCGGCCGTGGTTGATGATCGTGACCGCAGTGCACAGCTCCTCGACTTCCACCATGTCGTGGCTGCTGAAGACCACTGCGGCACCGTCATCGGCCAGACGCCGCGCGAGGGCACGCACGTCGCGGGCGCCAGCCGGATCGAGTGAGCTGGTCGGCTCGTCGAGAAACAGCAGCCGTGGCGATCGCAAGAGCGCGGCAGCGAGGCCGAGGCGTTGCCGCATGCCGGCGGAGTAGCCGGCGACCGCCATGTCGGCCTGCGCCGTCAGCCCTGTCTGCTCGAGCGCGGAGTCGACGCGCCCGCGGCTCACGGATCGACGCGCGTCATCGAGACGAGCGAGGAGCGCGAGGTTCTTCCGGCCCGAGAGGTAGGGATAGAACGCGGGGACCTCGACCAGGCCGGCGACGCCGTCGGGCACCGCGTCGCCGGCCGGATCGAGCGTGCGGTCGAGCAGTGTAACTGTTCCGGCGTCACGCCGCACGAGGCCAAGCAGGACCCGCATCAGCGTTGTCTTCCCGGCACCGTTCGGGCCGAGTAGTCCGTGCAGCTCGCCCTGGCAAGCGACCAGATCAACCGTACGGAGAGCGTCGCGGCTTCCGAACGCCTTCGATATACCGATCGCCTCGAGCGCGATGCGTTCCATCATCGACTGACGGATCGCTCATTGACCCGAGTCGTGGAGAAGCGACTCGAACGACGCATGCTGTCGCCGTATCGGCCGGCCGAAGTTGTACGGAACGTCGAACCCTTTCACCGAGTGCCAGATGGCGCGGTCCAGCATCTCGGCATCCGACGAATCAGGTTGCGAGCTGTCGATCGTCAACGAGAACTTCGCGAGCTGCCGCTGCAGCCCGACCAGCCCGGCGATCGCCGGATTCATCTCATCGAGGCGAATCTGGTTCTGCCGCGCGCTGTACGGCGTCAGGTCGGGCTTCGACGTGAAGACGCTGAACATCGGTTGGGCTGGAGTGTCGAACCCGTTGAGCGGCGGCAGCCCGAAAATCTGCTCGATGGTCCGGAACATGTTGACGATCGAGTAGAAGTGGCTGTCGACCCGCCGGTGCTTCACGTACGGGCTGATCACAAAGCCTACGGTGCGGTGGCCGTCGACGTGATCGAGCCCGTCCTGCGAGTCGTCTTCGGTGACGAAAATCGCGCTGTCCTTCCAGTAGCGGCTGTGCGAGATCGCGTCGACGATCCGGCCGAGCGCGAGATCGTTGTCCGCGACCGCAGCGCGCGGCGTCGGGAAGCCGGGGCTCGTCCCCTCCGTGTGGTCGTCGTAGAGCAGGAGCAGCACAAGATTCGGCAGGTTGCCGTTCTTCTCGAACTCCGCGAACTCCTTCAGAAAGATGTCGGCGCGCAGCTGATCGGGCACGCGGCTCTCGGCGGCCGCATACTTGGGATGGTAGACGTCGCGAAGGCCGACGATGATCGCCCGCGCGTCGATGTTCACCTTGTTCGTGCCGAACTTCCAGTCGTTGTAGATGTCCGTCCACGTGGCGTTGGCGGGCGTGATCGTGTTCGCGCCGCGCTCGCCGTAGGCGCGCACGGTCAGCCCGTGGGCCTTCGCGTGGTCGTAGATCGCATCGGTCGGCCCGAGCAGCATCGGATTCTGGTTGTTGCGCCCGTTGCCGTACTTGTGCACCCAGTCGCTCGGAAACGACTGCAGCACCCAGCGATGGCCAAGCGCAGACTGGTCGCCCGGACCGTAGTAGTTGTCGAGCAGAGCGAACTGCTCGGCCAGCGCGTGATGATTCGGCGAAACGTCGCGGCCGAACTCGACCAGCGATGGATCGCCGTTGCCCTGCGGCAGGTCGCCGAGCACCTGGTCGTAGGTCCGGTTCTCCTTGATGATGTAAAACACGTGCTTGATCGGCGACGCCTGGCCGTTGGTCGGGATCGGATCGGGACGGCCTCCCGACTCGCCCTGGTCGTCACCATTCTGGTTTCCGTTCTCGCCCTGGCCGTCGTCATCACCGTCGGTCGGCGGGAGGCTACGGTTGTTTTCTCGCACCTGATCGGTGAAGCGGCGGAGTTCCTGACGGCCGGGCATGTCCAGCATCGACACTACGCCGACGCGATCGACGTAGCTGCGGCCTTCGCGCGGCGGCGGCACGGGCGCGATCGATCCGAATCCGTAGCCGCTGCCGACGAACAGCTGATCGCCGGTGCCGTTGACAGCCACCGAGACCGGGTACCAGCCGGTTGGAACCAATCCACGCACCGCAGCGTCGCCGCTGCCGTCGGCGTCGACGACCGCGATCGCGTTCTGCGCCCCGTTGGCGACGAACAGCGTCTGGCCGTCCGGACTCGCGGCGATGGCGTTTGGCGCGCTGCCGAGAAGCGGCTTCCGGTCCGGCCCGCTCGCGCCGACGTGCAGTGTCTTCGTGACCGTGTCGCTCACCGTGTTGATCACCGACACCGTGTCGCTGTTCGCGTTGGTGACGTAGAGGCGATCTCCGCCGGGGCTCATCGCCAGCCCGGTCGGATGCAGGCCGACGTCGATGCGCTTCACGACCGTATTGCTTGCGGTGTCGAGCACCGACACGGTTCCAGTCACGGGAATGCCGGTTCGGCGATCGACGATGACCGGGTTCTGACCGTCGGTGAAATCGGTCGGTCCGGGGACCTTCCCTCCCCAGTTGCTGACGTAGACCTTCTTGCCATCGCCGGAGATCACGGCGGTGTACGGATAGATCTCGACCGGGACGCGGACGAGGAGTCTCCGCGCCGCCGTGTCGATCACTCCGACCTCGTGCGTCAGGTTGAGCGCGACATAGAGGCGGCTGCCATCAGCGTTGAGGGTGAGGCCGCTCGGCTGGGGCCCGCCCGAAATCGGAATCGTGCCGTCGGCGGCAAAGGTGCCGTTGGTCGCTTTTTTGAAGATCTTCACGTCGTTGCTGGGACCGCCGCCGACGTAGATCATGTCGTCGGCCGGGCTGAACGCAACGCCGACGAAGCTGTTGGCGATGGCGATCGTCTGCTTCAACGTCCGCGACTGCACGTCGATGAGGTGGAGTGCGCGGGGATTGAAGTTGCTGCCGGTGACGACGGCCAGCAGGCGGCCGTCGTGGCTGACGACCATTCCCAGCGGCCGATCGTTCACTTCGACGTGCGTGCCTGCCGGCGTCAGCGTCTGACCGTTGGGCACGAGGATGCGACCGTCGGGTTGCACCCCGACGACTTGACGCTGACGGACGGCAAAGACGGTCGTCCCAATTCCAATCGTGGCGATCACCCCCGTGATCAAGACACGACCAACCATTCGCGACGGCATGGATCTCCTCCTGACGCAGGGCCGCGGAAGCGTACGCAGCCTGCACACAGCGACGCCTGCGCGCTGGCGAGAACGCGCGCATTGCTGCGTTGTGGCCAGCGAGGAAGATGGCCGCAGCGTGTGACGACGCGCACAACGGCGGGTAAATTTCGTCACACCGCAATGGACCGGCTCGTCCGTTCGCAGCGTCGGCGATCGAGCAACTCGAGTGTTTGCGCGCGCGTGCGATCGAGATCGCAACGAGAACGCTGCAGTGCGTCACTGGTCGGTGCCGTCACGTCGTAACCAGCGGCACACGCAAATCCAACCCGGCGTTAACCGCGTCCTAACCCCTTCGCGGATGAGACGCGGTACCTTGCAGATCCGTCGAAGCATCGCCGCCTCGCGATGACGGCTGTCGGTATGCCGGCGCCTCTCGCCGCGGCCGTCATTTCTTGATCCAGATCAATCGTCGTTCGTCCGATCGCCGGCGAACATGAGGTCGCCACCGGAAATGTCCGGCGACACACAGACAGGAGAACGTGATGAAGATCGTCGTCGCCTTGATCGTCACCGCCTGCGCGCTTTGTCGCGCCGCGAACGCGCAGGTTCCCGACTTCACCCCGCAGACGCCGCTCATCGGCGCGCTGCTGCACAACGACGCTGCGGAGGCGAAGCGCCTGCTCGAACGGGGCGCCGATCCGAACGAGGGCGCGTTCGGCGGCCTGCCGCCGTTCCTGCTGGCCGTCGTCCGGCAGGATCTCGAGGTCGTGCGCGCAATGGCCGCCAGAGGTGCCAACATCAACGTGCGCGATCGATCCGGCGCGACCGCGCTGATGTGGGCGGCATTCAACGAAACCGGCGACGCCGCGATCGTTCAGGAGCTGCTCACACGCGGCGCCGATCCGACTGCCACGAACCGCGATGGCGAGAACGCGCTCGACTGGGCGCTGCGCCGCGGCGCGACACCCGCCGCTGCGGCGCTGCGCAAGGCCGGCCTCTCCGAAACCGCAAGGATCAGAGCGTCGGTCGAGAAGTCGATCGCCCTGCTGCAGACGAGCAGCGCGCAGTTCCAGCGCGTGTCGGGCTGCTTCTCCTGCCATCACCAGTCGCTGCCGCAAATGGCGCTTGGCATCGCCCGCACGCGCGGCATCGCCGTTGACGAGGACGCGGCGCGGCAGCAGCTGGAGACGACCGTCAGAGTGTTGAAGAGCGTCTCCGAGGCCGCGCTCCAGAACCGCGATCGGATTCCCGATCCGCCGATCAACGTCAGCTACGCGCTCATCGGTCTCGCGGCTGAGCATTACACGGGCGATGCCGTCACTGACGCGATGACACGCGTGCTGGCGGCGTGGCAGAACGACGCCGGTGCGTTTCACGGGCTGCCGGCGATCCGGCCGCCGCTCGAAGCGAGCAGCTTCGCCGGCACGGCTTTGAGCATGCGTGCGATTCAGTTGTACGCCACCGATCAGCACGATCGCGTCGCGCGGGCGAGTCAATGGCTGCGCACGGCGAGGCCGCGGACGACCGAGGACCGGGCGATGCAACTGCTCGGTCTGGCGTGGGCGATTGCGCCAGCCGACGACATCCGCAGGTCAATGGAGGCCCTGATCGCGGAACAGCGGCCGGACGGCGGCTGGGCGCAACTGCCCGGCCTGGAAACCGACGCCTATGCGACCGGACAGGCGCTGGTGGCCCTGCAGACCGCCGGCCGCGCGGTTTCCGAACCCGAGTACCGGCGCGGCGTCGCGTTCCTGCTGCGCACACAACATCCCGACGGCTCATGGCTGGTACGCAGCCGGACCTTTCCGGTTCAGCCGTACCGCGAGAGCGGTTTCCCGCACGGAAAGAATCAATGGATCTCCGCGGCGGGAACCAGCTGGGCGACGATGGCGCTGACACTGGCGCTGCCGCCTGAGACATCGTCTCCATCGATCGACTGACTTGCGGCCGACGTGGCCGTCCGGCGACGATGTGGCGAGCCGATGACTACCAATGCCGCTGCGTTCACGATCGGAAAAGGCGCGCAGAAGGTCATGGTCCTGAGCGAAACCCAGGTCGAGCAGCTGCTCGACCCGGGTGAGCTCGTTCGCGAACTGGAGTCGTCGTTCGGCGCGCTTGCGCGCGGCGAGGTCCAGTGCCCGCCGCGTCCGCAGATCTCGGTGCCGGGCCGCGGGTTCTCGCTGGCGATGGCTGCGTGGCAACCGGGCCTGCAGATCTGCGTCAAGGTCGTGAACGTGTTCGACGGCAACCTGCAACGCGGCCTGCCCAACCACCTCGCGATCGTGAACCTGTTCGATCCCGAGACCGGCGCGGTGACGTGCCTGATGGACGCGACCTACATCACCGGTATCCGTACTGCGGCCGCGGCCGTCCTCTCGCACAAGCTGCTGTCGCGTGCCGAGAGCCGCATCGCCACGATCGTCGGCGCGGGCGTTCAGGCGCGCGAGCATCTCCGGCTGCTGCCGCTCGTTCGCGATCTCGACGTGATCCAGATCTGTTCGCTCGAGTTCGAGCACGCCGAGCAGCTGGCGCGGTCGCATCCTCGAGCCCGCGCGCTGCCGGCGATCGAAGTCGCCATCCGCCAGTCAGACCTCGTCTGTCTCGCCACGCACTCGCCCACTCCGGTCATCGAGGCGGCGTGGGTCAAGCCCGGGACGCACGTCTCGTCGGTCGGCTATCATCCGCCGCTCGGCGAGCTGCCGATCGCGCTCGCCCGCGAGCATCGCCTGTTCGTCGAGACGATGGACGCGTTTGCGGCGCCGCCGGTCGGCTGCGCTGAGCTCGGCGGCGTGCACGCAGCGCGAGCGGCGACGCTTGGCGAGGTCGTGAACGATTCACGGCGCGGCCGGATCGATGCGTCAGAAGTGACCGTCTACAAGGCGATGGGGATCGCGATGGAAGACATGGTCGCCGCAAACCTGGCGTTCCGAAGCGCGCAGCGCGCGGGCGCCGGCGTGTCAATCGATTGGTAGCCCCGCCAGCGGCCAGGTATCCTGCCGGCACTCCCGGTCGTCTTCAAGATCACAGGGAGATCAGAGACACGATGGCGCAATCGGCCGATCGATTCACCATGCAGCGATCGCTGCGGCGCCCCTGGCGCCGCTACGTCGACGGGCTCACGGCCCATCGGCCGGCGCTCCACGCATACTGCTGCAGGCTGACCCGCAACGTCTGGGACGGCGAGGATCTGGTGCAGGAGACGCTGATGCGCGTCTTCAGCCTGCTCGGCCGGACCGACACGGCGCTCGAAAACCCGAAGGCCTATCTGATCCGCACGGCTGCCAACCTCTGGGTCGATCGCGTGCGCCGGTCGGCGCGTGAGCAGGCGGCGATGGTGCTCGAGCAGGCAGAGCCCGCTTCGATCGCGCCGTCCGATGCGACCGACGATCGCGCGGCGGCCCGGACGCTGTTTCAAACGCTCCACCCGCAGGAGCGCGCCGCCATTCTCATGAAGGAGGTCCTCGACCTCTCGCTCGAGGAGACAGCGGCGATGCTCCACACGACTGTCGGCGCGGTGAAGTCGGCGCTGTCGCGCGCGCGTGGACGGCTGGAGGGTCGTAAGCCTCCTGCCGGCTTCGCGGCGCCGCCGCGCGACCTCGTCGATCGATTCATGCGCGCGCTGAGCGAGAAGGACATGGAGACCATGAAGGCGCTCTGCGACGAGCACCTGTCGGGCGAGCTCGTCGGCGGCGTCGAACTGCACTCGTTCGATTCGGCGAAGACCGTTTTCGAGCACGCGCACATGGTGATGCCGTCGCTCGGGTTCGGCGAGCGGCCCTGGTGGAAGGTGGCGGAATACGACGGTGAGCCGCTGGTGCTCGGCTTCCGGACGCTCGACGGCGTGGAAGGTCTCAACGAGGTGCACCGTATCGAGGTGACGGACGGGCGAATCGTCCGGGTACGAACCTACTGTTTCTGCCCGGAGACGCTGGCCGTCGTGGCCGCTGCGATCGGCGTGCGCGCCTTGCCACGGCCGCACCGGAGTCCCTCGGTCGGCGACTTCATTCGCGCCACGCTCGGCCAGCGGCAGACATGGCGAGCGGGTCAGCGGAACGCGTAGCTGGTTCCCTCGACCTGCGACAGCAGATCGGCCGGCGCGTCGGTGGCAACCGCCCGGCCCTCGATCACCGGCGCGACTGGTGAATGCGCGGCGAGATACTCCACCACGACCTGGTGGACGGTGACGTCATGGCGCTGCGGGTTCGAGACGTCGACGATGCGGCAGACAGTGGTGTCGGGATCGCCCTCGCGTTCGCACCCGAGCACGGTGTAGCGCTGGGTGCTGACCAGGGGCTTGCCCTGGACCTTCACTTGCTGCACGCGCTCGCCGGCCGGCTTGCCGATCGTGAACTTCACGAACAGGCCCTTGTAGCGGACGAACCAGCCGCCGAAGCGGTGGGTCGCGTCCCTGGCGAACGCGTTCTCCAGCTCGTTCTCCAGCCAGTCGACAATCTGCCGGCCGGACACCACGCCGGCTTTGATCGCCGATTCCACCGGCAGCATGCTCCACAGGTACTCGTAGGTGATCTCCGCCTCGCCGCCCGGAGGCGGCACGAGCGGCGGACAGAAGCGAAACCCGTTGGAGACGACGAAGTCGGTCTTGAACTTCCACATCAACGCATCGGTGATGAGGTTGTCCATCGGCGTCTCGATCACGTAGTAGCGAAGCAACGGCGTCCGCGTCTTGCCGATCACCTTGCTGATCTCTTCCCGGTACGGCTCACGCGCGGCGGCGACGAGCGTCTTCATGTCGGCGTGCTCGGCGTATCGGTCCGGGTCGACGTCGAGGAGCTCGTAGGTCTGATCCTTGATCTCACCGCGCTCGACCACCAGATCGAGCTTGCCAACGAACGAGCCGAAGGCGCCCGGCTCGGTGACCTTGCAGAACTTGCCGGGCAGCGGCTCGCGGATCCGCTCGTGGGTGTCGGCGCCGAGGATGTAGTCGACGCCTTTCGCGCACGGCTGGCTGGCCAGATTCAGCTGCTGCGCGAGCCCCATGTGCGAGAGCACGAACACGACGTGGCAACCCTTCTCGCGGCGCAGGATGTCGACGTAATTCGCAAGGTCCGCATCGGGACGGGTGAAGTGGATGCCGCGCGAGTAGGCGGGCGACTGCCGAATCGGCGTGAGCGGATCGTTGTAGCCGACGAATCCGACCCGGGTGTCGTCGACGTCGAAAATCTGATACGCGGGAAAGATCGGCGGCGCATCGGGCGATGCGGCATGAAACATGTTCGCGCAGACTTTCCTCGCGCTGTACATGTTCATGTCCCTGATCAGCATGTCCTTGCCGTAGACCACTTCCCAGTTGCCGGGCAGAACGAGGTCGTAGCCGATCCGGTTGATGAGCGGCACGACGGCCTGTCCCTTCGACATCGCGGCGACCGCGCTGCCCTGGAAGCAGTCGCCGCCGTCGACCACGAGCGTGCGTTGCGGATTCTGCCGGCGCAACTCGTCGATCATCGTGCACAGCGTCGCGAACCCGCCGCGGCGCTTGAAGACCGGCTTGCCGCCCTCGTAGAAGAATTCGTCGTGGATGTCGAGCTGAGCGTGAATGTCGGCCGTGTGCAGAATCGTGATGTGCTGCGCGCTGCCGCGCTGGACCGCCGGCGCCGCCGGGAAGGCAGCCGCGTCCGCCCGTCCGCCGAGGCGCGATGCGATCGCCGGCACGACGCCGCCCATGGAGGCGACCTGCTTCAGGAAACTGCGCCGCGTGCGGTCGGTCATCGGATCACGCTCGAAAACGGACCTGACTGACGATTGGAGGACGCGGCGCGATTATACTGAGGTACCCAGTCAAAAGTCGCCCGGCAAGTGTGTCGGTTCGGCGTGCCTCCGCATTGTGTACGAGAGATGACCATGTCGTATCTGTTCTCGCATCCGCTTCCCTGGTACGTCGCAGGACCGCTCATCGGCCTCGTCGTGCCGGCGCTCCTGCTCCTCGGAAACAAGCCGTTCGGCATCTCCAGCAACTTCAGCCACGTGTGCGCGATGATCTCGCCCGGGCGCGTCAGGTACGGGCCGGACTGGAAACAGGTCGGCGGATGGAACCTCGCATTCCTGGCGGGGATCTTCGTTGGCGCCGCGGCCGCCTGGCAGCTGGCCCCGCCGCGCACCCTGACGTTGTCGCCGGCGACAGTCGACGCGCTCCACCGACTGGGGCTGACCGATCTCACCGGCCTCGCGCCGCACGAAGTCTTTGCCTGGTCCGGTCTGTTCACTGTCAAAGGCTTCGCCGCCATCGTCGTCGGCGGGTTCCTCGTTGGATTCGGCACGGCCTACGCCGGCGGATGCACGTCGGGACACGCGATAAGCGGTCTTGCCGATTTGCAGCCAGCCTCTCTCCTGGCGGTGTGCGGATTCTTTGCCGGCGGCCTCACGGCGACCTACGTCGTGCTGCCGATTCTCTTCAGGTAGTCCCATGACGCTCGTTCCATATTTCGCGCTCGGCTCCGCGTTCGGCTTCCTGCTCGTCGAGGCCGAAGTCGTCTCGTGGTTCCGCATCCAGGAAATGTTCCGGTTCGATGCGTTTCACATGTACGGCATCATCGGCGCGGCGGTTCTCACCGCGGCGCTGTCGCTGCTGATCATCAAGCGGCTCGCGCTGCGCGGCTCTGACGGTCGGCCGCTGGGGTTCCCGCCGAAGGCGCTCGGCACCGGTATCCGCTATGTCGCAGGCGGCTCGCTGTTCGGTCTGGGATGGGCGCTGACGGGAGCATGCCCTGGTCCGCTCGTCGCGCTGGTCGGCGCGGGCGTGCCGGTGATGGCAGTGGCGGTTGTCAGCGCGCTCGCCGGGACCTGGACCTACACGGCCCTCCGCCCGAAGCTGCCGCACTGAATGTCGGACACGCGAGCGCTGACGCGCAAACGGTGTGTACACTGGGATATGCAATTGCACGTTGCCCGGCTGTGTATGGATTGCGACGAAGTGCACGACGCGCAGATGTGCCCGGCGTGCGGTTCGGAAACGTTCGCGTACATCAGCCGCTGGATTCCGGCGCCCGAGCGGCGCCACAAGCCGCGGCCACCCGAGCCGTCGGAGACGGCGGACACGTACCGCGAGCTGCTCTATCCTGACACGTCGAAATCCGGCGTCGGCCGATGGCTGCGCCGCGGCGCCGTCGGGATCGCGGCCGCGACGGCGATCGGGTGGGCGTGGCAGCGTCGATCCGCCCCGGCGTCGCCCGGCAGCAGGGGAGACGGCGCAAGCGACGGCGCGAACAGTCGAGCGCGGTGATCCCGGCGTGGAGCAACCGCAGAGACCGCGGAGCGCAGAATTTTCTCTTAAAGAAGTCTCCGCGGACTCTGCGTGCTCTGCGGTTGCTTTTCGTCGGGCCTTTCCAGCGCCAGCAGGAACGCCTTCGCCTCGAGTCCGCCGCCAAACCCGGTCAGGTCGCCGTTGGACCCGACCACCCGGTGGCAGGGCGCAACGATCGAGAGCGGATTTCTGCCGTTGGCGGCGCCAACTGCGCGCGTCGCGCTCGGATGGCCGATCTGCCTCGCGATCTGCCCGTACGATCGCGTCTCGCCGAACGGAATCGTCAACAGTGCCTGCCACACGCTGCGTTGAAACGGCGTGCCTGCGGGATCCAGCTTCAGCACGAACGCCGTGCGGCGGCCTGCAAAATATTCACCGAGCTGGCGCTCGGCTTCGCTGAGCACCTCATGGTGGTTGTCCTCCGCGTCGATGTCCAACCGTACGCGACGCGGGCGATCGTGTTCCCACAGGATGGCGATCAGCGCTTGGTCGGTCGCCACGAGCTTCAGTCGCCCGACCGGCGAGTCGATCCACTTGTAGACGCAACGCCGTGATGTTCCGTGATTGATCGTGGCCATGACGTGAGGATAGGAGCCACGCTGCGATCCTGCTCGCCATTTTCGGACGTCACCACGACGGGATGATGATGTCCGAAAATGGCTAGCGCGGCTGGCCCTCCGTCGGTAAGCTGCAGGCGTGGATCAGAACCGCCAAAGGTTGTACAAGGCGCTCGCCGCGCGCGATCCGCGGTTCGACGGCGTCTTCTTCGTCGGCGTGACGTCGACGGGAATCTATTGCCGTCCGATCTGCCCGGTCAAGACCCCGAAGCAGGCGAACTGTCGATTTTTCGAGACGGCGCAGGAGACCGAACAGGCCGGCTTCCGTCCCTGCCTGCGCTGCCGTCCCGAGCTTGCGCCAGGCAGCGCGCCGGTCGACGATTCACAGCGCATCGCGCAGCTGATCGTTCAACGCCTCGAAGAGGGGAAGCTCGATGAGCGCGCCGGACTCGAGGCGATCGCCGACCAGTTCGAGTTGAGCTCGCGCCAGATCCGGCGCATCGTTCAGAAGGAGCTCGGCGTCGCTCCGATTCAGCTGCTGCTGACGCGGCGTCTGCTCCTCGCAAAGCAACTGCTCACCGAAACGACGCTGCCGGTGACTGACGTGGCGTTTGCGAGCGGCTTCTCGAGCCTGCGCCGGTTCAATGACGCATTCGGCCTTCGCTATCGGATGCCGCCGACACGCCTGCGCCGCACGGCGAACGAAGGCGCCGTGCCGATCGGAGAGAGCACGACCTCCACGCTCCAGCTCGCCTACCGGCCTCCTTACGATTGGAATGGCGTACTGGCGTTTCTCGCCGTGCGCGCGCTGAAGGACATCGAGTGGGTCACCGCCGACTCGTATTCGCGCACGGTGCGCCTCGGTGACGCCGCAGGATGGATTCGCGTGACGCAGTCGCCGAAGACGCATGCCCTGCTCCTCGAATTCACGCACAGCCTGACCCCGGCGCTGCCGGCGCTTCTCGGCCGGGTCCGTGCACTCTTCGATCTGAACGCACGGCCGGACATGATCTCGAAGCACCTGGCCAGAGACCCTCGTCTGGCGCGCGCCGTGAGAAGCAATCCGGGCATGCGCGTGCCTGGCGCGTTCAACGGGTTCGAGCTGGGCCTGCGCGCGATTCTCGGACAGCAGATCACCGTCCGGGCGGCGACCACGATTGGCGGCCGCCTCGCCGAGGCGTTTGGGGACCCGATCGTCACGCCGTTTGCGGAGCTGAGTCGGTTGACACCGTCGGCCGCACGGATAGCGGCTGCCAGCGTCGACGACATCGCCAGGCTGGGGATCGTCTCTGCCCGCGCGCGAAGCCTGATCGCGCTGGCGGAGGCGCAGCGTTCACAGGCGCTCTGCCTGGATGGCGGCGCGCACCAGAGCCCGGATCACTCCATCAAACGGCTTGCCGAGCTGCCCGGCATCGGGCAATGGACCGCGCAGTACATTGCGATGCGGGCGCTCCGGTGGCCCGATGCGTTTCCGAAGGAAGACATCGCCGTCCGCAACAACCTGGGCGGCGTCACCGCAAAAGAAGCGGAAGCACTTTCGCAGACGTGGCGGCCGTGGCGGAGTTACGCCGTGATGCACGTCTGGCGCATGGGAAGCCGCTGAAGGTTGGGGTCGTGACCCGGCGACGTTCGGTCGCCCGCGCCGCAGCACAGACCTCGGCCCGGCCAGTTCACGCGAGCGGCACCGAAGCGGTCGCCAGAATCCGCCGGCTCTTTCGTTCCTGAACGAAGGCGACCGCTCGCATGCGGTCACGCTTCCAATCCCGTGCGATCGTGACCTCGGTGCGAACGACGGTCCGGCCGGCTGCGGCCTCGCCGGCGGTCACCATCTCACGAACGACCGCGGCGTGCGTGAGCGTCTGCCCTTTGTTCTCACCGCGCTTGACGTCGGTTCGGAGCCCATCTTCGACCAGCGCGACGATGACGTCTGAACGGTCATCGGAGCGCGGCAGCTCGGTTGCCGTCACAGTGATGGCGACCCGATTCGTGACCGGCGTGTCCAGATCGATCCGGACGGTGCCGTGCGGTGCGGCGGACGCGCGCTCGATCGCGCGTCGTGCGGCGCCGACGTCACTGCCCACGAACGCTGTCTGTCCGTCAACGATCATCTGCGGCGTGTAGACGTTGTCGCTCTCGAGGCGGTCCGCGTAGAGCTGCTGGCGGCGCGTGAACGCCGCCGACGAGAAGCGATCCTTCCACCCGAGACGATCCCAGTAGTCCACGTGCTCGCCGAGTCCGACGATCAGCACGCCGCTCGCCGGCTGCGACGTAATCATCGCCTCGAGCAGTCGGTCGGCCGGCGGGCAGGTCGAGCAGCCTTCGGCCGTGAACAGCTCGACCAGCACCGGCACCGGCTGATCGGATGCCGCCGGCGAAGGGCCTGTCACGCCGGCGGATCCGATCAGGACGAGGATCGCCGTGACGACCCTCATCGCCTCACCACGTCACCTTGACGCCGAGTCGCACGACGCGCGGCGCCAGCACCGCGCTGATCTGATTCGCGGTCGCCGCGTTCTGCGTCCGTTGCAGCGCCTGAACGGTGTTGCCGTTCATGACGTTGAAAATGTCGAGCGCCGGGACCAGCCGTGCCGTGCCGAGGAACACAGGCCGGTCGACGTGGAAGTCGAGGTTCTGGTAGTTCGGCAGCCGGTTGTCGCCGACGCCATCGAGCAGGACCGTCGCGATGCCGCCGCCGTTCGGGCGCGATGGGCTCTGCACCGATGCCTCGAGGGGATAGCCCTGACGCGCGTTGTAGAACGCAGACAAGTTCAGCCCGTACGGCGCCTGATACATGCCACTCGCCTTGAACAGCCATTTCGCGTTGACGTAGACGTTGCCGATGCCGCTGCCGGTCGTCGGGTAGTCGTACTGAAAGCCATCGCGACGCGCACGATTCGTGGGATCCTCGACGAGCGCAGACGAGGTCGCGGTGGTGGAGGTCACGCTGCCGGTGAACTGATTGAAGTTCACCAGCGTGCTGTTGTACGAGAAGCTGGTGTTCATCAGCCACCGGTTCGACAGCCGCTTCCGCCCGGTGATCTCCACGCCATTGAACGATCGCGTGAAGCCCTCGGCATTGGTCAGCGTCGTCACCGTCGGCAGCTGAAAGTTCGGTTGATAGTAGGTAACCATCGGACATCTCGCGTCCTGCGCGGAGGGGCACGATGCCGCCGGCGGTGTAAAGGCGACGGCGGTATAGTCGGCGCTGGTCAGGCCGTTGATGTCCGTCCAGTTGAAGTTGGCATAGCGCCGCCAGATGTAGTTGACACCGACGCCGAAGCCGGCCGCGAGCTCGTGATCGGCGCCGACGATGAATTCGTCGGTGCGGTCGTTCTCGAGATTCGGATCGACCGTGTTCGCGGTCGTGCCCGCCGAGGGATTGTTCGGATCCCAGTTGCCGGTCACGGCGAGCGGGCGGTTGCTCGCGACGACTTCGTTCGCCTGGACGAACTTGTCGCCGTTCAGATCGATCCATGGATAACGGACACTCACGCGTGAGATCGGGTTGAGCTGGTTCGCGACGCCGCCGGTGCCCACCTGTCCCCAGTAGCTCGCATAGTTGACGCGCGCGATCGTCTTGCCGCTGCCCCGCAGGTCATAGGTCAGGCCAAGGCGCGGCGAGACGTTGTTGAAGACGATCCCCGGGTCGACGCCGGGGAACGCAATCGCCGGCAGCCACCCCGGCACCAGCGGGTTCGCATCGGCAGTCGCGGCGAACGCCTGATCGTGGTTGCGGTCGTAGCGCAGCCCGAGTTGCAGCGTCAGCCGATCGCGCGTCAGGGTGTCCTGCACATAGGCCGCGACGTTCACCAGATCGAAGACACCCGCGCCGTCTCTCGTCACGTTCGCCTGGCAGCCGGTCGATGCCAGCGAGCAGTCGTTGCTCGTCGACGTCGGGAACCGTGCGACCGCATACCCGGGTGTGTGTGTCGAGCTGTACGTGTACGCATCCTTCCAGTAGCCGCCGAACTTGATCGCATGATCGCCGAGCGCAGTGCCCGGCAGGAACGTGTTCGCGTGAAGATTCACTTCGTTGACCGGCCGGATGTTCACCGACTGCGCGCCATCGGGCGTCGATCGGCCGTTCAGGCCGGTCGAGATGATCAGCGTCGGCTGCACGTCTCTGAGCGAGTCGTCGTGGTAGTCGAGAATGAAATTGTTCCCGACGTGCGCGTACTGAACGTCGAGCAGCAGCCGGTCGTTCACGATCCACTGGTCCGCGACCTTGTAGGTCGGGCCTGGTCCGGTCTTCCAGCCCCACGGTCCGTAGGCGTCCGGCACGGCGCTCTGCCGCACCGTCGACTCGGGCGGCGTCAGATCGCTCGCGTTGCGGGCGTTGCGTTCCTTCTTGGAGAACCCGCTGAACAGCGTCGCCTTGTTCCCTTTGAAGATCTGCACCTCGGCCTTGACGTTCGTGCTTTGCAGCGTGGTCAGGTCAGTGTTCAGGCAGTCGTTGACCTCCTCGATGGGAAATGACCCCGGGTTCGCCTTGATCGCCTGGCACGCCGGCGTCGGCTGATAGAAGTTGATGACGCCGACGCCGACTTTCTGTTTGCCGTAGCTGCCCCAGATCCACGCCCGGCCTCGTCGAATCGGCCCGCCGGCCTCGACGCCGTAGTCCTGAATGTCCTGAATCGGGTTGCCCGACGTCGCGCCCTGTGCGCGCTGCTCGTCGGTGATGTTCTGTCCTTCCAGCCGGTGATTGGTATCGTAGAAACGTGACGATCCGCGGAAGCGATCGGTGCCGCTCTTGGTGACGAGGTTGACCCCGACACCGCCGGTCTGCTGCGTCACGTCGACGCCGCCCGTCGTGATCGTCATCTCCTCGAACGCGTCGAAGTCGTAGTAGGTCGGCGACGCGCCGGTGGCCGCCATGTCGGTGATGTCGACGCCGTCGAGCGACCACTTGTTGTTGAACGGCATGCCGCCGCGCGACACGTAGTTGGACTGCTGGCCCGACATGTTGCCGCCGATGTTCTCGCGGTCCATCGCGATGCCGGCGGTCTGCTGCAGGATGACCCACGGATCCCGCGCCGACGGGATGTTCTGAAGCAGCTCGTTGGTGAACGTCTGTCTGGTGCCGGTCTCCTTGGTGTCGACGATCGGGCTCTGGCCGGTGACCGTGATCGTCTCTTCGACGGTGGAAACGCCCAGGACGGCGTTGATCTGTGCGCTGTAGCCGACGGTCACGCGGACGTCTTCGCTGACGACGGTCTTGAACCCGGTCAGCTCGAACCTGACGGTGTACCCGCCGATCTCGAGTCGTGGAAACTGATAGGTTCCCGCCTCGCTCGTGACGGCGGTCAGCGGTTGGAGCAGCACCGGCCCGGTCACGGTGACGGTGACACCCGGCATCACCGCGCCCGATTGATCGGTGACCCTGCCGAAGATCTCGCCGGTCTGCTGCTGGGCGTGAACCAGCGTGGCGGTCGCCGCGCCGGCGACGAGCAGGACAACGAGCCGTGCACAGAATCTCATCCCTCACTCCCGCGACCGACACAGTCGCTCACCCGGGCGAGTGTGGGCGCGCGCCGGACGCATGTGGAGGTCCAGTTCGGTGCAAGACGATGTGGCCACTTGTCACACTCCAAAGAACCGAATCGAGCGCCGGTCGAGTGGTCTTATGTGTTGAACGATGATTGCGCGAACGCAAATAACCACTACACTGGGCCCGCTATGGCGATTCACCGCACAGGCGACCTGTTGATCCGTCTCGATCGCCGGGCCGGGAGCGCATTGCAGCGGCAGATCTACTCGGAGATCCGTCGAGCGGTGCTCGACGGCGTCGTCCAGCCGGGCGCCCGCCTGCCATCGTCGCGAGCACTCGCCGACGACCTCGCCGTCTCCCGGACGACAACGTTGCTCGCATTCGAGCAGCTGACTGCCGAGGGCTATCTCGTCGGCCGGCACGGCTCGGGCACATTCGTGGCGCACGAGCTTCCCGACGACCTGCCGCGCACCAACGGCGCGCGCCAACGCCTGACCATCGCGAAGCATCCGCCGCTGTCGCGCCGCGGCCTGGCGCTGACGTCGACGCCGCCGTCGGCCCGCCGCATGCCCGGACCGCCCCGCGCCTTCAGGCTCGGCGTGCCGGCGGTGGATCTGTTTCCACTTCGACTCTGGTCGCAGTTGATCAACCGCCGCCTGCGGTCGCTGACGCTGGCGCAGCTCGACTACAACGAGGCCGGCGGCTTCCGTCCGCTGCGCGAGGCGATCGCCGACCACGTGCAGAGTGCGCGCGGAACGCGATGCCGCGCCGACGAAGTGCTGATCGTCGGCGGGACGCAGCGCGGCCTCGAGCTGATGTGCGATCTCGTGCTCGATGCCGGCGACGAGGCCTGGCTCGAGGAACCTGGCTATTCGGGCGCGCGCGCCGCGCTGGTCGGGGCAGGCGCGTCCATCGTGCCGGTCCCGGTAGACGAAGAGGGCCTGAGCGTCACGATCGGCGCGCGACTCGCGGCTCGTGCGCGCCTCGTCTACGTGACGCCGTCGAACCAGTTTCCGCTCGGCGTGCCGATGAGCCTGCCACGGCGACTGGCGCTCCTCCGCTGGGCGAGCTCCGCGCGCGCGTGGGTCCTCGAAGACGATTACGACAGCGAGTTCCGCTACGGATCGCGCCCGATTCCCTGTCTGCACGGCCTCGATGAGGATGGCCGCGTGATTTATGTCGGCAGCTTCAGCAAGACGCTGTTTCCCGCGCTGCGGCTCGGTTTTCTGATCGTGCCCCCCGATCTGCAGAGCCGGCTGCTGAGCGCGCGGCGCGCGTCGGACGTGCATCCGCCGCTCCTGGAGCAGGCGGCGCTCGCCGATCTGATGTCGGAAGGACACTTCGATCGGCATCTGCGGCGGATGCGCGCGGCCTACCGCGAGCGGCTGGACGCGTTCACCGACGCGGCAGCGCACTGGTGCCGGGGCGCGCTTGCGCTGCGGCCCGTACGTACCGGCCTGCACGCAGTCGGCGATCTGACTGGCGTCGACGCAGAGCGGGTGTGCCATGAGGCCAACGTTCGGGGCCTCGAGGTCATGCCGCTCTCTCACTACTACCTCGGCCGGCCTCGATCGATGGTGGCCGGCGGTCGATCGACGAACGCGATCGTGCTCGGCTTCGGATCGGTGCGGCCCGAGGCGCTCAGGCGTGGCATGGAGCAACTCGCGGCGGCGATCGAAGCGGTCGAGCGGCCGGCAGGATCAGGAGTGCAGGTGCGACGCAGCGCCGGCGGCGGGCGCTAGCGGCGCCGGAGCGCTCCGCGCGACGAAGAGCGCCGCCGGGATGCCGACTCCGAGGATGTGAATCACGATCCCGTTGATGAACACCGGGAGCGAGAACGCCGCCGCCGCGCCGATCGCCGAAAGCGGGATGACGATCCGGTTCATGAAGAAGTAGACGAACACGCCGTACGGCGCGCCGCACAGGACAGGCCGCCGCATGAGAATCGGGAGACTCCGGCTGGCAAGGTAGTAGGTCGCGACAATCGAGAAGGCGATGAAGAAATGGATCGCCAGGCCGAGCAGCGCCGTCCGCAGCCCGCCCTCAAGCGTCGCCCGCCCGAGCAGGCCCGCCGCGATGCCCTGAAACACGCGGACCGGCGTGGCTCCTCGCAATCCGAAAAACACGACGGCATCGATCGCGTCGAGCGCGCCGACAACGAGGCCGCCGTAGACCACCGCTTCCGCCCCGCTGAAATTCCGCATGCGCAACACCATGAACCGCGCCGCGGCCGATCGGCAGATCCACTTCCAGCCGGATCGATGCGGCCACTCGAACGGCGTGGGCAGGAGGGCAGGAGGGCAGGAGGGGCAGGATGAGCGGGATGAGCGGGATGGGCGGGAGGGCGTGCCCGACATCGGTGGCGCAGCTCTTCAGGGCTGCCCGATGTGGCGCGAAAGCGCTTCAGCCGGGCGTCAGCGCGCGGGCGGTCGCCCACCCAAGCCACGAAGACATGAAGACCCACAATCCTCGTCTTCGTGCCTTCGTGGCTGATCCCATGGTCGCGATCCGTGCACCGGTCGTCATCGATGCCGCAGGCTGAAACCGGTGAGCAGGCTCACGCGCGTCCCGACCTTTGACGGGACGACCGCGACATTCACCGGAACGTTCAGAGCGCCCGCACGAAACGTCATCCCTGTCGCCAGCACCAGCGCCGTTCCGGCAGGCGTGATGTTTGGACCGATGCCGAATTCGGCGCCGTCTCGAGTGCGTACGCCGACCATCCAGCTCAAGCTGGGAAGCACGACGTTCTGCTCGAGGCCGCCGACCAGGGCGACCCATTCCGTCACCATCGTGACCGGACCACCCTTCGTGAAGAACTGCTTCTCGAACTGCCATCCGAACTGCGAGATGTGCGGACCGACGGCGATGTCGCGCTTCGCGAGCTCGTCGACCACGCCGTCGCTGAGCAGCGTGAGGCCGAAACGCGGACCGGAGAGATCGGCCTCCTTCGCGATCGGCGGCAGCGTCTGACTCGCGGCCGGAGCACACCTGAGCACGACGACAACGAGTCCGCACGCGAGCCGCCAGATGACTGACGTGAACAGAGCCGAAGGTGAGCGGGGTGAAGTCTGCATGGCGTCCTCCTGAGAGTGAACCGCGGATGCGCGGCAGGCGAAGCGTGATCGCTTCGACATCGCCATAGTGGCGGTCGCGGGCGGCGAAGTCCTGTTCGGATCGCTGAAAAGTCCTGATTTCGACGGCTGCGCGCGTCAGGCCGCGCGATTACGCAGACGCGCGAGCGCGAGAGTCCACGCGCCAGGACTTGCGGTCACCTGCAACAGCGGCTCGACCGGCAGGATCCACGCGGCGTTGCCCGCCGGAGCCGTCGCGAGCGCCGCCGCGACCATGCGGCCGGCAGAGTCGTGATCGTTGGCGAGTACGAGCCGCGCAGCCTGAACCAGCGCGTCGTCCGCAGCGGACACCGGACGGCTGCCCGATGAGGTCCCGCCGGCGGAGAGCGGTGACTGGCCGGCCGCGGCGAGACCGACTCTGGCCATCGGATGTGCGGCAACCCGCGTGGTGGCTTGGACGAACGCGTCGCAGGCGTCAGCGCGGCGTCCCTGTCGAAGGCGAAGCGCGCCGATCGCGTACCACGTGTTGGCCGCGCACTCGCGCGCGTACAACTGGCCTGCGCGCTCAGAAGACAGCTCGCGTTCGAACTCCGCCATCGCACTCGTCTCGTCGCCGCACGACAACTGGATCAGGCCGCGCAGGAAGTGCAACGCCACCGCACCGAAACGCGCGCCGGTCGAGAGATCGTCGGCGTGCGACGCAAGTCCGGCGGCGAGCTCACGCTCGGCTTCACGCGGCAGCTGACGCGCCACGTAGACGGTCGCGGCGAGCCAGTGCGCCAGTGGGAATCCCGGAAGAAGCGCCAGGGTCTGGTGCGCCGCACGCAGACGCTCCTCGCCCCAGCTGACGAACGCGAGCCGGAAGTGATGCCGCCAGTTGTCGGGCTCCAGCGTCACCGCGCGCTTCGAGGCGGCTCTCGCGTCGAGATGCTCACCGATGCGATCGAGCACGAAGCCGAGCGTGGCCCACGCCTCGCCGGACTGCGGGTCGAGCCGGCAGGCCTCGCGCGCGTGGCGGGCGGCCATCGCAATCGCGTCGCCGTCGGGTACCGGATCCGCGCGCGTCATCTCGAATTGCATCGCACCGGCATTGGCAAGGCCGATGTGGGCGGACGCGAAATCGGGCGCATCGCGGACCGCGTCCTCGAACACTGCCCTCGCCCGGCGCACGCGATCGCGTTCGAGCGTCTCGAGGAGCGCTCGTCCTTCGACGAACGCCCGATGCGGCGCGAGCAGCGCATCGAGAGCCGCGTCGCTCTCCCGCGATGTCTTCGGTGTCACTGCGGCGCCGAACCGGTAGCCACGCCGCGGGACGGTCTCGATGTAGGACACGCCATTGGAGTGAGCGCCGAGCAGGCGCCGCAGACCGGAGATCGCCTGCTCGAGGCTGTTGTCGCCGACGGCGACATCCTTCCAGCCCGCCTGCAGAAGGTCGTCCTTGGAGACGATCTCTCCGGCGCGCGCCACGAGCACGAGCAGAATGTCGAGCTGGCGATCGGACATGGCCGCCGGTTCGCCAGATACCGTCAAGCGACGACGAGCGGCGTCGAGCTCGAAGGGCTCGAACACGAACCGTACTCCGGGCGGCACTCGCCGATCATAGCCACAGCGTGGCGGAAGGGGCGGGTGGGGCAGGACGAGCGGGACGGGCCGAAGGGGCGGACGGGGTGGAGGCGCAGGACGGGCTGTGGGCGACCCGGGCGCCATCCGGCGTCACGTCTTCATCAGGTGCGTGACGATGTGGATTTCGGATGAGAGCGTGCGATGGACCGGACATTTCTCGGCGATTTCGACCAGCCGCTTCCGCTGATCGTACGAGAGCGCGCCCTCGAGATCGATCTTCCGGTCGATGCGATCGAGTCGGCCCTCCCGCGTGTCGCAGTGCGCACAGTCCTGTGCCCACACCTTCGAGTGCGAGAGTTGAACGCGAACGTGAGTCAGCGGCCATTGCTTGCGGCGTGCATACATCGTGATCGTCATCGACGTGCACGCCCCGAGGGCGGCGAGCAGCAACTGATACGGATCCGGTCCGGCGTCCCCGCCGCCGGCGGCGACCGGTTCGTCGGCTATGAACTCGTGCGCGCCGGCAGTGATGCGTTGGGCGAAGCTCGAACCATCACCCTCGACTGTCACCAGCGGTTCACCAGCAGTGCCAGTGCTCATCATCGCTCTCACTCGTGCGATCACTGTCATCAGCGTATCGCGCCCTCCGGCCTTCCTGCCTCTCACGCCTTCCTGCCTTTCCTGCCGTGCCGCCCCTCCTGCCTTTCCTGCCCCTCCTGCCCCTCCTGCCCTTCCTGCCCGTCCTGCCCGTCCTGCCCGTCCTGCCCGTTCCGCCGCTCCTGCCCTTGCTGCCCCTCCCCCGTCCTGCCCATCCATCTGCTCAACCGTGAAGGCCAATTGAACTGCGTCGTTCGGACGCTCGTATCAATGGCCGACGCACTGTTGCCTGCTTGCAGGGAGGATGCTATGCGCGGTCGGCTTCCGGCGGCGGTTGCGATGCTCGCCGTAGCGGTCTCAGCCCAGGGCGCGCGAACCTCCGGATCCCTCGAGCGCCCATTCGCGGCGGACGGGTCGGTGAAAATGGACCTGGTCGCTGGCGACTACCACATCGTCGGCACCGAGCAAAACGTCGTCCGCCTCGACTGGAGCGTACGCGACGCCGAGTCGCTGGCAAAGGTTCAGGCTCGAGCGGACGTCCGGGGCCACGAGCTGAGCATTACGACGAACGGTCCCAGCAACAGAGATTTGCGGTTCACCATTCAGGTGCCCAATCGATCGGATCTCTACGTCCGGTTGACGGCTGGCGATCTCACGATCGAAAAGATTCGCGGCAACAAGGACGTCGAGCTTCGTGCCGGCGATCTGCGCATCGACGTGGGCCGGGCCGAGGATTACCGTACTGTTGACGCGTCGCTCTGGGCCGGCGATCTCAAGGCGTCAGCCTTTCAAGTCGTCAAGGAAGGTCTGTTCCGCTCCTTCGACTGGACCGGGAGCGGCCAGTATCGGCTGCACGCGCACCTGATGGCCGGCGATCTCTACCTCTATTCGAAGTAGCGTTCGCGCGCTCGCCTACAACCCGGCGAGCGCGCGGGCGAACGCCGTCAGTTCGTTATCGTTCAAATCCGAAACCGCCCAGAACGCCATGCCGCCGCGCGTCCAGTGCCGGACGTGGAATCCGCGAATCGACTGAGAGGCGATCGGCGTCGACTGCGACGTCTCGTCGGGCGACACGAACACGTTGATCGTGTGTTTCTGCCGCTGATACACGAGGGCCGCAGCGGGCCGGCCGCCGACGTAGTCGAGGCGGCCGCCGACGAGCGGAAAGCCGATCGACGCGAGGTCGGCAACCGGCGGCGCGAAATCGAGCTTGCCGAGAAACCACGGTTTCACCGTGTGCTGATCGGTGGAACGCACGTCGAACAGGTGCTCCGCCATCAACGAACGCACATGGCCATTCACGACCTCGTCCGCGATCGGATCGCCGTGAACCTGGGGAGATCGGACCAGCACGGCGCCTCCGCCGACTGCCAGTGCCAGCACGGCGGCCGCAGCCCACATCATCAGGCGATGAGATGACGTCGATCGGGCTGCCGACGCAGCGACGCGCGCCCGCAGACGATCGGGCGCGGTACGGTAGCCGGTCGACTGGACCAGCCGGCTGAGCGCCTGCCGCTCCGTGACCCGCTCCCGACACCGCGCGCATCCGTCAAGGTGCTGCCGGATCGCGGCAGCAGCCTCCGCATCGAGCTCGCGGTCGACATAGGCGTCGAGGTCGCGATTGACGTCGGCGCAGATCATGACAGCGTCTCCACGGCAAGGTCCGCCTTCAGCAGCGAGAGCAGCCGCTCGCGGCCGCGAGCCAGGCGCGACATGACCGTCCCGATCGGCACGCGCACGACCGCAGCGATTTCCTTATAACTCAACCCCTCGATTTCGCGCAGGACGATCACCTCGCGAAAGTCCAGCGGCAACTGCTCGAGCGCGGCGCGGACGCGCGCGACGGTGTGCTGCTGCATCAGCTGTTCTTCCGGATCGAGCGCTCCGTCCGCCGGTTCGGCGGCCGCCTCC
>DATFXR010000168.1:0-2153 GCA_035315685.1 Vicinamibacterales bacterium | reverse complement strand
TCGCCGGCGCGCGTCCAGTCGGCGTACGCGATCTTGCTGACGACCTCGCCGCGTTCCTTGATCGCGTCGAGAATCGGGCCGACGTCGAAGTGCTCGTTGAGCGTGCTCTTGACGCCGATTTCGATGTTGTCGAAGTCGATGAAGACCGCGACGTTGAGACGATCCTGTGCCACGGAAATCCTTGCGTTCTGCGAATCAATTGAAACAGCTCAATCCGGCAGCGGCCGGCGGGGCCGGCCAGAAGTTCGCAGCGGACGAGCTGACCGCCCCGGGGTGGGGCGTCCGGTTCATTCTACTGCAGGCCAGCCTCATTTCTCGTTGCCGTTGGCGGCGGCGAGCGGCGCCGGTGCGTCCGGCATCGGCCACAGGACGCGGGCGAAGCCGCCCCGCTGCAGCAGCTCGCGGCCTTTGCCGCCACGCCCGGTCACTTCGTACTTCGCCGTGCTGATCGTCTGCTCACCGCCGCGCGTCGTCTCGACGGTGAGCAGATCGCGATCGCCCGTGGAGGCGATGGCGCCGAGCACTTTATCCTCGTCGGCCAGCTTGATCAGCAGCACCCCTTTGCCCGGTCCCGCGAGGAAGTTCACCTCGTCGGCCCTGCACAGGATGCCGCGGGCCTCGGCGGTTGCGGCGATCAGGGTTTCGCCGCCCGCCAGCCGCGCGACGTTGACGATCTCGGCGCCCTCCGCCGGCCGCGCGTAGCGGCGTCCCGATCGCGTGCTCGGCTCGACGAACGGGTCGAGGTTGAACCGCAGCGCGTAGCCGTCGCTCGAGACGGCAGCGGCATGCACCGGCGCGGCTTCGCCGTCCTTTTTCGGGGCGATCGCGCCTGCTGCCCTGGGATCCAGGCTCATCGCCGCGATGATCCGCTCGCCGTCCTTCAGCTTGAACTGCTTCTGAATCGGCTCGCCGTAGCCGGTGGACGCTGGCACGTCGATGAACCGCGCCGTGTAAGCGACGCCGAAGTTCGAAAAAAACACGCAGCTGGCGCGCGTGCTGCCGGCGAACGCCGCCAGCACCGTGTCGCCCTCGCGCAGCCTCGTCGTCGACAGGTCCTTCACTTCCTTCTGCCGCTTCACCCAGCCGTCGCGCGAGACGATGACGACGTTGTCCTCGTCGACGATGAAATCGTCGGCGGAATATTCCGGTTCGCTCTCGTCGCTGGCGATCGCGGAACGGCGCTTGTCGCCGTACTTCGTGCTCACTTCCTCGAGCTCGCTCCGTACCAGCTTCCACCGCGAGTCCTCGTCCTTGAGCAGCGCGTTGATCTGGCGCGCGCGCTTGCGCTTCTCTTCGAGCTCGTTGCGGATGATCAGGATCTCGAGCCGCGCGAGGCGGTAAATCTTCAGCTCGAGGATCGCGTCGGTCTGCTCGGCGTCGAGCTCGAACCGCTGCATGATCTTCTCGGCGGCGTCCGACTTGCCGTCCGATTTGCGGATGATCCGGATGATCTCGTCGAGCGCGTCGAAGACCTTCTCGAACCCTTCGAGCAGATGGATGCGCTTCTTGAGCGCGGCCAGCTCGTGCTCGAGCCGCCTGGTCACGACCTCGAGGCGGAAGTGGAGGAAGTGCCAGAGGATCTGCTTGAGGTCGAGCCGCTCGGGCCGGCCGACCTCCGGGTTCTCGGTCGGAATCAGGCAGGTGAGGTTGACCGCGAAGTTGATCTGCAACGGCGTGTGCTTGAAGAGGTACGCCATGATCATCTTCTCGTCGGCGTCCTTCTTCATCTCGAGCGCGATCCGCACGTCCTCGGTCGACAGATCCTTCACGTCGAGCAGCTGCGGCAGCTTGCGGCCGAGCACGATCTCGGCAATCCGCTCGACCAGCTGCGCCTTGTTCACCGTGTAGGGAACGCTGTCGATGTAGATGGTCTTGGTCGATCGCGTCTCCGGCCCGATGTCCCAGGTGCCGCGCAGTCTGATCGATCCCGATCCCGTCTTGTAAATCTGCTTCAGCTCGTCCTGCGCGTTGAGGATCTGGCCGCCGGTGGGAAAGTCGGGACCCTTGATGTAGCGACAGAGCTGCGCGCTGCTCAACTCGTCGTTGTCGAGGAGCTTGATCAGCGCCGCGCAGACTTCGCCGAGGTTGTGCGGCGGGATGTTCGTCGCCATGCCAACCGCGATGCCGGTGGTGCCGTTGACGAGCAGATTCGG
>DATFXR010000167.1:0-3303 GCA_035315685.1 Vicinamibacterales bacterium | reverse complement strand
TTGCGCTTCACGCCTTCCTTGTCGGTGTACTCGTCGGTCTGCAGCCGCCCTTCCACGTACACCTGCTTGCCCTTCACGAGGTATTCGGACAGCGACTCCGCCTGCTTGCCCCACAAGTCGATGTTGTGCCACTCGGTGCGTTCCTGCCGCTGGCCGCCCTTGTCGTTCCAGACTTCTGTGGTGGCGACGCTGAACTTCGCGACCGCCGCGCCGCCAGGCGTGTAGCGCAGCTCGGCGTCGCGTCCGAGATTGCCGACGAGAATCACTTTGTTCACTGAGCCCATAGCGCGTCCGGCGATCGGTTCGAGGTCAGATGTTGACGGGTGAAGCGTTCCCGAGCTGCCGCGTATTCTACATCGTCGCCGTCACGCCGCTGGCTGCCGATCGGACGTCGCATCGCGAATTTGCACACTATGGGCGTCGCAACCGATCGAGTCCCTGTTTGGCGAGACGACCGATGGTTCCGTTCTCGCCGCCGGGATCGCCTTTGATCGCGCGCTCGTAGGCGTCGCGCGCTCCGTCGAGGTTCTTCAGCGCCTGCAGTGCGACGCCTTTGCGGTAGTACGCCTCGGGAATCTTGTCGCCGTTCGGGTAGGTACGGATCGCGACGTCGCAGGCTTCCACCGCCCTGTCGTACTTGCCGTCGGTCAGATAGGCGTTGCAGATCAGGACCTGCGCGTCGTCGGCCATGTCGGACTTCGGAAAGCTCTTGATGTAGTCGGTGAATCCGGCAATCGCGAGCTCGTATGAACCGGCCCAGTAGTCGCTCTGCGCCGACTCGAAGAGCTTCTGGGGCGACACCCCGACCGTCGGGACGGGCGGCATCGGGGCTCCGCCCGCCGTCGGGGTCGTTGACGCGGCCGCTCCAGCATCAGGCTCGAGCGTCGCCGATGGCCGCGACACCTGCTGGAGCGACGTCCGCAGCGAATCGACCTCCTGGGTGAGCGATCCGATCCGGACGTTGTTGTCGTCCAGCTTCTCGCGAATCACGCGGACGTCGTTGGTCAGGTTGTCGATCACGAGCTTCTGGTCCGCGAACGCCTTGCGCGTGGTCTCCGCCTGCTGATCGAGCCGGGTGTTCACGGCCTTGATTGCATCGCTCAGTGTGCCGAGCATGTTCTGGAGCTGCTGCGACTGCTCCTGGAGGATGCGCAGGTCGGCCATCAACTGCTGGTGTTCCTTGTTGGCCGCGCGCGCGGGCGCGGCGGCGAGCACGATGGCGCCGATGACCAGGACGCCGAAAATCTTGTGTCTCATAGGCTCACTTTGCGGTGATGACGAAGTGGGCACGGCGATTCTTCTCGTAGGCGCTCTCGTCATGACCCGGGTCGAACGGGAACTCCTTGCCGTAACTCACCGTGCGCAGCCGATCGGCCGGAATGCCGAGCGACACGAGGTAGGCGCGCGCGGCAATCGCGCGGCGCTCTCCCAATGCCAAATTGTACTCGGCGGTCCCGCGCTCATCGCAGTGACCTTCGATGGTAATCGTCCACGTGGCGTACTTTTTCAGAATTGCCGCGTTCTCATCGAGGGTCTTCTGCCCGGTCGGGCCCAGGTCGCTGCTGTCGAGCTCGAAGAACACCGGTTTGAGCGGCGACGTTTTGTTCAGGTCGTCCAATGACGCCGACGAAATCGCGTCGTCGCGGACGGGCTCCGGCGGCACGATCGTCGGTTCATTGACCGGTTCGGGCGGCGCCGGCGGACGCGCGGGCGTCGCCGGAGCCGACGGCGGCGGCGGAGTCGGCCGCGCCACCGGCGGCGTCTTCTTGCCGCACGCCACCGCGCCCACGCACACCATCGCACATACGATCACGCCCTGTCGCACGCTCATCGTCCCTTCTCCAATCGCCTGGTCAGCCAGTTCACGTTACTTCGACCAGTCCGGTTTCTCGTTGTTTCCGGTCTTGGTGAGTTGATGCAGATCCTTCCCGTCGCTGGCGATCGTGAAGACCTGCGACTTGCCCGACCGGGTCGACATGAATGCCAGATGACGGCCATTCGGCGCAAAGGCCGGGCTCTCGTTGGTGCCTTCGCCAAAGGTCAGCTGGCGGATGTGGCCGGTCGCGAGGTCGAGCACTTTGATGTCGTAACCCGGGCCGCTGCGCGACGCATAGGCGATCTCGTTGAACGGCGCGGGAGACCAGGTCGGCTTGTCGCAGTACGACTCGGACGTCTTCTTGGACAGTCCCGTGCCGTCCGCGGCCATGATGTAGATCTGCGGCGAGCCGGAACGGTCAGAGGTGAAAGCTATCTGCGTCCCCGTCGGCGACCATGTCGGCGAGATGTCGATGCCGGGATGATTCGTGAGCCGACGGACGCCAGATCCGTCGCGGTTGGCGACGTAGATCTCCGGATTGCCGTCGCGCGTCGACGTGAACGCCACCTGCGTGCCGTCGGGCGACCATGCCGGCAGCCAGTTCTCGCCGACCTTGTCGCCCCTGGTCACTTCTTCGAGCGTGCCGGCGAAGATATTCGAAATGAAGATGTTCGCACCGCCGCGCCGGTACGACGTGTAGGCGATCGAGCGCGCGTCCGGCGACCAGCGCGGGGTGATGTTCAGCGTCCGGCCGACGGTGACGCGCTGCTGATGCTCACCGTCGTAGTCGGCAATGTAGATCTCCTTGATGTTCCGGCTCTGAACCGTGCCGCCCATCCGCTCGCCATCACGATCGGAGTCGAACGTGACCTTCGACCGCGCGACGCCGTTGAGCGCGCGCTGCGACTTGTGGATTTCGTCGGAGATCGTGTGCGCGTAGAGGCGCGCGTTGGCCGCGCCGTCGTACTGGCGCGGGTAGATCACCTGCCGCGTGCGGACGTTGTACAGCCGCATCTCGACATGGAAGCCGGCCGCGGTTTTCTGAACAGTCCCGACGATCAACCCGTCGGCGTTCAGCTCGCGCCAGCGATCGAACGGGACATCGCCGAACGAGCTCGCTTTCGGGATCGTCGCATAGACGTCGCGGGGGATGAACGCGAACTCCCGCTCGAAGTTCAGATCGTCCCACAGCACTTCACCGATGGTCTTTGCGATCGCGACGGTCTCCGCATCGGCGGACAATGCGATGAAATCGGGCACCGCCAGCCGCGGAGCGGCGCCCGCCTCGCCCGATATCGTCGTCTGGATCTCGGTCGGCTGCTGGGGCGCCGGCGGCGGCGGTTGTTGGGAGGCCGGCTGTTGGGCGTGGGATCCCACCGCCAGCAGGGCGAGTGCGAGCGTTCCGGTCAGGAGTGCTTTGGTCATTGGTATTCGAAAGTAAGGCGCACACCGAGCGTCGGGTTCGGGAACGCGTCGGGTAGCGGCGG
>DATFXR010000166.1:0-3726 GCA_035315685.1 Vicinamibacterales bacterium | reverse complement strand
GTGTCGTGGAACCGGAACGTGAGCTCCGCATCGGCCTTCGGCGTCAGCGCGATGTGGCCGGTGCCGGTGAGCGCGAGACGCGGAGACGCGGCGTCGACTTCGCCACTCAATTCCCTGCCACGCAGCGCCAGCGTCCCGTTCACCTGACCGACGTTCTCTTCGCCGATCGACATGTCGGCCAGGCGGAACCGGAAATCGTTCCGCGGCGTGTCGAACGTGCCGCTGCCCGTGGCCGTGACGTCCGCCAGCCCGGACAACTGCGCGCGCGGATACTGCAGAAACGCCAGGCGCTCGACCGGAATGCGGCGTCCGTCGGCGTTGAACGAGTAGGTGGAATCCCAGCCGACGAAGGCAGCGGCGGTCAGCGAGCCGGTGTCCTTCGTCATGACCAGGTTGTCGAGGCGGACGCCACGCCCGTCGAACCGCAGCGACGACGTCGCCCGCTGGAACGGTTCGCCGTAGGCGACGCCGTCGTCGATCGTCATCGACCCGAAGCCGACCGGACGCTCGTAGGCGCCGGTCAAGTGGAACTCGCCCGACAGCTTGCCGGACACCGGGTAGTCGTCGATGCCGAACGCGTGACGCAGGCTGTCGACCTCCCGCCTGGTCACACGCAGCCGCGCGTTGATCTCGTCGCCGTCGTCGTCGCGCGGGTATCCGAGAGAGAAGAGTCCGTCGGCGCGAATCTGCGAGTCATCCAGCGACACGACGCCGTCGGTGACGTTGACGTACTTGTTCTCGACGACGATCCGCGCGCTGCCGGCGCCCCACAGCGTGTCGAATGCACGCAGGTCCTCGCCGGTGAACAGGCCTTCGACGCGCGGACGGCGGAACGGGCCGCTCATCACCCCGTCGAACTCGCCGCGTCCCCCGAACGGCACTGGACCAGTCGGCGCGCCGAAGTCGGTCATGATGCCGGCCAGCAGCTGATCGCTTTCCTGCCAGTCGCTGCTGGTCACATGGAACGGCAGGTGTGAAACGTCGCCGTACGCCGTCGATCCGGCGAAGGTCACGAACGTCCGCTCGGTTGCGAACCGTCCATCGGCGATCGTGATGTCGTCAGGACCGTACGCGTAGGTCAGCGCACCGCCGATCGGCAGGTGCGCCGGCAACGGCGCGGGCGCGAACGGTCCCCACTCATGGTTCGAGTGATCCGCATCGAGCGCCCGGGCGGATACCAGGGATCCACTCATCACGGCGACGCCTGGCGGCGGCGTGACGGTGATCTGCCCGTCGCCGCGATGCTGATCGAACTGGCCCGACGGCCACTCGAGATGATTGCGCAGCGACGCCGCCCCCGCGAACCGCTGCCCGCGCAGCTGCTGGAAGTCGGTGAACTCGGAGAGATCGACGCCGGCGAGGGTCGTGTCGAACCGGTGCGTCGGCTTCACGCGCTGGCCGAATGGCTTGATCGAATAGGTGAACTGCGCGCTGCCGCCGTAGAACTTCGACCCTGCGTTCCAGACGTCGAATCCGTCCTGCGTCCAGCGCAGCGATCCGTACAGCGACGGGAACCGGTAGTCGTTGAGCCCGGCAAGCTCGCTCGAGAACGTTCCCGCGAGATCCCGGTTGGTGTTCTCGCCTGACTTGTACAGGCGGAACGTGCCGTCGAAATCGCCATCGCCCGAGAGTCCCCACGCGGCATCCTTGAAGAACAACTGGCGCATCCGCGGAAAGTTCACGCGCGAGTGCAGCCGATAGCCCTGGTTCGGCCAGTGCCCCATGTCGACGTCGCCGCTGAGCGTCGTCTTCGCCCCGTCCGATTCGAGGTCGACGTGCGGCAGGTGAATGCGCGGGCCGTCGATGACGAACTGCGCCTTCATGTTCGCCCACATCGGGACGAAGTCCTGGATCGTGACGGTGCCGTTGGTGAACGTCGCCGTGCCGTGGTAGTTCGGCAGGTTCGTGATGTCGATGTCGAGGTTGCGGCACACCACGCCCCACGGCGTCTCGTGATCCTCGAACGCGAACTGCCCGCGAGACGCGCGCAGCCACCTCAACGTCGTCGTCACCCGCTTCGGACCGGGCGGCTTGCCGTCGTCGTGATTGAAGCGCGGGAAGTTGTGCGCACCGTCCCAGCGCTCGACCAGCATCTGCCAGTCGGTCATCTCGACCGAGGTGATCGTGATGTCGGGACGCCGCGCCAACGCCGGCAGCCAGTCGAGCGCGACGGCAAGCTGTTTGGCGGTGAAGAACGGGCGATCGCCTGGATGGAGGCCATCGATCCGCAGGTCGTCGACGAGAACCTTGCCAGTAATCAGGTGGATGCGCAGCGCGCCGATGTGGATCGGCCGCTCGATGTAGTCGGAACCGGCGCTCTCGGCCTTGGCGCGGACCGCCGGTCCCAGATCGATCGTCAGCGAGGCGACAATCGCCGCCGCGAGCAGTGCGACGACCAGCATGAGCCCGAAGCTGACGTAGCGCAGGGCCTTGAGACCGCGCAGGCGCTGGAGGAACTTCACTGAATGACGATGAGCGGCGCGCCGGCCTCGACCGACATGCCTTCGCGGACGTGCACCTCGGCGACAGTGCCGGCCCGGCTGGCGCGCATCTCGTTCTCCATTTTCATTGCTTCGACGACTACCACGGGCTGGCGCGCCTGAACCGTGTCGCCGACGCCGACGAGCACCCGGACCACCTTCCCCGGCATGGGCGCGGCGAGGCGCTGCGGCGCCGAGTCCGGTTCGCCGCCCTCGTCCCTGCGGTCCCAGCGGCGGCGGCCGTTCAGCGTCGCGGACACCGGCGTCCCGTTGACGTGGACCGTCATGTGTCCGGCCGCCGCGGCGGGTGCAATGGTGATGTCGGCGGGCGTCACATTGTCCACGATCAGCGACAGCGTATTCCCGTCGATGCGCGCGACGTCCACGTGTTTCGTTGCGCCGTCGACGGCGACTGCAAAACCGTCGCCCTCGCGGGTGATCACCACCTGGCGCCGCCTGCCGCCGACTTCGACTTCGTACTGCATCAGCGCGTCGAACGCAACGCGCGCAAAGCGCGCAAGCACAAGTGATTATCGTTCTCGGCGGGCTTGACGGCGTTTGCGTTCATAGCGTCCGCAGCCCTTCGATCCGCGCCTGCGAGCGCCAGCCGGATGAGAAACGTTCACTCGATCTCGACGCTGGCTGCGCAGCCGAGGTCGCGGCGGCGGACAGCGCCGCGTCGAGCGCCGCGCCGATGGCCGCGAGCTGCTCGGCGTCCGCGGTTGGTTCGACGAACGGCCGGCCGCTTCGCAGCTTGAGGATCTCGTCGAGGTAGGTGGTGTGAAACCGTCCGTCAACGAACGCCGGCTGTTCGAGCAGCCATCGGAAGAACGGTACCGTCGTCTTGATGCCGCTGACGAGGTACTCGCGCAGCGCCCGGCGCATCCTCGCGATCGCGAGCGGGCGATCTTCGGCCCACGCGACCAGCTTCGAAATCATCGGGTCGTAGAAGATCGGGACGTCGAGGCCCGCCGTCGCGCCGCTGTCATCGCGGATGCCGGGGCCTGATGGCACACGCAGCTGACGGATGCGGCCGGGCGACGGCAGAAAGCCGTGGTCGGGATCCTCGGCATAGATCCGGCATTCGATCGCGTGACCGTTCGGCGCGAGCAGGCGCTCGGGATCGAGATCGAGACGCTCGCCGCGCGCGATGCGGATCTGCCAGCGGACGAGATCGACCCCGGTCACCATCTCGGTGATCGGATGCTCGACCTGCAGCCGCGTGTTCATCTCGAGGAAGAACGCG
>DATFXR010000165.1:0-21578 GCA_035315685.1 Vicinamibacterales bacterium | reverse complement strand
TCGCGGGCCTGGCGATGCCGGAGACCGACTACCGGTCACTGGAACACGCAGCGGCGGGGACGGCTGGCGTCACGGTGCAACGGAGCGTCCCCGACGTGCGCAACCTGCTCGCGACGGCGGCCGTCGCGATCAGCCACTGCTCGTATCTTCTGCTGGACGTCGTGCGATCGCGCATACCCGCGCTGGTGATCCCGACGATCGGCGGAGACGACGCAGCTACGGCACGCGCGCGGCGGCTCGCGAAGATCGGCGCAGTCCGCCTGGTCGAGCCCGAGTGGCTCGACGGGCCGACGCTCGCGTGTCAGATTGCGTCGACCATCGGTTTCGCTCCGCAGCGTGTCGACCTCGACCTGTCCGGCGCCCATGCGACGGTCAGGTTCCTCACCAGCCTTGTGGACGCCGCGAACCGGTTCTCTGCGGCCGACGACGGCGAGCGGATCCGATTCGCTTCGGCTCCCACTTGGCAGAACACACGCTTTAGAACCTGAGGTAGCCCTCAGCACCCAACCGGCGGGCCGATAACGCGAGCTTGCGTGATCGCGACCGGCGCCCCCATCGAGCAAAGGCTGACCGTATGAACCGAACGAGCACAAGGACGCAAAGGTTGGGACCCCTGACGGTCGCCGCTCTTACGGCTGCGTCGTTCCTGGTCGGACCTGGAGCCAGCATCGCTGGCGCGCAGACGGACGCGTACGTCGTGAACACGACGACCAACGCCGTCGACGTGATCACGACCAGTGGAGCAGGCCCGGCCTTCGATCCGGCGAACAAGATCGCGCCGACGGCCAGTCCGTCGCAGGTCGTGATCAGCGGCGATGGTCAGTGGGTCTTCGTCGCCGACGGCAGCACGACAACCGTCGCCAAAGTCTTTCGATCCGATCCGCAAGGACCGCTGTCGAAACAGATCGACGTTGGCGGCGTGCCGTCGACCCTCGCCGTCAGCGGCAATGGCAGGTACCTGTACGTATTGCGCGCAGCGGGCGACCTCGTTGGATTCGACACGAACGCGAGCACAGCGACGCTCCTCAACCAGAACGGGCCCATCGCCATCGGCGGGACGTTCGGTGGCATGGCGCTGACGCCCGACGGCAGCAAGCTGTATGTCGCTGTCGGCGATATCGCGGCATTCGACGCGATGTCGGTGACGAAGCTGCAGACGGCGGGCACGCTCACTCTGAACGACCCGAACAACCCCAGCATCGTCAATTTCGGTGTCTCCATCGTGACGGACCCCGATCCCCTGAAGGGAAGGGCGTACGTCGCATTCGACAGCTACAACTACGCGGCCTTCAACGGCTTCAGTGCAACCGGCGGCATCGCCGTCATCGACACCATCAACGATGCGCGCATCGACTCGATCAACTTGTTCTCGCTGCCTGGATCGATTGCGCT
Source organism: Vicinamibacterales bacterium (assembly GCA_035315685.1). GTDB lineage: Bacteria > Acidobacteriota > Vicinamibacteria > Vicinamibacterales > CAVVIG01 > QHWK01. Next base: position 20,186 of record DATFXR010000165.1, on the reverse strand, counting down.
GTCCGGAAACCACCTGTACGTCGGCATCCAGTACATCTGGGCCGACACGCTCTACGGTGCGGGGTTCCTGCCAAGCGACTGGTTTGCTGCGGTTGATGTCACGCCGAACGTGAACGCGATCGCGTGGATCAGCCTTGGAGCCGCTGGTCCGGTCGGGGGAGGCACCTACACCGCGTCCGGGGTCGCCGTGACACCGGACGGCAGCAGCGTGCTGGTAGCGATCCCGAACGTGAAGGGGTTGGCCGTCATCGACGCGGCCACCGGGCAGCTCAAGCCGACTGTGGGGCTCGACGGCGCGCCCACCAGCCTCGCAATCGTGCCGGATGCGGCGGCCCCGAAGACGACGTTCACGATTGTCGCGGGCGACGACGCTCCGACCGGGACGTTTGCACCCGGAGGCAAGGCAGTCGCAAACGTGCTGAGCAACGACACGCTCGGCGGCGCGCCGGCCGTGGCCGGGGCGAACGTGACGGCGCCCGAAACCGTGTCGCCACCCGATGGCCTCAGCCTCGACGCCGCGGGCGCGGTCTGGGTTGATGCCGGCGCAGCGCCGGGCAGCCACACGCTCAAGTACAAGATCTCGGAAGTCGGCAACCCGGCCAACTCTGCGACCGGTACCGTCACCGTCAACGTCAGGGGAGCCTTCGCGATCACTGCCGGTGACGACTCCGGCTCCTCGGTTCCGGGCGGCTTCGCGGTGACCAACGTCCTCGCGAACGATACCCTGAACGGTGCGACCGCCTCGCTGGCCGTGGTCACGCTCACCGTCACCGGTGGCGATTCGGCGGCGATCTCGATCGATGCCTGGGGGTCGGCCGTCGTCGCTGCGAATGCCTTGGCCGGTCCTCACTCGATCACCTACAAGATCTGCGAGACTGCCAGCCCGGCCAACTGCTCGAACGCTGCGACCGTCAGCGTCAACGTGTTGAACCGGCCCATCGTCGCCACGGACGATGCGGTGACCGTGTCGCGGCAGGGCGGTGTGTCGCTCCTGAACGTGATGGCCAACGACAAGTTCAACGGCGGCCCGGCGCTCGGGAACGTGGCGTTCTTCGGGCCGGCGGCGGCCGGCGGCGTCTCGGTCGACGCAGCTGGAAACGTGTCGGTCGCGAATGGCGCGCCGACCGGCACGCAGGCGTTGAAGTACCAGATCTGCGAAGTGGGACATCCGGACAACTGCGCCAGCGCCAACCTCGTGGTCACGGTGACTGCGAACCTCATCGTGGCGCTTGGTGACGCGGCGCGGCTCTCGCCAAGGAACCCGGCGACAGCAATCAGCAACGTTCTGGCGAACGATTCAGTGGGTGGCGCACCGGCGACGACGTCGAACGTCACGCTGAGACAGGTCAGCGTGACGCCGACGACCGATCGGATCGTGCTGACCGCGTCCGGCGCCGTCAACGTTCTGAGCAACGCGACTACGGGAACCTTCTCGCTCATCTACGAGATCTGCGAGATCGGCAGCCCGACCAACTGCGCCCGCGCCACGGCGACCATCAATCTGAGTGGTGGCGGCGGTGGCGGCAGAGGCAGATAGGTCGTAACCGCAGGAAGCAGGAGGGGCAGGAAGGCCCCTCCTGCCCCTCGGGCCCCTCTGGCCCTACGGCGTGCAGGTGTCGTTTCGCGCCGACGGCGTTTCTGCCTGCCGCACGCCGAGAAATTGCACGGACGGCGGTTGCGTCGGCGCGAGCGTGATCGCGACGTGCAGGTTTCCCTTCTCGCACGTCATCGTCCACTGACCGCGCAGCGCGTTCTCGACGGTGTCGAATGCAGGCACGTCGGGACGGCATGCGCCGACCGCCGCCTGCAGACGCTCAATCTCTGCGCGGCGGCGATCCTTCGTCTGATCGAGGAACAGATTCTCGGCTGCGATACTGTCGGCGAGCCTGTCGTCCCATCGCGCGATCAGGCGCGATACCTTGTCACGCGCATCGGTGAGCGCCTGTGAAGGCTTCGGCTGGCGCGGCTGCAGGCCGGCCGTCTTCACAAACGCCTCCATGGCGCTGGTCGTGACGCGCGTCCAGCTCGTGTAGGTGACGTTGCCGAACGCAACGATGCCGACGCCGTACTCGGGCAGCCAGAACATGATCGATCCGAACCCGGGCAAGCCGCCGCTGTGCGTGACGATGTGCCGGAAGGCGCACGATTGCGAGACCCGCAGGCCGTAGCCGTACCCGCCGCTGTTCAGCTGAGTGTTGCCGCTGGCATCTCGCCCGACGGTCGCCGGCGCGGGGCGCCAGACCTGTTGCATCTCGCGCAGCGACGCGCGGCGGATTGGCGCCGTCTCCGGTCCGTCGTGCGCCGGCCATGCCGACAGCAACACGCCGACGTATCGACTGAGATCTCGGACGCTGGTCAACATGCCGCCCATTGATCCAAACGAGCCATTCGAGAGGAGCGGCTCGGCCTTCCACTGCCCGTCCTCCCAGCGATAGCCGAGCGCCAGCCGGCCCGGAGCTACCTCCTTCGGCTCGAGCGTCGTCGAGCTCATGCCGAGCGGCCGCAAAATGTTGGCGGCGACATACTCCGTGTAGCGCGTGCCCGACACGTTCGATACCAGGCGGCCGAGAATCGCGAAGCCGAAATTCGAGTACTCGTACGCGACGCCGGGCACGTTCGAAAACGGAATGCCGCGCATTTTGTCGCTCAACTGCGCTTCGGTGTCGGCAAGCTGACGGTCGCCCCATGGATTGTCTTCCGGAAAACCTTCCGCGTGCGAGAGCAGATGCCGGACCGTGATCTTCGGCGAATCGGTCGTCGGGTAGTTCAGCGCCTTCAGCTCCGGGACGTAACGCTCCGCGGGTTCGTCGAGCGACAGCTTGCCTTCGTCGCGCAGCTTCAGGATCGACATCGCGGTGAAGCTCTTCGTCATCGATGCGATGCGGAACACCGTGTCGCTATCGACCGGACTCTTCGTCGCCAGGTCTCGATAGCCGGTGACGCCGGTGTGGGCGAGCTGACCGTCGACGATCACGCCCCAGGCGGCGCCTGGCGCGTGCGCCTGCGCGGCGTACTCCTTCATCAGCCGATCGACTTCGGAGAATGCCGTGGAGAGGCGGCCGCGATCGGGCGTTTGCGCCTGCACGGCCGCGACGATGGCGACGGTGGCTGCGACGACGAGGATCGAGCGGGTCATGACGCGTAGTATGCGCTAGTATGGCGCACCGTCGGAGCGGGCTGGGGGCGAGCAGTTGCAGGTAGTGTCCGGCTTCAGCCGGACCTTCACGCGGTCCTGAATCGCCATGCTCCATCGAAGGAGAACAGGTGTTCACGAGGAGAGCGTTTCTGGCGGCGGGTGCGCTGGCGCTGGCGCCGCGATCGCGCGCACCCGCGACCGACCCGGTGCGGATCGGACAACAGAAGCTGAAGCTCGCCGAGGGCGACCGCGACGGACTGCTCTACGTTCCGCAGAACTACAAGCCGGACGTGGCCACACCGCTGGTGCTGATGTTCCACGGCGCCGGCAGCACGGCGCTCAACGTCAGCTACACGTTTCCGATCGCCGACGAGCTCGGCTTCATTGTCCTCGCGCCCGACTCACGCGACGAGGCGACCTGGGACATGCTCCTCCACGGCTTCGGCGAGGACGTCGAGTTCATCGGCATGGCGCTGAAGGACACCTACGCGCGCTGCAACATCGATCGCAAGCGCATGGCAATCGCCGGCCATTCCGACGGAGCGTCGTATTCGTTGTCGCTCGGAATCGGCACCGGCGACACCTTCGGCCACGTGCTCGCCTTCTCGCCGGGCGTGATGACGCCGGCGGAGGTGCACGGCAAGCCGAAGATCTTCATCTCACACGGAACCAGCGATCCGGTGATGCCGATTGACATCACCAGCCGGAAGTTCGTGGCGCGGTTGAAGGGCCTGGGGTACGACGTGACGTTCCGCGAGTACGAGGGACGTCATGGCGTACCGCCGGCAATCGTGCGCGAGGGGTTTCAGTGGATGCTGAACACGTAAGACAGTCGTCAGTTACAGGTCGCAAGTCCGTCAGTCAGGTCGGGAGTCAAGACTGACGACTGACTTGCGATTTGCGACTTGCGACTTGCGACTGACGACTACCTCACTTCTTCAGTGCCGGATTGGTATAGCCCGCCTCGAGCACGCGCGCCGAGGGGCGGAAGCTCAGATAGTCGACGTGATCGCCGATGTCGGTCCAGCCGTGCGGTACGCCGGCCGGGATGATGATGATGTCGCCGGTCTTGACGACCTTCTTCACGACGTCGGCGCCGATCGCGGTGCCGCTGCACGACGGACCGTTCAGCACTTTCGTCACTTCGCTCTCGGGCGGCGACTTCCGGCCGTTGACGATCTTGCCGCCGGTGACGAGCGTGCCGCCGCCGGAGATGATCAGATAGCCCTCGGTCTGCTGATCGTGCGCGATCATGCCCGGCGTCCCGCCGGTGGTCGGCGCCGTGGACTGCTCGCCGCACGGTTCGCCCTGCGCCGCCGCGCCGCGGCCTCCGCCGGCACCAGCGCCCGCACCGGCAGCCCCGGCCGTCCCACGCGCGGCGCCACCACCGGCGCCGGCGCCGGTCCCGGTGCCGCGGCCAGCCGCTGCGCTCGCACCGCGATGAATGACGCCCACCGCGTAGTTCTCGGGCCCGATGTCGACCACCTTGATCGTGCGATCGATTCCCGGCGTCGCATTGACGGCCTTCACGTCTTCGTCGGTGATGTAGGTCGCGGACGTCGGCTTGCTCTGCGCCAACCCGATGGCCGGCGACAGCGCCACGGCGACTGCCACCGCTTTCAGGACGGTGTTCTTCATGAGTGCTCTCCCCTTTCGCCGCATACTATAGCCAAAAACCGACTCGGAGTTCGTCGCCGACCGAGTAAGGAGCGAGCATGACATCACGAATCGTCTCAGCGGCGCTGTTCGCGTCGGCCGTCGCCATCGCCGCGCAGCCGGGCGGCCGCGCGCCGCGGAACGCGGCCGAGTTCGACGCGCTGTTTCAGCAGGTGAAGAACTGGGGCCGCTGGGGACCGGACGACCAGCTCGGATCGGCGAACCTCGTCACGGTGGCCAAACGCAAGCAGGCCGCGGCGCTCGTGAAGACCGGCACCACGGTGTCGCTCGCCCACAATCCGCTGACCGAGCGTGCCGAGGACAACAACAATCCGTTCGAGCACACGATGCTGCGCGGCAACAGCATGGATCGCTACGCCGTCTCGTACCACGGCTACGCGCACAGCCACATCGACGCGCTGTGCCACATTCTCTACCACGACCAGACGTACAACGGCTACGCGCGCGCGGACGTGAATACCGACAAAGGCTGCACCAGGCTCGGCATCCAGAACCTCAAAGAAGGCATCGTGACGCGCGGCGTGCTCGTGGACATCCCGCGGCTGCGCAACCTGCCGTACCTCGAGCCGGGGACGCCGATCTACGTCGAGGACCTGGAGGCGTGGGAGAAGAAGTCCGGCGTGAAGATCGCCTCAGGAGACGCGGTCCTCGTCCGCACCGGGCGCTGGGCGCGCCGCGAAAAGCTCGGTCCGTGGAACGTCGGTCAGAATGCCGCCGGGCTCCACGCGTCCGTCGCACCGTGGATCAAGGCGCGCGGCGTCGCCTTCCTCGGCGGCGACGCGGCACAGGACGTCGTCCCGTCGATGGTGGAGGGCGTGACGCTGCCGATCCACACGCTGATGATCACCGGGCTCGGTGTGAACCTGCTGGACAATCAGGATCTGGAAGAGCTCGGCGAGGTGACGGCGAAGCTGAATCGATGGGAGTTCATGCTCACGATCGCGCCGGTGCCCGTCACCGGCGGCACGGGGTTCCCCCTCAACGCGATCGCAATGTTCTAAGCGTGCTTGAAACCGCCGAGAACGCAGAACCCGCAGAGGAATTCTTGTACAAGAGAGGCTCTGCGGTCTTTGCGATCGCTGCGGTTATCACGACGCCGCTAGTCAGGTACCGCCGTCGACGTTCACCGTCACGTCGCTCGGCGCACGCAGCAGCGTGTCGTGGCCGAACGCGCGCAGCGTGTAGGCGCCCGGCTTCGTGAAGGTGGCCTTCACTTCCACTTTGCCGTTCTCGACCTTCACATATCCATCGGGATCGAACGTGACATGTCCCGGACCGCGATACACCTGCCACAGCACGGACAACGCGCCCTGCACCGGGCGCGGACGCGCCGGCAGCGGGACGTTGACCGGCGACGGCGGCGCGCCGCGCAGCGACGGCTCGAGCTGACGCGGCGCGCGCGGCTTTCCGGTGAGCGGCGGAATGCCGTCGTCGGTGACCGTCGCGGTGATCGTGACGGGCGCGCCGGCGCGCGGCCGCGCGATCGGATCGATCTTCACGACCGGCGGACTGTCCTTCGCGATCAGCTCGTTGCTCACCTGGACCCCGCCGTTGTTCGAGACCTCGACCTTGCGATCGATTTCCCAGATGTCGAGCAGCGTCGCCTTCGCGATCTCCGTCTTGCCGTTCGCGACGATCGTCCAGACCAGCTCCTTCTTGCGATCCCAGTCCTTCGGGACATTCACCTTGAAGAGGAAGTGGTTCTCGCGTGGGTAAAAGTAGGTCGGCTGATTCCGATCCGCGGGCCCGGGGTCGAAGTTGTTCTGAGCGCCGACTGGCAGGCTCAGCTCCTGCACATGATTCCGGTTCAGATATCCGAACACCATGTTGAAGCTGCCATCGGGCACACGTTCCCATCCTTCATAGATGGGAACGATGCTCTGCCCTGAGTTGAAGCGGACGTGGAGTTCGGTTGATTGCGATTGCGCCAGGAGCGGCGCCGCCGCGAGCACCGCGGCGGCAATCCGCACTCCAATCCGGATCGTCATTGAGGCTGACCCGGTGCAGCAGCAGTGGTCGTCGTTTTCTTGACGCCTTTGCGCGCGTCGAATTCCTTCTGATACTCCTCGTCGGTCATGTCGTACCAGGTAATCCACGCAAACCCCATCTCGTCGATGGTGCGCTGGCCGCTGCCGACCCAGTTGCGCGGATCGGGATTGCCCTTCGACGCCGTGTTGTCATGCCACGAGATCACGTGCAGCAGCGTGCCGGCCGGATAGATCGGCGCGACGTCGTCCGCATAGACGGCGACGATGTGCCAGTTGAAGCTCCAGTCGGCGCAGTTGATCTGCTCGGTCTTGTTGTCCGGGTAGATCAACTCGATGCACTGCCGCTTGCCGCGCGTGTGCATGTGCGGCTGGAACGCGGTGATGCGGCCCGGTTTGTTGAAGCGCGTGTAGCCGTCGCTGCGGACCCACGTCGAGTTGCCGGGAATGTCGAGCGGCTCGGTCGGCTGGCCCAGTTGCTTCGAGTAGACGACGTGCTTCGGCACGTAGCCTTTCGGATAGAGCACGATGCCGAGCTGCGACTGGTCGGACTGTTCCTTGCCGACCGAGTGATAGTGGAAGTCGAACTTGATCTTCGATCCGGCCTTCAACAGGCGGCCCGTTCCCTCGGGGAAGATGTCGCCGTTCTTGCCGACGGCGAACTCGTTCAGGAACTCGCCGGCGTCGCCGTTGCTGTCGTCGCCGTTGCTGTCGCCGGTCATGTCCGCATCGACGGCGTAGGTGAGCAGGTGGTGCACGACGGCGGTGTTGCCCGGCTTGCTCTCGATCGCCTTGATGTAGCGATCTTCGGCGAGACCGGCGTCAACGTAATAGCTGCCCCACCAGTCGGCCGCTTCCGCCGGCACGACATGCTTCGGCGAAGTGACGACGATGTCGGGTTTGCCGATGTGCCAGCGATCCGAATCGTCGAACTCGCGCGGCTTCGGCATGTCGGCGGCGTTGCCCATCGGCGCACCGGCGTCCACCCACTTCACGATCTTCTCGATCTCGTCGTCGCGCAGCGACGGATCGTTCTTGAAGCTCTGGAGGCCGATACGTGCGTCGATGCCCCACGGCGGCATCGTGTGCTCCATGACGCGTTGCTTGATCGAGCGCGCCCACGGCCGCACGTCCTGGTAGGTCAGGAGCGACATCGGCGCCATCTGACCGGGTCGATGGCAGTTCTGACACGAGCGCTGCAGAATCGGAGCAACGTCTTTCGTGAACGTGACGGTCTGCGCGGACGCCGCAGTTGCGAAGACGAGGAAAAGAGGTGCCAGCCGGAGCGCTTTCGACATCAGAACCTCCGCTGTAAGATCTCGCCGCATGATGCGCCGATTCGGCGGCATTCGCAAGGCGGAAAATCTCGTTCTTCCCGCTCTTGCATTGGGAATTGCCGCGGTTCTGGGCGCTGCCCGGTACGTGACGGCCAGACCGGCGGGGGCCGACCCGGATCACCGTCCGGTACAGGTCCGGCTTGATGGTTTCAAAACGTCCGACACCTGCCGCGCCTGCCATCCGAGTCAGTATGCATCCTGGCACGCGTCCTATCACCGCACCATGACGCAGGTCGCGGCGCCGGCGACGGTCGCGACGAGCTTCGATGGCGTCACCGTCGAGGCGGCGGCCGGCGGTCCGATGCAGCTGGAGCAACGGGGGCAGGAGCTGTGGGCCGAGTTCGGAGACCCCGATGATGCCAGCCTGGCGTCTGACACCAGAGTGGCACCAGTCCGACCCCGTCGAATCCGGCGGCAGGTCGTGATGACCACCGGATCGCACAACCAGCAGATCTTCTGGTACACGACCGGCAACAGCCGCGTGCTGGGACAACTCCCGGCGATTTGGCTGACCGCGGAGCAGACCTGGATCCCGCGTCGGGCGGCGATCATGGCGCCGCCGTCCGCCGCGCACCATTCCGAGACCGGCGCGTGGAACGGGATCTGTCTCTCCTGCCACGCGACCGCCGCGCAACCCCGATTCGACACGCCGTTCGGTTCGCGGCCGATTGGCGAACAGTCGGCCGACTCGCGCGCGGTGGAACTGGGCATCGCGTGCGAAGCATGCCATGGCCCCGGCGACACCCACGCGGACGCGAACCGGAATCCGCTGCGGCGCTACACCCTGCACTTCACCCGCGCCGCCGACAGCACGATCGTGCAACCGGCGCGTCTCGATTCACGCCGCGGATCGCAGGTCTGCGGGCAGTGCCACTCGTTCTGGGAATTCGCCAACGCCGCCGCGGAGCGCGAGGCGAACGCGCACGGACTGCCCTATCGTCCCGGCGACGATCTCGCCGCCACCCGCTTCGTCGTCCAGCCGACGAGCAATCTCGAGACGGCGGCGATGCGCGAATTCCTCGCCGCGGACGCCGGCTTCATCCGCGACATCTTCTGGTCGGACGGCATGATTCGCGCGACCGGCCGCGAGTACAACGGGCTCATCGAGTCGCCGTGCTTCGCGCGTGCCACCGCTGCATCACGCACGCTGACGTGCTTCTCGTGTCACACGATGCACAAAGCCGACGACGATCCGCGTCCGCTGCGCCAATGGGCTGACGATCAGCTGTCGCCGCGGGCGATCGGCGATGCGGCGTGTGCGGCGTGCCACACGATGGACGACGCGCATTCCCATCATCGGGCGGGTTCGAGCGGCGGCTCGTGCGAGAACTGCCACATGCCGCACACGACCTACGGCCTGCTGAAGACGATCCGCAGCCATCAGATCAGCAGCCCGTCGGTGCAGGCGACGATCACCACAGGACGGCCGAATGCGTGCAACCTCTGTCACCTCGACAAGACGCTTGCATGGACGGCGGATCGGCTGGCGGAGTGGTACGGCTCCGCGCGACCCGCGCTCGGGGCCGACGAGCAGTCGGTGGCCGCATCGGTCCTGTGGCTGCTCAAGGGTGATGCCGGCCAGCGCGCGATCATCGCGCAGGCGATGGGCTGGCGTGCGGCACAGGATGCGTCCGGCGCCGGGTGGCTCGCGCCGTACCTCGCGCTGACGCAGAAAGATCAGTACGACGCCGTGCGGCTCATCGCGTCGCGATCCGCGAGGACGCTTCCGCCGTTCCGCCGCGATCAACTGCCGCGCGGCAGCGCGGCGTTGCTGATCACTTCGGATGGGACGTTTGACGCAGCGCGAGTCAATCGCCTCGTGCGCGAGCGCAACAACCGGCCGCTGGTGTATCGGGAGTAGGGACTGGGGACTGGGGGACTGAGGACTGGGGGACTGAGGACTGGGGACTGAAGACTTGGGACCTGGGACTACGGGAACCGTAGATTACGCCGCCCGTCACCTGCGCGTCGGCTGGCGGGCGCTGCTCGTCTTCGCGACGCTCGGGCTGATCCTCGAATCGCTCCAGGGATTCAAGGTCGCGGCCTATCTCGACGTCTCGAACGAGACCCGCCGCCTGATGTGGCGCCTGGCGCACGCGCACGGCACGCTGCTCGGCGTGATCAACGTCCTGTTTGCGTTCACGCTCAAGTCGTCTTCATCACCGCCGCCTGCGGCGCCGCGCATTTCGATCGCGCTCGTCGCCGCCACGCTGCTGCTCCCGCTCGGATTCTTTCTCGGCGGGGCATGGTTCTATGCCGGAGATCCTGGCGTTGGAGTCGTGCTGGTGCCGCTCGGGGCAGTGGCCCTGCTGGCTGCGTTGTTCTGGATCGCTCGCAGTACACGCAATTAAGAATTGAGAAGTAAGAATTAAGAATTCGTGATTGCGCCGTGAAGCGGTCGCGACAGTGTGACAGCGCGTCGCGCATTCTTAATTCCCAATCCTTAATTCTTAATTGGAGGTTTCCACCGAGATCTGCGGCTCAAAAATCCGGCTCTCTCGACACTGCGGACAACGACTCGGCTTGATCAGCCTGTCTTCGCCGAATGTGAAGCCGCAGACACGGCACCGGGCGGGGACGACGATGATGCGGTGGCCGGCGGCGCGGGCGGAGCGGATCATGTGACGCAGCGCGTCCTCCACGTCTGTGCGCGGCAGCCGTAGCTCCCGCGCCAGGCGTGAGACCGATCGCGGTTCGTGCGAGAGATACGAGATCAGATCGCGGCGAAGAATCATGGGGAGCTGGGGGCTGGGAGCGCCTGCCGGCCGCCCTCCGATCGCCTTTGAGAATTGCGGGCGGCCTGCGCGACCGTCATCGTGAAACGCGCTCCAGATGGCAGCCCGACACGCATTTAAGAGCAGGTTGCAAAATTAGCTCGCTCGCGGGTGGCCGCGAACGGGGCCGCCCCGCCGGGCGCGGAGCCGTGGGCCGTGACGAGTGCTTTTCTGGCGAGCACCCGGTGGGGCTGTTCGCGGACAGGACCCGCCTCGAGCTAATTTTGCGACGCACTCTAAGAATAGCCGCAGCACCCGGTCCCCAGCGTCCAGTCCCCGGCGCCGCGCACGAGCCCGGTGTAGACTCAGAAAATGACCCGACGAATCATGATCGCCGGCCTGCTCGCGACAGCTGTTGCGTGCGGCGGCTCCGACAGCTCGTCCAGCACTCCGACCGCGCCAAGCACGTCGAGCGGCCCATATACACAGACGGACCTCGTCGTCGGTACCGGGGCAGCCGCGAACAATGGCAATCGTGTCACCGTTTCGTATACCGGCTGGCTCTACGACACAACCAAGCCTCTTGGAAAAGGGAATCAGTTCGACTCGAACACCGGATTTGCGTTTACGCTCGGCGCCGGCCAGGTGATCCGCGGCTGGGACCAGGGCGTTCCCGGCATGCGCATCGGTGGCCAGCGCCGCCTGATCATTCCGCCGGAGCTCGCCTATGGCGCCTCGTCTCCGGATCCGACCAGGATTCCACCGAACGCGACGCTCCTCTTCGACATCACGCTGCTCAACGTGCAGTGATCCTGACGGCGCTCCGCCGCGGCATCCGACGCCGTTGTCCGCATTGCGGCGAGGGGGCGCTTTTCGCGGGATGGGCGCATCATCTGGAGCGCTGTTCGGTCTGCGGTCTGGTCTACGAGCGCAACCCCGGCGACACCTGGGCGTTCACGATCATCGGCGACCGGCTGCCGGTCGCCGCGATCATCGTGCTGATCTACTTCGGCTACGGCCGGACGCACCAGGTGCTCGGCGTCCTCACGTTCGCGATTCTCGGCGTCGTGCTCGTCTGGACCGCGCCAAACCGGTGGGGCGTCGGCATCGCGCTCCATTACCTCTCGCGGGTGTACTGGCCCGATCCGTCCGATCCGGTGCCGGCGCCACGAAATGTCCGCGGCTGAATTGCCTATGCGATCGAGTAGGTTCGCTGACGGGTGTCTGGTAATACAATCGTGCCCGTGAAGCGCGTGCTCTGCGCAATCGTGATTGCCGCCGTGTCCACGGCCTGCTCGCGGTCGACGACGCCGCCAAATCCGCTGGTTGCCGCGAGCACGACCATGGTGACCGCATGGCAGATCCCGCTGGATCCGCTCAAGGAGCCGATCGCCGGCGATGCGAAGCTCACCGATCAGATCAAGTGGGGCTACCGCATCTTCGTGGACACACCGCGTGAGGCGGCGCGCTTCACCGGCGGTAAGGTTTCGTGCACGAACTGTCATCTGAACGCCGGGCAGCGCGAGCGCGCCCTGCCGGTGGTCGGCGTCGCTGGCATGTTCCCGGAGTACAACAACCGCGCCGCACGACTCATCAGCCTCCCTGACCGCATCGTCGATTGTTTCCTGCGGAGCGAGAACGCGACCGGCCGCGGCGAGGACGACCTTCCGTCGCCGACCTCGAAGGAAGTGCTGGCGGTGAACGCCTACCTATCGTGGCTCGCACGCGGCTACACGGTCGGCACGAGTCCGTCGTGGCGCGGCCGCAACGCGATTGCCGCCGACAGGCTGACACCGATTGGTGCGATCGACCTTCGCGGCGGCGCGACGATTTACAACGAGCGCTGCGTGTCGTGTCATGGCGCGGACGGCCAGGGCGTGCAGATCGGCGACAAGAAAGCGGGTCCGCTGTGGGGACCAGATTCGTGGAACGACGGCGCCGGCGCCGCGCGCGTCTATACGCTTGCCGGCATCATCCGCTATTCGATGCCGTATCTGAATCCCGGGAGCCTCACTGACGAAGAGGCGCAGCAGGTGTCGGCATTCATCAACGCGAAACCGCGGCCGGTCTATCCCTTCAAGAATCGCGACTATCCAGGGTCGAAAATTCCGGCTGACGCCGTCTACTACCGGACCGACGAGGCGCGGCGCTGAGGCGCGCCGCCTTCAGACGGCCACGGTATACTGCGCCGAGCACTCATGCGGCGCGTCGTCATCGGGCTGATCGTCGTCGTCGCGCTTGCGGTGACCGCCCACGCGCAGTTCCAGCGACGTGGTGGCGGTCGATTCTACCAGCCCCGCATCGGGCCAAACCCTGATTACGATGGCGCGTTTCAGTTCTGCCGGATCATGTTCCGCAACGCACCCGATGGCGACGGCGCCGGGTGGTCGGTGGACTGGCCGCGCGCAGATCAGAATCTCTCGTTCCGCTTCTTCGAGCTCACCAGGACGTCGGTCAGCCGCGCACCCGACGGCAACTTCAACCACGTGCTGATCCGGCTGACTGATGAGGAGCGGCTCGCGCACTGTCCGTTCATCATGATGACGGAGCCGGGCGGCGCCTACTTCGACGATCTCGAGGCGGCCGCACTCCGGACCTACCTGCAGAAGGGCGGCTTTCTCTGGGCCGACGACTTCTGGGGCGACTACGCGTTCGCGCACTGGGAGAACGAGATCCGGAAGGCGCTGCCGACCTCTGACTATCCGATGTTCGACGTGCCGCTCGATCATCAGCTGTTCCACATGCTGTACGACGTGCGCGAGCTCGCGCAGATTCCGTCGATCGGGTTCTGGTACGGAAGCGGCGGCGGGACGTCAGAGCGCGGCCGCGACAGCGCCGAGCCGCACACGCGCGCGATTTCGGATCGCAACGGCCACATTCTCGTCGTGATGACGCACAACACGGACTTTGGGGACGCGTTCGAGCGCGAAGGCGAGAGCCGCGAGTACTTCGATCGGTTTGCCGGTCCGGGGTACGCGTTCGGAGTCGATACGCTCCTCTACTCGATGACTCACTGACACGTGAGGCGGCCTCTCGGCCGCTCAGGGACTGGGGACTGGGGACTGGGAGCTGGGGGCTGGGGGCTGGGGGCTGGGGGCTGGGGGCTGGGGGCTGGGGGCTAGCCCATCGCTCGGCTACAGCGTTCCCGTTTCCCTGTAGCACGTACCGTCCGGCTCTCTAGCCGGACTTCTCAGGGGTCCGCCTGAAGGCGGACACTACGGACAAATGAAACGTGCTGGGAGCCTTCTACGTCCTGAGCTTTCGCGCGATATCCATCCAGCAGCCAGTCCCCAGTCCCAGTCAGCGCACGATCCGCAATCCTGTCGGCGTCGACGGCGCTTCTGGCGGACCGATGATCTTCAGAATTCGTCCGTTCGAGTAATCAACGATGTAGAGTTCGCCGTCCCCGTCGACGCCAAACGAACTGATGTTGCCAAGACCCGAGGCGGCGCTCAGCTCAGCGGTGTGTTCCACGACATCTGACGTCCGCGCCTCTCCGGTCACCTGATCGAGGGTCAAACCGAGCGACCACACGCGACCGTTCAGGTCCGCGAAGAAATACCGGCCCCGGAATGACGCCGGCAACGCCCTGCCGCGGTAGATGTAGCCGCCGGTGATCGAGATACCACTGCGATGGTCGTATTCGTGTATCGGCTCGACGAGCGGCGTGAATGCCGGCGGGCGCGACAGGTCGTAGTCGTGCGCGCCCTCACGCAGCCGCCAGCCGTAGTTGCGGCCACCACGATTGCGCGGCTCGTAATCCACTTCCTCGTACAGATTCTGCCCGACATCGCCGATCACCAGCGCGCCCGTTCCGCCGCGCGCCGGATCGTCGAAGCTGTAGCGCCACGGGTTGCGTAAACCGAAGCTCCAGATCTCGGGACGCGCCGCGATCGGGACGCCGCGGAGGAACGGGTTGTCGGCCGGCACCTGGTAGCCCATCGGATCGCCATCGCCGACGCTGACGTCGATGCGCAGCATCTTCCCGAGCAACTCGCCGGGACTTTGTGCGCGATTGCCCGGGTCGCCGCCCGATCCGCCGTCGCCGAGCCCGATGTACAGATAGCCATCAGGTCCAAACACGAGATTGCCGCCGTTGTGATTCGCGAACGGCTGCGCGATGAACGACGGACCGCTGGCGCCGCCCCAGCGCAAATCGAACCGCGACCCCGCGTCCGCGACCGCGGCATTGTCCGAGCGACGGAACCGTGCGACGACGGTGTCGCCGGAGCGGTTCGTGAAGTTGACGAAGAAGCGGCGGCTCGCGCCCGCGTTCGGCGGAAACGCGAGCCCCAGCAGTCCCTGCTCGCCGCCGGAGACGATCGCGCCGGAGACGTCGAGAAAATCCTGCGGCAGCAGCGACGCGCCGCGCAGTACGCGAATGTGGCCGTCCTGCTGCACGACGAACTGCGTCGCGCGATCGGTCGGATCCTGCACGAACGCGAGCGGCGCCGTGAACCCTGACGCCTGCACGCGCACGCGCACCTGAGCGTGGAGTTGCGTGACGGCGATTGACAGACCGGCGGTACATGCGACGAAGCGACGCGCGCGAGCGAAGAGACGCACCGTGTGCTCCTCCAATGAGTCCGATCCGACCCACTTGACCTACCCGGCGCGTATCCTACCAACGTGCGCCACCTGTGGATTCTCCTCGCAACCTCAGCCATCGCCGCGTGCGGTGGATCAACGCCATCACCGCCAGTGGTGAATCCTCCGACGGGTGGCGAAACGATCAACGGCAACGAGCGCATCGGATGGAATCAGCCGGCCGCCGACGCCGTGGAGCTCGCAACCATCAGGTATGCGATCTACGTGGATGGGACTCGCACCGACGCCGCTGGCGTGACGTGTGCGACGAGCGCAACCGCGGCCGGATTCGCGTGCACGGCGCGATTGCCGCCGCTCACGCCGGGGGCTCACTCGCTGCAACTCGCATCGTTCGTCGACGACGGCGGCGTCCTCGAAAGCGCGCGATCGGCGGCGCTGCCGGTCACGGTCGTCGCAACGACAGTAGACCGCTCGGCTGAAGCCTCCGCGCGTTCGGATCGCGCCCCGAGTGCAGGCACGGATCGCAGCGCGAGGGCTTCAGCCGAGCGTCTGGTGATACTCGAGGGAATATCCGATCCAACCGATCTCGCCGTCGCACCTGATGGACGACTGTTCGTCGCCGAGCGCACCGGCGCCGTCCGCGTCGTCGCCGCCAATCGTGTGGAGGCTGTTCGACTGCGCTCGAGCGCGACACCGACGAGTGGCGCGCAGGCGCGCGACGGCGACGCCGGGCGGTCGAGCTTGCATCTGCCAGATCGGGCTGAGCTCCTCGCCGTGGCAGTCGATCCGCAGTTCGTCACATCGCGCCTGGTGTTTGCGATCTACGCGGAACCGGGCGGTGACGCCGGCGCGACGTTCACGCTCGCGCGCTTTCGCGATGCGGCCGGCACGCTGGCGGACGCGGTGGTGCTGCTCGATCGCATTCCAGCATCGCCGTCGCCGCATGCGGTTCTCCGGTTCGGCGCCGACGGCAACCTGTACGCCGCATTCGATACAGGCTTCGACGTGCGCCGATCGGACGATCTCGCCTTTTTCAACGGAAAAGTGCTGCGACTGCAGACGGATGGAACGACGCCGCGCGATCAGCCATCGTCGACGCCAGTCGTGAGCAGCGGGCTGTTCGCGCCGGCCGGGCTGGCGTGGGAGGCCGGCTCGCGCGATCCGTGGGTGGTCGATCGCCGTGCGGACCGATCCGCGCAGTTGATCGAGGTCGGCAGAGGCCGCCGGGCCTATCGGCTCCCGGACGGCATCACCCCCTCGTCTGTCATTGGAACGCGTGACGGCGATCTGTTGATTGGGTCAGCCGACACCGGCGTGCTGCTGCGTGTTCGATTCGACAATGCCCAACCGATCAGTACGGAACGCATCGCGTTGACAGACATCGACGCCGTCCGCGCGCTGACGCTCGCTCCCGACCGCACGCTGTATCTCGCGACGCCGACGCGCGTCTGGGCGCTTGCCGGAGAGTGGTGAGGCGGCTGGGGACTGGTCGCTGGGAACTGGAAGCTGGGAACTGGAAGCTGGGGGACTGGAAGCTGGGGACTGGAGGCTGGGGGACTGGGAGCGCCCCAGCCCCAGTCCCCAGCCCCTCGCGCTTCACCGCGTGCGCGACATCTGCAGCTTGAGCGGCGACGCCGAGAACATCGGCGCGACGAAATTCGGCACGCTCACCGTCGACACGCCGGTCGTATGGTTGAACGTCGTGATCAGCCGGCCGGCGCCAGCAGTGCCCTGATCGGCCTGGTTGGCGCTGAACGTTCCTGAGAAGCGCGAGATCGAGCCGCCGTTGTTCACCACCACCGCAAAGGTGGTGTTGCCGGTCACGTTGCACGCCGACCAGTAATCCACGCGAACGGTATAGGTACCATTCGGCGCCGCGCCGCTCCAGCGCACGTTCTCGTTGTTCTTGTTGTCGATCGCGCACCCGGCGTTCGAGTCGACGTCGAGCGCGCCGCCGCTGGCCACTGTCGCGTTGGCCCAGTACACTTCGCCGCCTTGCGGATCGACGACGTGGAGATCGACATCGCTGGCCGTGTCCCACGTCAGGCCGACCTGCACGCCGCCCGACTGCCCCGACACTGCCTTGGTCGACGTCACGGTCGGGCCGACCAGTCCGGCGGCGTTCGCGACGGCGTAGGCGATCGTGAACCGTGAACCCGAGGACACGTTCGCCAGGTTCGTCAGCACCAGGACGCTCGTCACCGGCGCCGGCAGCCGCAGCTGGAAGTAGCCCGTCGCAGCATCGAGCGCACCGAAGCGGCCGCTGTCAAAAGCCGCCGGTGCGATGCCGCTGGTGTTCGGCACCGACACGTACACGGTCTGGAACTGCGACGTGCTCTGGATCTGGGTGAGGTCCGTGCCGTTCGGGATCACGGTGCCGCTCGTGGTCGCCGTGATCGTCGGCCCGCCGTTGGCGGCGGGAGGCGTGCCCGTCTGCTGTGTCGCCTGTGTGCCGTCGGACGCCTGCACGCCGGTGACGACGGTCGTCACCGCCGGCAGTGTGGGCGTCGGCGTCGGCGTCGGGGTCGGATTCGACGGTGAGCTCGAGCTGCTGCAGCGGATCGCGATGATCGCAGTGGTCAGCACACCCACCAGTCGGAGAAGTCTGTTCACGCGCATGTTACCGCTCTCCCCGATCAGCGGAGAGACCTCCGCTGAATTCAGAATTCGTCGCGAAGTTCCAAATCTGGAATTTCGCGGTCGCGCAACGCGGTCGTGCGTCGCTTCATCTCTTCGAGCGTGAAGCACCGTGATCCGCGCCGACCGAACACTGCAACCTGTCTGCCGCTTTCACCCGGCGCGCGATCGCAATCGAGCATGGCGACCGACCGCGCCTCCCGAATCGGCGGCGACTGATCTGGCCTGCGAGCCGTAGCGCGGCAGGTCAGTCATATCAACGACGACGAGGTTACGAGCGCACGATGTTTTCCTCGGACGAGCGCGCGGTTTTGAAACCAGGTCCAGAGACCGGAGTCCTTCATTTCGTGATCAGTTCAATCATGAACTCCGATCCACCGAACTGCACCGTGTCGCCGTGGTGCAGCGGCTGTTGCGTCGTCACCTCGTTCCCGTTGACCCGCGTACCATTCACCGTCTGAAGATCCTCGAGCGACACCGACGCCGCGTCGATCATGAGGCGCGCGTGCGACCGTGACACCTGTCGATCGTCGAGGCGCACATCCGATCCGACAGCGCGGCCGACGACGAATGTGCCGAGGCCGAGTACGATCGGCGGGCCAGGGCCGGCCAGTCTCAGGCCGCACACGCGGGGCGCCGGCGGCGGGCTGGTGACGAGCGTTTGCTCGGCGTCGGGCGGCGTCACGATCTTCGCAACCGCGATCGCCGCGATTTCATCGCGCCCGACCGGCTTCGACGCGGCGGCCGTTTCTTCGATTGCGACCGACGCAGTGCGGGCGCCGCCGAAATTGATCAGATCGCCGTTTTTCAGGATCTGAACCGCGTCGACGCGCTTGCCGTTGACGAACGTGCCGTTGACCGACTCCGCGTCCTGCAGCAGGACCTGATTCGCCGTCCGCTGCACGCGCGCGTGCACCTTCGACACCAGACCGCTCGCGAGGACGACGTCGCAGGAAGGCGCCCGTCCGAAGGTCAGTTCGCCCCTGGGGATCTCGATCACCGTACCCGCCTCCGGACCGTCGATGATCTCCACGCGCGCAGCGGTGACGTGGTCGAGCGCGAGGCCGGCATCCTCGATCCCGGGTTGCAGGAAGATCAGATCGACGGCGCGGCCGAGCGTAATCACGTCGAGATGGTGCAGCGCCTCGCGAGTCACCTGCCGGCCGTTGACGAACGTGCCGTTGGTCGCGCCGGCATCTTCGAGGAAATACCGATCGGCCTCGACGACGATCCGCGCATGCCTGCGGGAGACGCCGCGCGCTTCGATCCGAACCTCGCTGTCGGCCGCGGCGCCGATGCGCGCCGTGTCGGTGAGCCGATAATCCAGTCCCGCAGTAGGACCGCTGCGGCCGATCAGCCGCGCGCTCACTTCGCCCCCACAGACCACATGAACGTCTAGGCCGGATCGACCGAGAGGATCTCGACCCTCGCGGCGCGGCCGCGGAGCGTGACTTCGCCGAGCGGCGTGGCCGCGATCGGCGGCGTGATCCGATCGTAGGTGGCGCGGCTCACGATGATCTGGTCCGGCTGTGCAAGTCGTTCGAGCCGCGCCGCCGTGTTCACGACGTCGCCGAGCACGGTGTACTCCCTCCGCCGCGCCGAACCGACGTCGCCGGCAATCGCGACGCCACTGTTGATGCCGTAGCGGACGTGGAGCGGACGTCCGCCGGCGGCATTCAGCTTCGCGACCGATCGCCGCATCGCCTGTGCCGCGCGCACGGCGCGCTGGGCGTGATCGGCCTGTTCGACCGGCGCGCCGAAGACGGCCAGGATCGCGTCGCCGATGAACTTGTCCACCGTGCCTTCCTCGGCAAAAATCGCCTCGGTCATCTCCGAGAAGAAGCGGTTCAGCAGCGCCGCGACCTCCGACGGCGCCAGCGTCTCGGACAGCGTCGTGAAGCCGACCAGGTCCGCGAACAGGACGCTGATATCGCGATCCTGGGCTGGCAGCACGTCGCTGCCTTCGCCGTGGCCCTGCGCCATGATCCGCTCGACCACCGCCGGAGAGTGGTAGCGCTGCAGGCGCTCGCGGCGCTCGCTTTCCTCGCGCAGCCGCGCCGCCAGCCGTCCCTGCGTGACCGCGACCGCCGCGTAGTTGGCAATCGCGGAGAACAGCTCGAGGTCGGCCTCGGTGAATTGCCGCGTGACGGGA
>DATFXR010000164.1:0-31414 GCA_035315685.1 Vicinamibacterales bacterium | reverse complement strand
GCCGCCGCCGATCGAGATCAGGACCGTGGTCGGTGTCATGGAACGATGGGCATATTCATTCGCCGCCGCCCGCATCGACGTCGGCCGGGGGGCGGAGGTCCGCGACCACCGCAACCGGCTGATCCGGACGAATCACGTGGTCTTCACCGAAGGTGCGGGCGGCGTCAACGAGACGGTTTCGCGGACGCATGCGCACATCGCCTACGAAGCGCCGACCAGCCGCTTCCGATTGCACGATGACGGCAGCGAACACGGAACCGGGATCATCCGGGGCGGTAAGACCATTTCGGTCCTCCGGGGCACGCGTGGCGTCCGGCTGCAGCCGGACGATGAAGTCGTCCTTGGCGAGGCGCGGGTGCGAATCAAGTTCCCGAACGCGTGACGAAAACAGACGTCGACTCTATTCTGCTCTTGCGGCGAACTGCACGCGTATTGTTGACTGGAGCCTCCCAGTCGAAGACGTGGTGATGAACGCGACGCCGAACACGTGTTCAGAAGGGAATCTGGAATGAAGGGCTGGTCGATCGCAGTGCTTGCGGCTGGGGTTCTCGCGTACGGAGTGACGGAGTCACAGACGCACGCCAGATCGGCTGACCGGCAAGGCGGCGGCAGGACAACGCCTACGGGACGCCGCGCTGAAGCCGCCGGCGCAGCGGGCAATGTAACTCAAGCGCGCGTGCTGGCGGAGGCGGGCCGTGGTGACAATTGGCTGGTGAACGGCGGTAACTTCGAGTCCCAGCACTTCAGTTCACTTGAGAACATCACGGACCAGAACGTGAGCGGGCTCGGGTTGGCGTGGGCACTGCCGATCGACAGCCGGATGGGTCTCTCGGCGGAACCGATTGTCGTCGATGGCGTGATCTATCTGGGCGCTCCCTTCGACCGGGTGTACGCCATCGATGCCGTGAGCGCGAAGGTCCGCTGGCAATTCGATCCGCATATCCGCATCGACGGACCGTGGCGCAACTCGTACGAGGGGCGGAAGAATCGCGGCGTCGCGGTGTGGAATCGCAGGGTGTATGTCGGCACCGGCGACTGCCGCATTGTGGCGATCGATGCTGTCTCGGGCAAGCAAGTATGGGAGACCACCGTATGCGATCCCGATCAGACCGGGATTACCGAAGCGCCGCGCGTGGGGGACGGGAAGGTGTTCACCGGTTGGGCCGGTATGGAGTACGACGTGCGCGGCGGCGTTGTCGCCCTCGACGCCGAGACCGGCAAGACAGCCTGGACATTCTGGACTACGCCCGGCGATCCATCGAAGCCATACGAATCGAAAACGATGGAGGCCGCGGCGAAAACCTGGGTAGGGGAATCCTGGAAGCTGGGTGGCGCCAACGTCTGGACGGCGATCACCTACGATGCCGTCACGAACTTGCTGCTTTTCGGCACGTCAACCACCGGCGAGGACGTTGGCGACTTCACCGGGATCAAGTCGGGTGGTAGCCGGTTGTTCGCCAACTCGGTCGTGGCGGTGAACGCCTCGACGGGCGAGTACGTCTGGCACTACCAGACGAACACTCCTCCGAATGGCGCGGAGGAGTTCCACATCCTCGTGGCGAATCTGGCGGTCGACGGCAAAGAACAGCGAGTCGTCATGACCGTCCCGAGAAACGGAGTCTTTTACACGCTCGACGCGCGCACGGGAAGAGCGGTGCTGCCTCCGCGCGGCATCGATGGCACGGCGGTGTCCGCGCTGCCGCAGATTGATTTGAGCGACGTGCCAGCCTCGGCAGCCTCTGCCCCGGTCAGGACGTACTCGGGTGCGGCTCCCGACGAGAGTGCGGCCCTGGCCCGCGGCGAGGCGGTCCGGAACAACGCCAACGGTCCGCTCACGGCGATGGGGCACGCGTGGTTTCCTATGAGCTTCGACGCGCGCGCAGGGCTCGTCTACATTCCCGCGTACGAAACGGTCCGGCAGGGCAGCGGAACGTTGGCTCATGGCAGGCTCGTCGCGTACGATCCGATCGAGCAGGCGCCACGCTGGGTCGTCACGCTGCCGCTGTCGGTCAACGGGGGTGTGCTGGGCACGGCTGGAAATCTCGTGTTCCACGGCGACGCCAGCGGAGACTTCTCGGCCTACGCCGCCGACACCGGCAAGAGAATCTGGTCGGTAAAAACCGGGTCCGCGATCCAGTCGGTCCCGGTCACCTATGTTGTCAACGGCGAACAGTACGTGCTGATGCCGATCGGTCTTGGCGGCGGCTTCCGGCTGTTCGGGCGGGTCAGCGACATGGCCACGCTCCAAACCAAACGCGGGCCGGCGGAACTCCTGGCGTTCAAGCTGGGAAGCAAGGCACCGATGCCGCGAATTCAGGCGTACATTCCCCCGGTCCCGGAGCCGCCGCCACAAACTGCCAGTGCAGAAAAGATTCAGCAGGGTCAGCGGGTGTACAACAAGTTCTTCTGTCAGAAGTGCCATTCTCCTGATGCCGATGGCAGCGGCGCGTGGGCGCTTGACGGCGAGGTGCCCGACCTCCGCTACATGCCGCTCAGTGTTCATCGGCGCTTCAACGGGATCGTCCTCGGCGGCAGCAACCAAAAGCGCGGTATGCCGAAATACGGCAGCGCGCCCGGCTGGCCGTGGGTCAAGACCGGGATGACGCAGGATGAGGCAGACGCCCTTCACGCGTACCTGATTGACGTGCAGTGGAAGACGTACAAGGAAGGCCCCCGCGCCTACAAGAATGAGCAATAGGCATGCATGTCTACATCAACGGTTGACGCCGATCACATCGCGGTTGGTCGGACGGTCGCTTCGGGGATAATCTTTCCCTCGAGAGCCGCCACGCCATGAGAGTGGGCCGATCGCTGACGCCGGTCGTCGTCGCGTTGCTGGCTGCTGCTGCCTGGCTCGCAGCCGTTCGCGCGGTGCCGCCGCCGAGCGACGAGTACTTTGTCTACGTCGGCAGCTACACGGATCCGCCCTCCAACTCGAAAGGCATCTACGGCTGGCGGTTCTCGCCGGCGAGCGGTCGCGTCACGCCGCTGGGCCTCGTCGCGCAGACAGTCAACCCGGCGTACGTGCACGCGACGCCCGACGGCAAGTTCCTGTTCGCGACGAACTGGCAGACGCCAGACGCGGCGAAGGCGGATACGGTGAGCGCCTACGCCATCGACGCGGCGCACGGTGCGTTGACACTCCTGAACACGGCGACCGCCGGTGGAGGTCTCCCGAACCAGGTCGTCGTCGATCCGCGCGGCATCATCGCGGCAGTGACGAACTATGGGTTTCGTACCACCGATCCGGACCGCAACAACTCGTCGTTCGCCGCGCTGAAGATTCGGCCCGACGGCACACTCGGCGATCCGATCTACGTGGATCGCTACACGGGCCCGGCGGCGAGTCCGCGTCAGACCACCGGCGCCCACACGCACGGCGTGGTGTTCACGAAAGACGACCGGTTCGCATTCGTCGCCGAGCTCGGCCTCGATCGCATCTATACCTACCGCGTCGATCCGACGATGCCCGCGCTCAGACCATCGACTCCGCCGTTTGTCACCGTGAGCGCCGGCTCGGGGCCGCGCCGGCTGGTGTTGAGCCCGACCGACAGGTTTCTCTACGTGAACCATGAAACCGATTCGAAGGTGAGCGTCTTCAGCGTCGAGAACGGCCGCCTGACCGAGATTCAGCAGATATCGACGCTGCCGACGGAGTTCATCGGCCGGAACACGACCGCCGAGATCCAGATCGACAGGTCGGGACGATTTCTCTACGTGTCGAACCGCGGCGCCGACACGGTCACGATGTTCGCGGTCGACCCGACGAAGGGCACGTTGACGTTGCGCGAGTTCTTTCCAGCCGCGGGCCGTACGCCTCGCAACATCACGATCGACCCGACCGGGCGATACCTGTTCGTTTCGAACCAGGGCTCGAACAACGTCGTGGTGTTCGCCATCGATGCCGCGACCGGCAGGCTCACGCCGACCGGGACCGAATTGAAGATCGATCAACCGGCGTCGGTGTTCTTCGTGAAAGCCGCTGCGCCGGCGCCCCGGCAAATCACCTGGACGTTCGATCGGATCGATACGATCGGCGGCGTGAAGACGACCGTCGAAGGCCATCCGAGGATTATTGACAGTCCGGCCGGCAAAGCGGTGGAGTTCGATGGCGTCGGCGATTCGCTGCTCATCGAACAACATCCGCTTGCCGGCGCGGAGACGTTTACCTTCGAGGCGATTTTCAGGCCCGATGGCGGCGCGAATCAGCAACGGTGGTTCCACCTCGCCGAGATCGATCCAAAGACCGGCCTCGCAACGAGCGTCGAGAAGACGACGGCCGAGTCGAACTCGCGGTTCTTGTTCGAGATTCGCGTCGCCAACGAGAATGAGTGGTATCTGGACGCGTTCATCAATGGCCCCGGCTACAGCAAGGCCCTGATGGTTCCCGACAAGCGTCACCCGATCGGCCGTTGGTATCACGTCGCGCAGGTGTACGACGGGAAATGGTACCGCAGTTACGTCGACGGCGAGCTGCAGGGTGAAGCCGAAGTGGCGTTCACGCCGCAAGGGGCGGGTCGCGCCTCCGTTGGCGTCCGGATGAACAAGGTGAACTACTTCCGCGGTGCGGTCGCGAAGGCACGATTCACCTCCGCTGCGCTGCCGGTGTCCGCGTTCATGACCGCGTCAGGGAAGTAGTGCGTGGAGGCGGGTGTGCTCAAGAAGCATTTCGATCGATGTCGCGCGAAGCCTGTAGCCGAGCGTCCAGCGTCCGGCGTCCAGGTGATCGCTCGGCTGACGCCTTCGCGCGACGTCGTACTGAGAGCCGCAGTCGTGTGCCTCGGTTTGTGCGCTGCACCGGCAGCACAGGTCCGGGTGCCCGATCAGGCGTTGATCAGTCCGGATGCGAAAGACTGGGTCACCTACGGCGGCTCGTACACGTCGCAGCGCTTCTCCCAGCTGAAACAGGTCACGACCGCCAACGCGTCGCGGCTCGAAGCGAAATGGGTCTATCACCTTGCGGGCGCGAAGGAACTGGAGCCGACGCCGATCGTGGCGAACGGCGTCATGTACATCTCCGCCTTCAATCGCGTCGACGCGCTCGATGCGCGGACGGGCAACATCATCTGGACGCATCAGCGTCAGCCACCTTCTGTGGCGAGCCAACGCGGCGCAGCGATATACGGCGACAAGGTCTACATGGCGACGTCGGACAGCCATCTGGTCGCGCTCGACGCGCGCACGGGCGGCGTCCGATGGGACGTGAAGGCGGAAGGCGGATTCACCATCAGCGGCGGCGCGCCGCTCGTCGCCGATGGCAAGGTGATCGTCTGCGGCAACAGGCCTCATGGCTTCATTCAGGCGTACGACGCCGAGCGCGGAACATACGTCTGGAGCTGGTCATCGGTGCCCACCCGGCCTGAGGATCCGGCGTACGCGACGTGGGGCGGCGGAACTCCGGCCGGCGCGCCCATCTGGGTGAGCGGTTCGTACGATCCCGATCTGAACCTGATCTACTACGGAACCGGCCAGCCGGATCCGCAGTGGACGGGAGTCGCGCGGCCCGGCGACAACTTGTACAGCGACTCCATCGTCGCGCTCGATGTGAAGACCGGAACGCTGAAGTGGCATTTCCAGAACACGCCTCACGACGTCCACGACTGGGATTCGCTGGAGACGCCGGTGCTCGTCGACGCCACGTTCCGCGGCCAATCGCGCAAGCTGCTGCTGCAGGCGAACCGTAACGGGTTCTACTACATCCTCGATCGCGACACCGGCGAGTTCCTGCAGGGGACGCCGTTTGTCGACAAGTTGGACTGGGCAACCGGACTCGACGCCAGGGGCCGGCCAATCGTCGCACCGGGACACGAGCCAACCGTCACAGGCACCTCGACCTGTCCGTCGACCGCAGGCGCGACGAACTGGCCGCCGCCGACCTACAGCCGCGATACCGGCTATCTCTACGTTGTCGTCGCGGAAGGCTGCGGCATCAACGTGATCAGGTCGAGCACGGTGGCCGATTCGGCGACCGGATATTACGAGAGCTCGCGCGCGCCGTGGCAGGCGTACGTGCGCGCGATCGACGTGCTCACCGGGAAGCGCATATGGGAGTACAAAGCGATCCGCTCGAATCATTACGGCCCGGGATTGCTGTCGACCGCCGGTGGGATCGTCTTTGCTCCGGAGCAGCTCGGCCAGGTGAGCGTCCTCGACGCGAAAACCGGCAAATCGCTGTGGCACTTCAACACCGGCGACGTGATTACCGCCGCGCCGGTCACCTACAGCGTCGACGGCGAACAGTTTTTCGCGATCGCGTCAGGAACCAACGTGTTCGCCTTTGGCTTGTTCGATGGCCGGTAGGAGGCCGCGCATGAAAGCCACCCGTTCGGTTGCCGGGCTACTCCTGTGCGCCGTCGCGCCGCTGCTCGCTCAGCGCGGTGCCGCGCCCGGCCCTGCCAATCCGTTTCTTGGCAGGACTGAGGCTGTGGCCGAAGGCGAGACCCTCTACAACCAGCAGTGCACGACGTGCCACGGCGCCGGCGGCGGCGGCGGAACAAGTGGACCGCCGATCGTATCCGGCGATCGCCTCGACATCGGCGTGTCGGACGGGCAGACGTTCAACATCATCAAGAACGGCGTCGCGGGTACTCCGATGTCGCCCCAGCGAATGCCCGAGTCGGACATCTGGAAGGTGGTCACTTATATTCACGCGCTGCGCGGCCCCGCGATCGACAACCCCCTTCCTGGCGACGTCGCACACGGCGAGCAGGTCTTCTGGGGCAAGGGTCAGTGCGGCACGTGCCACATGATGAGCGGTAGAGGCGGGCTGACTGCACCCGATCTGTCGAACATCGGAGGCCTCCGAAAGGCCAGCTCCATCTCCGATGCACTAACCAAGCAGCAGCATCGTGTATATGGGAGCGGCGGCGCACATCTGCAGGCGCTGCCCGTAATGGATTCCTACTTACCCGTTTACGTCACCACTGCCGACGGAACGATCGTCGAGGGCGTGCTCCTCAATGAAGACGGCTATTCGCTGCAGATGATCGGCAACGACAATCAACTCCATCTCTTCGATCGCGCCAAGCTCCGTCGCGTCGTCGTCGAGCCAAGGAGCCTGATGCCGACCGATTATGACAAACGGCTTTCGCCCGACGAGTTCAAAGACCTGCTTGCGTTCTTGACCCGGCAGGGGAAATCCGCGCAGCCGGCCGCGCGCCGCGGCGGGCCGCAGGAACGCTGAACGCAACGAACGTTGTCAGATACGCTGTCGCCACGGACTGGCGCACAATTGGTAGTTCTTCGGTGAGGGCGTCGAGTGCAGGTGGCGACGGCTTCAGGCAGGCCGCTCCCCTTCTGGTTGGATCGGGAACAGGGTGACTTGGAGTTGCTGCGAGAGCCATGCTCAGAGCAATCGGCTATTTGGCAACGCGCGGCCTTCGCGGTCGCGATCGCTCGAGCACTTGCAGTTGATGGCGGACCGCACGAACTTCGAGCTGCCCAGGCGGCCGGGACCGCAACGATGCTCTGAAGCATCCCCGACACAGCGGCAATCAGTACGGACGCCATCGTAGAAAGGGACCTACCGGCCAGTGTCAGCAAGTTCAGCAGCACCAATACCTTCGCGCTTTCAACACACACAAGGCCTCATCGCGACATTTATGTTTTGCTTACGGCATTGCCTGCTGATGTGATTCATTCGACAGATCGCGTTGTTGTTGTGTGGGTTATGGTTCCGTCATATCATCACGCACGGACGAGTTTCGGGGGTTGGAACGTGGGTAAGAACTCTCTCCCGCTCGTTTGCGCGCTGATCAGCATCGCAACTGCGATTCCTGACGGGCGGGCTCAGGAATCCCATCGTGGATCTCGTCCTGTGATTCCGAGGACGTGGGACGATGCCGCGATGGCTACGCTCGAGGTGCCGCTCGCTAATCCTGTTGGTTCTCCACAGCAGGTTCCTGCCGACTATTACTACCGCATCCCGGTCCGGCCCATTTACAAGAGCTATCCAGTGTACGCGCCCGGCCACGAGCCACCCGGCTACATGGACTGGCTGAAGCAGCAGGAGCCAGTGATCATCTGGGATGAAAAGGGACACGCACCGCAACTGAACAACCAGTCGGACTGGGTCAACGCCGGCGAACTGGTATTCGACGCGCCGATCGCGTTCAACGAAGACGCGGTCACGGCACTGGGCGACGTCAGGGATCCCGAGTGGTACCGCCGCGTTCAGCCGCCACTCGACGCCAATGGCAAGATGCGCTTCTACAGCTTCGTTATCCAAAAGAAGGTCAGGATTGACCTGGGGCAGTTCGCATGCGCAGAGTGCCACACCCGCGTTTTGGCCAATTCGGCCATCATCAAGGGCGCGCAGGGGAATTTTCCTCTTGACCGCGCTCGCGCTTTCAACAAGCGCATGGCTCGCTTCTCCCTGAAAGAGGCGCATGGCTTCGAGCGTGCGCTCTTTGCAGCGCCGTGGCTTCGCCCTGATCCCCAGGGTCTACTCGATCAGATGTCGCTGGACGAGATCGCCGCTTGGGAGGAGGCAGTTCCAGCCGGTGTGATGGCGCGACAAGGCTCCAGTCCTTTCTCTATCCACCTCATGTACCCGACTTGATCAGCGTGAAAGAGCGGCGCTATCTCGACGCGACGGGCTTGCAGCGACATCGTTCGATCGTGGACGTGATGCGTTACGCGGCACTGAACCAGGGCGGCGACGACTTGGCCAGCTATGCCGGATTCATTCCTGCCAGCGGTCCTGATTTCAAAAGCCTTCCCGACGCCAGGAGTGGGACTCGCTACAGCGACGAGCAGCTCTACGCGCTGGCGCTCTATCTCTATTCACTGCAGCCGCCGCCCAACCCGAACAAGTTCGACGCACTGGCGGCACGCGGGGAGAAGATCTTCCAGCGTGAAGGCTGCGCGACATGCCACGCCCCGCCGCTGTATACCAATAACAGGCTGACCCCGGCAGAGGGCTTCAAGGTCCCCGAAGACCACCCGAAGAAATACGAGATCCTGCCGATCTCCGTCGGCACCAACCCCAATTTGACTATGCAGACGCGCCGGGGGACCGGCTACTACAAAGTTCCGTCGCTCAAGGGCGTATGGTATCGCAGCATGTTCGGGCACAGCGGCTGGTGCGCGACGCTCGAAGACTGGTTCGACCCTCGCCGGACTCGCGACGATTACGTGCCAACCGGATTCAAACCGTATGGGGAGAAAACATTTGCCGTGAAGGGCCATGTGTTTGGGCTGAGTCTGTCAGCCGAAGACCGGCAGGCGCTGATCGCGTTCTTGAAGACGCTGTAATGTAAGAGACGCGTCCTGTGCGAAAACTCGGCCGGAGGCCGGACGCACGAGAATCGATGTATTCGAGCCAATCGGCGGAGGCTTGTTGTCACAAGATCAAGTCGGCTCCCTGAGGCCGATCTCCGAATCTGTGGTGGTTTGCATCCCGCCAGCCTCCCTGGAAGACTTCTCCCCGCGAACTCGCTGCCGCCACCGCCCGCCGTCCCCGTGCTCTCCTCGCCGGCAGGGTCAACCGGCAGCAACAGGTAGTCGTAGAGTGCCTGCTCCAAGAGAACCGGGTCTTGCGCACGGCGGACGGATCTCCGCGGCGCCGCCTCAAGGACGACCAGCGCCGCCGCCTGGCATGATAGGCAAGGTCCTCGGCCGCCGTCACCTGACGGGTGTCGTCGGCATCGTGACACCGCACACCATCCTGCGATGGTACCAAAACTCGTCGCAGCGGCGGTGACAGGCGAGTGTCTGGTTTCGGGATTATGCTGTTCGTGATCGACCGTTCGTTTCATGCGCAGCGGTGCCTGCCCTGCGCCGTCCGATTCTTCCGAAGCCTTTTCACGTTCAGGTTTGCCGGCACGCAATTCGCTTAGTGCAGCGGCACCAAGGCAACCGCACCGGAATCTCGTGGCGGGGAACATCATGGACTCAGTGCTCCGTGACATTCGCTTCGGCGCGCGCACGCTCTGGAAAGATCGCAGCTTTGCGCTGTCTACGATTCTGACGCTTGCCCTGTGCATCGGGGGCAACGTGGCGATGTTCACAATTGTGTACTCCACCGTGCTCCAGCCCATTCCCGTTCCTGACGCAAACCGAATCCTGCTGATGGCGGAACAGTTACCGAAGGCCGGTCTGGGTACCGCGGACGTGACCTTCGCCTCGGAGTATTTGGATCGCGTGCGCGAGATGACGGTGTTCGAGGACGAGGCCGCGTTCAGCACGGCGGACATCACTGTCGACATCGAGAACGTTCCGCAGCAGGTCCCGGCGATGATGACCACGCCATCGCTATTCCGGCTCCTCAAAATCACCCCCGTTGCTTGGGCGAACGTTCACCGAGACGGAAGGCACGATCGGGAATGATTCGAAGGTGATTTTAAGTTTCGCCGCCTGGCAGCAACTGTTCGGCGGCAATCCCAACGTACTCGGGGCTCAGCTTCGGCTGAGCGAACGGACGTACGCGATCGTCGGCGTCATGCCGCGCGGATTTTCGTTCTTCCGCCCTGACGTCCCGTTCTGGCTACCCCTCGCGTTCACCGACGAGCGTCGGCTCAAGCGCCATGGAGGCGCATTTCTCTACGACATCGGAAAATTGAAACCGGATGCGACACTCGAGCAAGCCCGAGCGCAGGTTCGCGCAATCGATGCCGCCAACTTCGAACGCCTGCCCGAAGTTAGGGACCTCCGCATCCGAACGGGATTCTATACGTCAGTCGAGCCCCTTCAAGGCGTTCTCGTGCGCGAGGTCAAAGGAAAACTGTACCTGTTGTGGGGCGGGGCGCTGTTTGTTCTCTTGATTGGCCTCGTCAACGTCACGAATCTCGCGCTCGCTCGCTCCACGGTGCGACAGAAGGAGATCGCAACACGCCTTGTCCTGGGTGCTTCGCGCGGGCAGGTGACTCGACAACTCGTCATCGAAAACGTGATGCTCGCGGCTACCAGTGGGGGGATCGGACTGGTAGCGGGCTCGTGGCTCCTTGATACGCTCACCCGCATCGGGATGGACCGCCTGCCGCGTGCCACGGAAATTCACATGGATGGAGTCGTCGTCGGCATGACCCTCGCGGTTTCGTTCGTCGCGGGAGGCGCCGTGGGTGTCATGTCGATCATCCCTGCCCTGCACGCGAATCTGACCCAGTCGCTCCACGAACAAAGTCGCGGCGGCACGAGTGGGCGGCACGCACGCACCATGCGACACGGCCTGGTCATCGCGCAAATCGCGCTCGCGTTCGTGCTCCTGACGGGCGCCGGCCTCTTGGTGGCGAGCTTCCGCGAGATTCTCGCCGTGGACCCTGGGTTTTCGTCGGACGGCGTGATTACCGTCGCGACGAGTCTCCCCGAGGCGAAGTATGCCGGCCAGACCGAGCAGCGAACATTCGTGAATCGTTTTCTCGAAGCAGTTCGTACGCTTCCCGGAATCGTGAGTGCCGGCGTGACTAGCAGTCTGCCTTTTGACGGCGACTACAACTCGTCGGCGGTCTTACCCGACGGGTACGTGATGCAGAGAGACGAAGTCGTCATCGCTCGAATGCTTCGGATTACGCCCGGATACTTGGAAGCGATGAAGATTGCGCTGGTGAAAGGCCGCTTCTTTGATAGCCGTGACACTGAAGCAGGGCCTGCGACCTGTATCATCGACGAACGTCTGGCACGCGCGATCTGGCCCGACCGCGATCCGATCGGCCGACGCATCTACCTCCCTGAAAGCCTCGATGACGCAAAGACCATGACGGAGCCGACACACTGGCATACCGTGGTCGGGCTGGTCCGAAACGTCCGATTGGAAGATCTGGCCGGCGATCGCTCAACCACGAACGGGGCGATCTACTACCCGTTCGCTCAGGTGCCCCGCCGGACCGTGAAGGTTGCCGTCAGAGCGGATGGCGACATTTCAGGCGTCATTCCCGCGATTCGCGCGGAAGTGGCGAGAATCGACGCCGAGCTGGCGCTCTTCGACGTCTATCGTATGACCGAACGCGTCGAAACGTCGCTCCAGGCTCGCCGCGCCGCGACGACGATCGCGATGGCCTTCGGTCTGATGGCGATCTTCCTGTCAGCAATCGGCATCTACGGAGTGCTGGCGTATCTGGTGGCGCAGCGTACCAGGGAGATAGGTATCCGCTTCGCGCTTGGCGCTACGACGAGGAACATCCGGGATCTCATACTGCGAGAAGCACGACAGCTCTTGACCGCGGGCCTGCTGTTCGGAGCGGCAGGTGTCGTTGCGCTGAGAAACGTCATGGCGAATCAGCTGTACGGCGTGCGCTCGGCTGATCCGATCATTGTCGGCGTTGTCACCGTCACCGTGAGCGCGGTCGCGCTGCTTGCCTGCACACTCCCCGCGCGTCGCGCAATGCGGGTGGATCCGATCGCCGTGTTGAACCAGACGTGAACGCCAACGGGCCAGCATCCTTGAGGCTGGTAGGGTTGGGCACTGGCGCGGTAATCCGTAGGCAGCGCCGTGGCCGTGTCCGGATTCCCCCCTACGTTGCCCGCATAGAAGCCATCGTCGCCCCGTGCCAGTTATCGCGTAGAGTTCGACGACGACCATCTTGACGGGACCACGCACGGTTTCCTCGGCACGCAGAGGACCAGCCGCGCGTATAATCGTACTTCCGGCACCCCGACCGCGCCTTTTCAATAGTAACTGTGAGGGCGTGTGACGACTGCTCCGAACACCTCGACGCTGGCCTGGCCCGCGCGGCCGAAATACGTCGTCTTCGGCTTCATCGCCGTGATGATGGTGATCGTGCTTTACCGAGATCGCGTGCTCCTTGATCCAGCAGCGCCGATTTGGGAACACTATCGCTTCTTTCGTTGGTGGCTGCTGCCACACGGTCTTGCCGGTGCGCTCGCCTTGTTTCTTGGTCCTCTCCAGTTTTCTAGCCGACTCCGCCGCCGGGTCTTGCGTTGGCATCGTCTGATCGGCCGCACCTACGTGTGCGGCGTCGCGGTCGCGGTGCCCATTGGGACGTTGATCGAGTACGTCAAGTACGTTCACGGCATCGCGACGCTGCGTCTCCTCGTTGGTTCTTTTGGATTTGGTGGACTCTGGGCACTAACCACCGGCGTGGGCTTCGCCATGGTGAAGCGTCGACGTATCCAAACGCATCAACGATGGATGACGCGGAGCTACGCCGTGGCCTTGGTGTTTCTCGCGAACCGCTGCATCGATCAGATCCCATGGCTCGCCAAGCTGTGGGAATGGCCGTCGACGCTTCTAGAGACCCACCACGTCTCGGATATGTGGCTCGTTATCGCCCTGTCGCTTGTCGGCGCAGAGGTGATCATCCGCAGTCAGGATTACCTCGAACGTGGCAGACGTGTCGCGGCGCTCAGGGCGTCGCCCGCAAGTGCGTAGAACGTACGAAGCAGCATCAAGGCAAGCGACCGCGCGTCCGTCGGGGAACGTAGCGAGTGTTATCTCAGATGGTTGCCTGATGACTGAAAGCCCAGACTCGCGGCGTCAATTGATCAATCAGTCGATGTGGTGAGTTGCCACGCGTAGTAGGACGTCTTTGGCGATCGGATAGCGGCGCAGATTGCGCTTTTCCCGCAGAAGTCGGCAGACTACAGGAAGCCGATGCCATCGCCTGCCCTCTCCCATCCGAACGTCCTCACCACCTTTGATGTCGCCATCGGTGAGTCTGCGTATCTCGTCACCGAACTCCTCGAAGGCGAAACGCTGCGCGCGTTAATCAACGGCGGTCCGCTCCCGTGCTCGCGCGCTACCGAGATCGTCCTGCAGTCGCTCGCCGGCCTCGCCACCGCGAGTTATTGGAGCGCGTTTTTCCAAGACTGCGCTTGCGGGCGATCTAGACGGATCTGCGTTCAGGTCGGGTGGAAGAATCTTGATGGCGGCGGTTCGATTGAGCCTTGTATCGACGGACTCTACGGTTTCTGGCGCTGCTCGGCGAGCACGGCGCGATACATCGCTTCCTGGACGTCCACCTCGGCGAAGCAGTTGAACCGGTCGACAAACGGATTCGGGCCGCCGGCGCCGAGTTTCGCGTACTTCGCTTGCATGCCGTATTCGGCCGGATGATCGCCGAGTGGCACGTCGCACGGCAGCCGCCGGACGGCCGGGAACGTGCGATCGAATTCGGCGGCAATCGCGGGACTAATCGTTCCGCCGGCGCGCAGGCTCGAGAAGAACACGACGTCGAACGCCCGTCCTCCGTCCTGCACCTTCGTCGCGTACGCGGTGGCGCCGCGCGTATGTCCCGCGGTCAGGTGCGCGACGAGCGTGACGCCGCCAAGCGTCACCGTGTCGCCGTCGTGAAGAATCCTGTCGATGGGATGCTCCTTGCCGCCCGACATCATCGCCTTCAGCGCCGGCACGTCTTCGGCCATCGCCATCACCTGCGCGCCCGTCATCTGCTTGGCCATCGCATCGCCTTCCTGGTGATCGTCGTGCGCGTGGTTGCCAAGGATGATCTTGACGTCCGCGAACGTGAAGCCGAGCTGCTCGACGGATCGCTTGATGACCGGAACATTCCGCTCGTACGTCGTGTCGATCAGGACGTGCCCGGCGGGCGTGACGATGAGGAACGAGCTCAGGGTACGCGTCCCGACGTAATAGATGTTGTCGATGATCTGATGTGGCGGAAACGCCGTCTCCTGATCCGCCCTCGTACCCATGTTGCGCGCGAGGATCGAGGCCGACGTATACGTCTGGCCGTTAACCGTGACGGAAGGATGATCGGCCGGCGCCTGACCGACCACCGCTGCCGCAAGTGCAAGAAGAACGATGGCTTTCATGAGCGTGACTCTACCACTGGTTCGCAAGGAACGTCCGCCACGTCTGTGATGGAAGCTTGGCGTCGGGGCCGGCGATATACCTCGCGGCCGCTGATCGAAGCCGGAAGGGTGCGGCAGGCGGGAGCGCACCCACGACGGCCGCCCAACGGTCTGCTTGAACCTCGGTCTCGGTACTTCTGGGCGGCAGACATCAACCGCCGCCCAGACGGCTCAATCGCATGCTTCAGTAAATTCGAGTTTCAAGTGTTACGGGCCGGTCAAGTGCGCGGCACGCCAGCAACGGGTTTCTTCGAGGAATCGCAATTGGCGCCGAACACACCCAATCCGCTCGATATGGTCAAAGAAAGGAAGCCTCCGCCCGGCGACTCCGCCGCTCCCGCCACCTTTCGGTCTTGAGTTTCGCGGATGGATCAAGGGCGAAACTGATTTTCCAACTGTGCGCCGCTTCCTCCCTCCAGCGTGAATGCAAACAGCTTCGGCGTCGAGGCCGCCGACGACGGAGATGTTGCAGGACTCGACCCGCGACCGCCATCCGTCGACGTTGGCGGCAGGCCGACACCACCCATGAACGCCACGTATTGCTTGCCATCGACGAGGTACGTGATCGGCGGTCCCATCCCCGTCTTCGTGTCCGTTTGAAGTTCGAACACCTTCTTGCCGTTCTCGGCGTGGTAGGCGATGAACCGTCCATCCGGAACGACCTGAAACACCAGATTGCCCGCAGTCGTGAGGGTGCCGCCGAACCGGGCACCTCCTACGGGCGCGCGCCATCGCTCGGTTTGCGTCACCGGGTCCCAGGCCAGCAACACCGTTCGCTGCCCCCCTACCGCCGGCGGTCCGATTGCGGGCGGTTTGGGACGCGTCGACGTAGCGCCGCGCGCGAGGCCCTCGTTGTGTCTGCCGGGTTGATAGGTGAAGTCAGGGTTCACCGCGTAGTTGGAGCCGCCGTCGATCGTGGCGGTAAAGTAGACCAGTCCGGTATTCGGATTGAAGGACATCGTGCTCGAGGCGTGAGCGCCGACCTGGTTCGGGAACAACTCGACGGCGTCGCGGTCGTATTCCGCTTCGGGATTGACCATCGGGCGGCCGGTCCCGGGCTCCAATCCTTTTGCCCATGTGACGCGGGCGAAGGGTTGGCCTGAAACGAATGCGCCGGTGACTCGATCGAGCACATAGAAAAAGCCGTTCTTGCTCGCCTGCATGATCACCTTGCGCAGCTTGCCGTTGATCGCGAGGTTCGCCAGCGTCAGTTGCTGAGTGCTGTCGAAGTCCCAGGAGTCTCCCGGCACCGGCTGGAAGTACCACACCATGGCTCCGGTGTCGGGCCGAACCGCGAGAATCGAGCACACGTAGAGGTTGTCCTTGTTCTCTCTGTCCGCCGGTTTCGCTCCGGGCGAACGCAGCGATTGCGGCCAGGGTGCGCCGTTGCCCGTGCCCACATAAATGAGGTCCAGTTCCGGGTCGTACGCCATGCCGTCCCACACCGTCGCTCCGCCGCCCCGCTTCCACCAGTCGCCGCTCCAGGTGGCGGCGGCTTTCTTCAGCGCCGGGTTCTCGAATGGTTTGCTGGGATCGCCGGGTACCGTATAGAACCGCCAGGCGCGCCGTCCCGTGAGGGCGTCGTAGGCGTCGAAGAATCCGCGAACCGCGTACTCTCCGCCGCTGGCGCCGATAATCACTTTTCCCTTGGCAATGCGCGGCGCCATAGTGAGCGTGTAATCATCCTGAGGAAACGCGACGCGCGTTTCCCAGGCGACCTTGCCGGTGTCGGCATCCAGCGCGTCGAGCCGTCCATCGATAATCGGCGCGATGATCAGGTTCTTGTAGAGCGCCACACCGCGATTCACCACGCCGCAGCACACTTTCGGCCGCACGGCTGTCTGGTTCACTTCCGGGTCCCAGCGCCAGCGCTCCTTGCCGGTGCGCGCATCAACCGCGAACACGACGCTCCAGTTGGTGATTCCGTAGATCGTTTTGTTCCAGACCAGCGGCGTCGCGAGTTGTCCGCCGCCGGACGATCCCAGCTCGTAGGCCCACCCCAGTCGAAGCCGGTCGACGTTGCCCGCGGTGATCTGTTTCAGCGGGCTATATCGCGTCTCGGCGAGATCGAGACCGTTGGTCAGCCACTCCGCGCCGCCAGCGCCGGCGTGGCGTAATGCCGCGTCGTCGACGACCGGTGTTTGCGCTGACGCGAGACACGCGAGCAGCTCGCAGGCGACCAGGCCGACGACGGCGAAGCGTCGAACATTCATCGTGCACACCCCGTTGCGGAATGCCTCGTCTCGTGTGTCGTCAGTGACGCGTGCTAGGATCGCGCGGCTGTCGATCCGCGTCAACCCATCCACTCGACACGCGCTGCCGGCGACGATCGCCTCGCAGCAGGCAAAGGGGAACTTCGTCGAGTAACGTCATGAACGACCGTGCGTCCGGCTGACAGGCGCGCTACCGTCGCCGCGGCAGGTCGATGACGCGTTCTCGTTAAAGTGACGACCAGGCTGAATCGCGATCGTGGAGCGGGTATTGCGGCGTCGCGTTCCACGGGACCGCGTCGCGGAGGTGTTGCTCCGTCCACGCGCCCGGGGGTTGGACGATGATGGCGACGTGCACGACACGGCGGCGCTCGTGCGCCAGGATCACGAGCACCAACAGGAGCGGGCACGTCGCGGTCGGCACCACGAAGAAGTCGGCGGCCGCCATCCGTTGAAGATGATTCGTCAGGAGCGTGCGCCGCGACGTCGCTCTAGACGACTGTCCTCGGAATCAATCAACCGCGCGTGCGGTGCGGAAGGAGGAGCCAGCCCGCCGCCACGCCGACTGCGAAACTAAGACCGAGTGCGCGCAGCGGATCTCGCTTGATCCTATGCGTGGTCTCGTCGACGAAGTCCTCGGTGGCTCGACGGCCGTGTTTCACGGCCCGCTTGGCCATGTTCATGCGGTCCTCAATCGCCTCCGCAACCGCTCCTTTCATCGCCACTGCCTCCTTACCGAGATGCGTCATTCGTTCTTCGGCCTCGCGAGCCACCTTGAAGGCATTCATTTTCAACTGCTCGCTCTGTTCCAGTAGTGCGGCACGCATTCTCGCCTCCCTGCTGAGCCGTCGACTCACACATGAGCCAGCCCGAGTTACTCATCGGAAACGATGCAATCGAAGGGCCGGGCTGCGCGTGACAGCGCGAGCCGCTGAAGCGCCTGCAGGGAGATGCACTGGCCCACGCGAACCGCATCCGCAGTGTAAATGATGCAGCTTAGGTCACGGTTGATTGCAGAACTCATCCTTGATGGTGCTTCAAGATTGGACTGCGCAAGAGTTATCGTTTTCGGAAAAACGCCGAAATCATGGCGATGGGTTTCACACGACGACCGTTGCGACTATTCCTGACGACGCAATGCGGACGCCGCAAGCGCCTCGCGCGAT
Organism: Vicinamibacterales bacterium; assembly: GCA_035315685.1. GTDB lineage: Bacteria > Acidobacteriota > Vicinamibacteria > Vicinamibacterales > CAVVIG01 > QHWK01. Next base: position 13,272 of record DATFXR010000164.1, on the reverse strand, counting down.
GGCTGCACCTTGGCTGATGGCACCCGTCACAGGAAGACAAAATTGCCGATAGCGGCGTACGCGAGCTCCAAATGAGTAGGCAGTAGTTGCGATGACCCAAACCGAAGGAACGCGGAATCGGGCGATGTCGACCCAACGTCGCAAAGAATGTCACGCGACCTGGACAGCCGATGCAGCGGCTGGTCACAAGTCTTTCTTATGGATTGTGTAATTGAACGAGGCAATACCACGCCAGCGACCAAGGCCACCGCACCAACGGTGAGACGCAAAGCTACAGCCAGGAAATCATCGCGGAGGTGCAGGTTCTCACCATTCGCGACGACTCGATGAACGCGAAGGACTTCGTGACCAACACCGTCACGCCGCTCCACGAAGCGCAGGCCGGCTTCACGTTCGGCGGGCCGATCGGGCGAATGCGTCACGGCAGCCGCCCACGCTGCAGCCCGAAACGCACGAACCTCCGAACCTTCGGCTATGATCCTCCTCTGATGATTGCAATCATGTGGCAGTTCGACGTGAAGGATGGTCGCGAAGAGGAGTTCGAAAAGCTCTACGGCGCGGATGGAGATTGGACCGCGTTGAACAGACAGACGCGGTCCTATCTTGGGAGCTCGTTTCTACGCGATCAGAATCAGTCGTCGCGCTATCTGTTGATCGAGTATTGGAGCGAGATGATCGTCTATGAGCAGCACCGGACATCACGCTCGGCGTTGATCAAATCGGTCGAGGCGCGACGTGCGGAACTGGTAGAGGTCATGGAGCCGCTCGGTATCTACACCGCGCTCGATGTGCCGGATCGGTGGGGACCAACCTGGTCGCAGCGGCGTTGACATGAGGGCAAGCGGCCAGGCCGACGGTCCACTCACTTCAAGTTATCAGCGTGGAGTTGTAGACAGTCGCGGAGTATGTCCGGCGAAAATCAAAACTTGCAACGACAAACTCGTGCCCGGGTGGGTGAGCTGTTGTCCGATGTCAGTCCCGCGGCGCTAACACCATGCGTGAGAGCTGCGGGTAGGTCGCCCGATAGCCGCGCCAGCGCGCAATCGGTGCGAGGACACCGAAGATCGCACGTTGAACAGCCGGTGGCGGTGACCGGAAGATGACGACATCGCTGAACTCCTGCGCGACCAGCGCGAGCTGCAGCGCATTTGGCATGCCCTTAGGGTTGGTGTGTCCGAAGCGTGCGAGCCCGAACATCGTCTCGATCATGTGTGCGAAACGCTCCCCGGGGATGATCTCCAAACGCACCCGGACGTCTCGGCCGCTCGCGTTCCACCAGTCGTGCCAGACGCCGGGTTCAACAACGGCCGTCTCACCTTCGCGCAGGATGCTCGTCTGCCCGCCGCGCTTAACAGTCAACTCGCCATCAATGGCTGTGAAGCGCTCGACGAGGCTGGGGTGGCGATGCTCCCCGACAACGCGGGCGCCGACGAGTGCAGTCAACTCGACGGTCGCTCGGCCCTCGGGATTTGTCCAGGCAAGCTCGAGGATCCGGGCCCGCTCGCGGGTGACGGGGTTCTCCCACACCTCACCGATCCGGATCGGTGTGAGGTCTGGCCGGCCGTACGGGTCAGGGTGCGACATGCGGGCTGTTCCCCCTTGGGCGGCTTCGGCCTGTGCGCACCCGACGTCGGCGTTCGATCCAGCCGCGTCGCGTTGCATTCGAAGCCCGAGCGCCTTCGAGGCCGCCTCATCCTCCTTCGGACGGGATTGTAGTCCGCCTTCCAGAATCCGCTCGCCCGGAGTCGGCTGGCGCTACCACAAACTCCACCCGCCTGCTTCCCTTTTCCCCCCTCATTTCGTGCCCGTTACGGAACCGTGACGCACGCGATTTAGACTCCTGGCCCTCGAGTTTCGCGAGCGCGCAGGAGCCAGCCTATGAAGCACGTGGCGGCATACGCTTTTCTGATCGTGATTGCGGCGGGCGGCGCCTGGCACGCTGCCGACGGCTATCGCACCAGACATCCGGTGTCAGGCAGGGACATCCAGGTGCCGGGCAAGAACGGACCGAACGCGTTGCTCGCGAGCGGCTGGAAGACGACGCCGGCAGGACGTCATCTCGCGTCGGGCGACATGATCCTCAGCGGACAGGTCAGTCCTGACGGCAAGCTGTTCGCCTTTACCAACACCGGCTACACGCGCCACAACCTCCACATCGTCGACCTGACGACGGAGAGGGAGATCGCCACGTTCCCGATGGAACAGGCCTGGAGCGGGCTGGCGTTCTCGCCCGACGGCAGCCGCATCTTCGTGTCGAGCGGCGCAGGTTACCCCGGGCACGACATCGCCTACTTCGATCGATGGGACAACGACGGCTGGCAGGAATCGAGGTCGGGCTTCACGCTGCTGGGCGCCGTGAAGGAGAAGACGGCGATCTCGTCGATCAACGTCTCGCCCGATGGCAGGCTGCTCTACGCGCTCAACAACTCCGACGATCGCCTCTACATCCTCGAGACGCATGGAGGGCGCGCGGTCGCGCGCCTGGGCGTCGGCGATCATCCGCTGGCGGCGCGGCTCTCGAAGAACGGCGACACACTGTACGTCGCGAATCTCGGCAGCGCCAGCGTCTCCGTCGTCGATGTGAGCGATTCCGATCACCCGCGGATCACGCTCACGCTGGCCACCGATCCACACCCCAACGATCTCGTAGTGACCGACGACGGGCGGCTGTTCGTCTCGTGCGGGCACACCAACCACGTCATCGCATTCGATGTGGAGAACGGTGAGCGGCTCGAGGTGATCAGCACGGCACTCGGACCGAACGCGCCGGCGGGCAGCACGCCGAATTCGCTCGCGCTCGCGCCCGATCAGAAAACGCTCTACGTCGCGAATGCCGACAACAACTCGGTGTCGGTGATCGACGTCGCAGAGCGCGGCAAGGCCAAGCCGCTCGGCTTCCTGCCGACTGGCTGGTACCCGACGCTGGTCGCGACGACTGCCGACGGGAAGCGCATCATCATCGCCAGCGGCAAGGGGGCCGGGACGGGACCCAATCGCGTCAAGCGTCCGATCGATCCGATTGCGCCGACGCCGAGCTTCCAGCACCACGGCAACCAGCTGAACGGCCTGGTCTCGTTCATCGATACGCCGGACGCGACGACGCTCGCCGGACTCACCAGGCAGGTGTACGACAACGCGCTGTACCGCGACTCGCTGCTCGAATCCTCGGAGGCGGGCGGCGACTCGGTGATCCCGAGGACCGTCGGCGGTCCATCGCCGATCAGGCACGTGCTGTTCATCATGAAAGAGAATCGCACCTACGATCAGGTGTTCGGCGATCTCCGCCAGGGCAACGGCGACCCGAGCCTGACGCTGTTCGGCCGCGCGGTGACGCCGAATCAGCACGCGCTCGCCGAACAGTTCGTCCTCCTGGACAACCTGTATTGCAACGGCGAGGTGTCACAGGACGGCCAGCCGTGGACGACGTCGGCGTATGCGAACGAGTTCACGCAGCGTGCGTGGACGCTCTCGTACTCGCGCCACGGCCGGGTCGACACCGCGGATCGCATCGGCGAGCAGTCGACGCCGTACATCTGGGAGCTCGCGACGAAGAAGGGGCTGAGCGTGCGGACCTACGGCATGGGCACGCGCCGCGGCGTCGCCGACATTCGCAGCCTGCCTTTCGAGCAGGTGCTGCCGGAGCCCGGCCAGCCACGCCCGCGCGACACCGAGCGCGCAGCGCGCTTCATCGAAGAGTTCGCACAGATGGACCGCGACGGCACGGTCCCCAACTTCATGTTCATGTCGCTCGGCGAGAATCACACCAACGGCACCACGCCAGGGTCGTACACGCCGAAGGCGATGGTCGCGTCGAACGACCTCGCGGTCGGCCGCATCGTCGAAACGATCACGAAGAGCAGGGTCTGGCCCACGTTCGCGATCTTCATCATCGAGGACGATGCGCAGAACGGACCGGACCATGTGGATTCACACCGGACAGCGGGGCTCGTCATCAGCCCGTACGTGAAGCGCGGAGTGGTGGACAGCACCATGTACTCCACCGTCAGCCTGCTGCGCACCGTGGAGCTGCTGCTTGGTCTGCCGCCGATGACGCAGCACGACGCGGCCGCGCCGCCGATGGTGAACAGCTTCATGGCGAGGCCGGATCTGACCGGCTTCACCGTCGTGGCGGCGCAGACCAATCTGCTGACCAAGAATCCGCCGCAGGGCTACGGCGCGGCGCTCTCGGCGCGAATGGACTTCCGCGAATACGATCGAATCGACGAGGACGTCCTGAATCGGATCCTCTGGCACAGCATCAAGGGCGTCGACGTGCCGTACCCGGCGCCGATGCGACGCGCGTTACCGACGTCGTACGGGCTGCTCGTGTTCCCGAAGAACGTCGACTAGGAGCATCAGATGACGAGACCCGCCGCCGCGTTCCTCCTGGTCTGCCTCATCGGCGGTACGTCGAGCGCCGCCGAAGTCGTGGACCACCCGTTTCTGGGCGTGACACACCTCACCCGGACAGAAACGTTGCCGCGAACCGTCACCATACACATCGTTCGCATCGACCTGACGATCGTCGGCATCCGTTTTCGGCTGACGCCACCTGGCGGCACGCGCGAGACCGTTCGTCAAACGACGCTCGACTATCTCAGCGCGCAGCAGGCGCAGGTCGCGATCAACAGCCATTTCTTCCTCCCCTTTCCGTCAGCTGACCTGAACGCGATGCTGATCGGAATCGCCGCCTCCGAGGGCAACGTGTTCTCCGCGTTCGAGGCGCCCGTGCAATCGTACGCGATCGTGACCGATGCGCCGGGGATCAACGTCGACGCGTCGAACCAGGCGAGCATCGTGCATCGGAGCGCGGCGTTCGCCGACGGAACGCATGTCGTCGAGCCGGTCGTTTTGTGGAACACCGTGGCGGGCTCGGCCCAGATTGTCACGAACGGCCTCAAGTCGATCCCGCTGTACATCGACGCGACCCATCCCGATGGGTTGCTGACGCCGCCGGGCCCGGCGAACTACTCCAACAGCAATTCCTGGTACAACTTGATCAATGCCCGAACCGCCATCGGTCTGTCGCAGGACAACCAGACGCTCGTTCTGTTCACCGTCGACCGCGCGGGTGGAAGCCTCGGCCTCTCGGTCGGCGAGGTGGCCGATATTCTGATCAACGACTACGGCGTCTACAACGCGCTCAATCTCGACGGCGGCGGATCGACGACGCTCGCGATGGAGCATCCGATCACGCACGTGCGGTCGATCGTGAACGTCTCGTCGGACAACCCCAACGGGCGTGCGGTCGCGAGCAGCCTCGCCGTGTTTGCGCCGGCCGATACGATTGCGCCGTCTACCGTCGCCGACGTGACGCCCGAGCCGCCCGCGACCCACTGGAACAACTCGACGGTCACGGTCCGCCTCAACGCCACCGACAATCCCGGCGGCGCCGTTCGCGACCTGCATTACGCGTTCACCGGAGCCCACTCCGAACCGGCCGGCATCGTCAGCGGCGGCGCGCTCACGAGGTCGATCGGGGAAGAAGGATCGACTACGGTGACGTTCTTTGCCAGCGATTTCGTCGGCAATGCCGAAAGTCCGCAGACGCGCACCGTGAACATCGACCGGACGCGCCCGGTCATCGCTGGCCTGCCGGCTGCCGACTGCGCGTTGTGGCCGCCCGACGGCGCGTGGCGTCACGTCGCGACGGTCTCGGCCGTCGACGGACTGTCAGGGCTCGCGTCCGATTCTTTCCAGCTACACATCGAAAGCAGCGAGCCGACCGACGCGGAGAGTGGTGACGCCATCCGAGTCGTCGCGAGCGGGCCCGACACTCGTGAACTCTGGTTACGTGCGAAGCGTGACGGCTCCAGCCGCGGCCGCCGTTATTCGATCACCGCCTCCGCAGCAGATCTCGCGGGCAACATCACGACAGCGACGGCGGCGTGTGTAGTGCCGCACGATCGGCGGAAGTAGATGCGCACGGGTGGGCGGCATGAGCGGCGAGAGCTGCGGCGTTCGCGGGACCACGGCACCGCCTGAATACCTACTGCGCAACTCGCTTCGTCAACCGATATCGGCCGCGTCGAGCTGCCGATCATTGAGCGCGATCTGACTGTTACATGGCGCGGCGTCCGTCGCTGGCGCAACGCAGGCTTTCGACTGTTCATCACGCGCCAGGTCCGACAAGCCGACGCATCGTTCATTTCCGATTCGCGTGAAAACCTGGAATGCACGTCGCGAGAAAGCCTGGCTCGGGCGGCTGACAGGGAAACGGGCGATAGAACGTCAACAACCGGCCGGCGATGATCACGCCGATCCACAGCGACAGCGATACGGCCGCCATCGCCTTCGCGGCGGGAGGCGCCGCTACCGGCGCGCCGTTCACGGTGACCGTCCGGTACGTGGTCAGATAGAAAGTGAGCGCATTCAATCCAGCCGCGGCGATGAACAGCACCTTGACGTGAAACGACGGGTTATAGACGTACTGGTCCGGTTCGGCGAGCAGGAATGCGATGCCGCTGACCGCGTTGATGCCGAATCCGGCGAGGCCCCAGGGAATCAGCCGATGCATCGCCGCGATCGGAATGCGCCGTCCCAGGCCGAGCAGACGCAGGTCGAAGAGACCGACGGTGCCGACCAATAGCGACAGGCCGATGAAATGCAAGCTCTCTGCAAGCGGCCAGCCCCATGCGGTGTGCATCAGGCGCGCCATCGGCTTGACGCTGGCGAACACGGTCACGAGCCACATCTGAAAGCGCACCATGGCGGTTCGCTACCCGGCCATGAGGCGCCGGTAGGTGTACGCGAGGAGACGTCCCGCGACGATGGCACCTCCCCAACTCGTCAGCAACGCGATGCCGATCCACGTCTGCGTCGTGCTCGTCCACTGGTCGAGCCGCCTGTTGACCGCGACGAAAAGCGCGAGCCCGACGGCGATCAGCGACAGCTTCAGATAGAACATCGGGTTCGTCAGCGCCTTGGTGGGATACGCGATCAGCAGCAACATACCGGAGGCGGCGTTGATCGCGAAACCGATCCACGCGACGCCGGCGTAGCGTCGCATCTCCACCGCTGGAATTTCGAACGCGGCGCCCAGCATACGTAGCGCGATTGCCGCGTTGACGCCGGCCGCCAACGCCATCCCGATCGCGTGCGCCGACAGGATCGCGGGATAGGCGATCAGGGAGGTCGACTCGCGCGTCCAGACGCTGAGCGCGCTCGACTCGATCCAGCGGAACACGGGATCCATCGGCCGCGACGATGTTACCCGAATGCCGCCTGATTCGGCGCGGCGTTGGTTGTCGATCTCGGCGACGTCGTCCAGCTTCGTCGAGACCCCAGCAGCGGGCGCTCAGGTCGTGGGTGCGCGATCCAGAATCTCCTCGCGCTTTGGATCCCAGTACATCTTCCTGCCTTCCCGATAGCTGCGCGTCGCCATGATCACGGCGATCGAGTGGGCGAAGCCGGTCTCGATGCTGCCGTTCGGCGTCTTGCGGCTGCGCATGCAGGCGAGCCAGTTATCCGTGTGCTCCTTGAGATTGTCGTCCTGCTTCACCGGCGCGATGTCACTGCGCCCGGGCGGAAGCACCGGTTCGGGCTTGGCGGCGGCCGACTTCGAATCGAAGACGACGTTCGATCTCCAGAAGCTGCGTGGCTCGGCGGCGAACCACCACTGCGGGCTGCCCTCGCCGCCGGGCGAATAGAGCGTACCCCGCGTTCCGCGGATGATGGTGTGATCGCCGTGCGCGTTTCCGAACGTCGTGCTGTAGGTGTAGAGCACCTGCCTGTCGGTGAACGTCGAAATGGTCTGGAAGGTATCGGGATTCTCGCGCACGTCGTGCCACGCGAAGATGCCGCCGTTCGATACGGTATCGTCGGGGATGAAGGTGTCGAGATAAAAATGCGCGAGCCCGGCACCGTGACTGTACCACTGATCCGTGATGCCGCCGGAGAAGTCCTTGAAGATCCGGAACTCGAAGTAGACGCGCGGATCGAACGGCCGCTCGGACCGGCCGAGCAGCCACCGTTTCCAGTCGGTATCCTGTTCGCGGATGGCCGCGACGTCCTCGTCCTTTGGCACGTGCCAGCGCGGGCCGTTGTAGTTCCAGCTCTGGCTGATCGACACGATCTTTCCGAGCCTGCCGCTCCGGATGATCTCCCGCACCCGCTGCTGATAGGGACAACTGAGCCACTGCGATCCCATCTGGACGACCTGCTTGCTCGCGAGGACCGTGTCGCGCGCCAGTTTGGCGTCCTCGACGGTGTTCGCCATCGGCTTCTCGCAGTAGCAGTCCTTTCCGGCGCGCACAACTTCCGCGAGAACTCGCGCGTGCTGATGATCGCCGGTCGCGATCATGACGGCGTCCAGGTCCGGATCGGCCAGCATCTCTTCAGAATACTGAAACGCCTTCGGACGCGTGCCGAACAGGCGCTGCGCATCGGTGGCCGCTCGATCGCGGTTCACCGACCAGAGGTCGCAGACGCTGCGCAGATCGAAGTTCGGATCGGTCTGAGCGGACAGCTTCAACATCTGGCGGTGGCCGACGGCGCGATGGCCGCAGCCGATCTGACCGATCTGAACCCGATCGTTCGCGCCGATGATCCGCGAGTACGACCGCGCGGTGAGCAGCAGCGTGCCCGCGGCCAGGAAGTCGCGCCGTGACACAGCATCCATGGCAGATCTCCGGTGTCGAAAGCCGCCGCCATGCTAGCACGGCCGGTAGTGTCGCGACTGAAAACCAACCCTCGAGCTGCGCCAATCCTGATTCTGCGATCGTCGCGCACCTTCCGATCAGGAACCGTTGTAGCCGCGCATGTCGAGGCCGACCGCGAGATGATCGCCGCCCATCTCGGCCATCTGATCCTTCCACTGGTACCAGAATGACGGATACCCGTGGAGGAAAAGCACGAGCGGTCCCTGTCCAATGCTCGCGTAATGCAGCCGTACACCGTTCACATCGGCGTAATGGTCCTGAACCACGGGCTGTGCGGTTTGCGTGTTCGGGCCGGAAGCCGGCAGAACGATCCCGAGAAGGACGGCAAGAATCGGTGCAGTCGATCGCATGCCGCAATCTTAGATCTCAAAATCTCACGCAAATCTTCAAGAATGAGCCATGCGCAAACTCTTCTCCTGAAGGAATCTGCCGTGTTGAAGACCAAACCCGCGAAAGAAGCCGTCATCAGAACGCCGAACGCGATCGGCACCTTCAACAGCCACCGGATGGAGCATACGCGCCGGGAGTTCCTCGAGGCCGCCGGAGCCATCGTCGCCGCTGCCGCGGGCGGTTGCTCCAGACCCCCCGCATCGACAACCCAGGTCTCAGGCGCGAGCGGCGTCGAGCTCCACGTCGAGAATGGTGCGCTGCCGGATTACTCGCATGATCTCGAGCGGTACCTCGTGCGCCTCGCGAGCGACGCGCGCGCGCAACGCAAGCAGGTGATCGCCGCGATTTCCACACCGCAGGGCATCAGGGAACGTCAAAAGGCCGTGACCGAGCAGCTCTGGACGATGCTCGGCGGACCGTTGGAGCGAACGCCCCTCAATCCGCGCGTCACCGGGACGGTCGAGCGACCCGGCTATCGCATCGAGAAGTTGATCTTCGAAAGCCGGCCGCAACTCTACGTCACGGCGAACCTTTACCTGCCGGCAGCACCGGGGCGCCATCCCGCGATCCTCGGGCCGCTCGGCCACTCGACGAACGGCAAGGCGTGGGCGAGCTACCAGAAGCTGTTCTCGAATCTGGCGCGCAAGGGTTACGTGGTGCTTGCCTACGACCCGTTCGGCCAGGGCGAACGCATCGAGTACCCGGGAGTCCGCACCGGCCAGTCGGCGCTCGGCGGCGGCGGAACGATCGAGCATGAGCATGCCGGACGTCGGCTCATTCTGCTCGGCGCCAACTTCGGCCTGTTCCGCGCTTGGGACGGTATCCGCGGAATCGACTTCCTGTTGACGCGGGCTGAAGTCGACCCTGACCGGATCGGCTGCTGCGGGCAATCCGGCGGCGGCACGGTGACGCAGTTCCTCGCGGCGCTCGACAGCCGGATTCGCGTGGCCGTCGTGTCGGAGGGCAACACCGAAAACCTGGCGCAAGCCGACGCCGAGCCGCCCGGTTCTGCCGATGATGCGGAGCAGAACATCGTGCCGGCGCTCTCTCATGGGATCGACCGGGCGGACCTCTTGTACGCGTTCGCGCCGAAGCCGCTGCTCATTACGGTCACGCTTCACGATGCCGGCCACACCTATTCGCCCGAGTATGTCGCCAGCTCATTCGATCTTGTCGAGGACTACAAACGCGCGTACAGGCTCCTCGCCGCTGACGATCGCCTGTCGCTTCAGCTCACCACCGCAGCGCATGGATACGTCTACGAACTGCGCCGCTCGACCTACGCGTGGTTCAACCGCTGGTTCGAGATGAAGAATGCCGGCGACGACGAGCCGTCACAGGCTGTGGAGACGGACGAGACGCTCTTCGTGACGCCGACAGGGTTCGTGACGACCTCGTTCGGCGGTGAAACAGCGCTGTCGCTGACGCGGCGGATGGCTGCGGCCATCCGGACACCGGCGGCCAGCCCCGTAGACGACACGCGCGCGCGCATTCGCGCCGTCTTTGGCATCGAGACGCCGCGCGGCGAACCCCTTGCGAGCCGGGTCCTCGCGACGATTCGCAAGCCAGGCTATCGGGCAGAGCAGGTCGAGTTCACGAGCGACCGCGAGATTCGCATCCCGGGCTGGCTGCTGACGCCAGACGAAGCCGGGTCGTCGACGCCGACGGTGCTGCACATCGGCGAAGCAGCGGCGTGGAGCTCGGTCGCCGAGGATGGATTTGCCGAGCGGTTGTGTACAAAGGGCAGATGCCGCGTGGCCACGCTCGACCTCCGCGGACGCGGCGATTGCGCCATCGCGTACCCGCAGCGCGGTCGGTTTTACTTTCCGAATCGCATCACCGACGAGGCCTACCTCACCTGGTTCACGTTGATGCTCGGCAAGCCGCTCATCGGTGGACAGGTGTACGACAGCCTTCGAGCGTTGGACTATCTCGGATCGCGGCCGGACATCGGCGGCGGCGTCGTGCTCGTCGGCGAGGGCCCGCATGGCGTGATCGCGCTCTACGCCGCGGCACTCGATAATCGCGTGCGCAGCGTGGCGCTGCTGCGGACCGTGACGGACTACCGCTCCCTGGCCGTCGCGGACCGTTACACGCAACCGTTCGGGATCTATGCCTATGGTCTCGTGCGTGAATTCGATCTGCCGGAAGTCGCGAGCGTCGTGGCACCGCGCCGCGTATTGCTCCTCGATCCGGCCACGCCGCTGGGCGAGCCAGCCGGCCCGGCGGCACGAGATCTCTACAGAGAAGCGCCAAACGTTCAGGTGCAGACGACCGCCGATCAGGACAGCGTACAGGTTCTGGCCGAGTGGATCAGCGGCCAGGACTCACGGTGAACCGTTGAACGACGGCTGGAGCTGATATAGGCTCCCCGCGTGAGGAGGGGCGTTCGATGACACGAATTCTGGCTTCCGCGTGCGCAGTCCTGACCTTCGCCGTCGGCCCTGCGTTCGCGCAGGCGAAAGCAACGATCACCGGCGTGCCGGAGATTCCGTTCACCACGGTGTCGAACTTCCTCAAGCTGCCGCCCGGGGAATCGCTCGGCGAGTCGGTCGCCGTCGCCACCAACTCGAAAGGCAACATCTACGTGTACCACCGTCGCGACACGACGCGCCTCTTCGAGTTCGACAAGAACGGCACCTTCCTCAGGGAGATCGGGAAGGGCTACTACGGCTTCGAATTCGCCCACTCGGTCCGCGTCGACAAGGACGACAACATCTGGACCGTCGACGAGGGCACCAACCTGGTCACCAAGTTCAGTCCTCAGGGCAAGGTGCTGATGGTGATCGGGCGGCGGCCGCCAGCCATCGACGGGCCCGTCATCGCGCCGGCCGGCCCGAATGCTCCGGCGCAAAAATACATTCTCTGTCGTCCCACCGACGTGGGTTGGGATCCACAAGGCAACATCTTCATCTCGGACGGCTACTGCAACAACCGCGTCGTCAAGTACGACAAGAGCGGCCGCTTCGTCGCGCAGGCCGGCAGTGAAAAGGCGGGCAATACGCTTGGAGAATTCAACCTGCCGCACGGTCTTCAGGTCGACGAGCGCGGCCACGTCTGGGTGGCCGACCGGACGAACAACCGCTACCAGGAGCTCGACAATGATCTGAAGCCGATCCGGGAGATCACCAACCTCGGCACCGGATGGACGCTGTGCATCTCGCCGGGATCGCACCAGTACATCTTCTTCTCCAACTCGAACCCGAACGGCAATCCGCCGGGGTCGTGGGAGAACACGGGCGAAATCTACAAGGCGGAAATCGACGGCACCGTGATCGGCAAGTTCGGCAAGCCCGGCAAGGTGGCGCCCGGTTTCCAGGTGGTCCACATGCTGGACTGCCGCAACGCGAACGAGGTGATCCTCGGCGAAATCGAATCGTGGCGCGTGCAGAAGTACATCCTGCAGCCGACGCCGGCGCGCCCGAGCGCGGGACGCTGAAGGAGGCGCACCCATGAAGATCTTCATGAAGTTCGTGCTCGCGCTGTGTGCGGCAACGACCCTGGCGACGGCGGTCACCGCCCAGACCGCGCCGACGATCAATTTCGATTCGGCGCCGACTGCGTTGACGCTACCCGACGACGTCTACCTCGGCGAAGTCGGCGGCGTGGCGACCAATTCCCGCGGCGACATCTTCGTCTACACGCGCACCGGCCACCCCACGACGTCGATGGCGTCGGCGCGTCCGTTCGTGCATGGCGGCTCGCGGTTGTTCCAGTTCGATCGGACTGGAAAATTCACGCGCGAGATCGGCCAGGGCGTGTACGGATTCCTCTTCGCGGCGCAGGTCCGCGTCGATCCGCAGGACAACCTGTGGGTCGTCGACGAGTACTCCTCGATGGTGATGAAATTCGATCCGCAGGGCCGCATCGCGTTCCTCCTCGGACGCAAACCCGAGTCGATTCAGAATCCAGGCCGTACTGGCGGACCCGGCGCAGGCGAAGGCGGACGCGGCAGTGAGGGCGGCCGCGGAGCTGAAGCCGGCCGCGGCGGCGGTGGCGCTCAAGCCGGCGGACGCGGCGGCGGAGCTCCGGGAGCCGGCGCGCCGCAGGACGTCTTCAATCGCCCGACCGACGTCGCCTGGGACGCGCAGGGCAACATCTTCGTCGCCGACGGCCGTGGCAACGCGCGCGTCGCCAAGTTCTCGAAGGACGGCGTGTTCGTCAAGTCATGGGGCCAGCGCGGCAACGCGACCGGCCAGTTCGCCAGCGTCGACAGCATCGC
>DATFXR010000163.1:0-43353 GCA_035315685.1 Vicinamibacterales bacterium | reverse complement strand
GGACTGTCGGCCGACTACGTGCGCCGCGAGACGCGTCGCGCTGTCGCCGGCGTGTCGTCGAAGGTGAAGATCTGGCCGGGAATCGACATCGACATCCCGACAGGTCCGAACGAGAAGAAGACCGCGCCTGATGATGTGTACGCCGCGGTGAAGGCGGCGTTCGACGGTGGCGCGCACGGCGTCCTGCTGTCGCGCAAGTACTCCGAAATGCCACTCGCCAACCTCCGCGCCGCCGGACGCGCGGTCCGCGATCTCAAAGTGGGTTGAGGCCGTGACAATCGTTGACATCGCGCCAAAAGCGACGTAAAGAATTGCACTCTCGTCGCCGGCCGAAAGGAGACAACGATGCGGGTTGCGCTTCTGTTCGTCCTTCTCGCGAGCGCCTCAGCCGTTCCCGCCGTCGCCCAGGTAGACTCCGGTCAAATCTCTGGATTCGTTCGCGACGCCCAGGAGGCGGCGCTGCCGGGCGCCACCGTGACGATCGCCAACGAGGCCACGGGCAACAAGCGAAGCACGGTGACCAACTCGACCGGCTACTACGTCCTGCCGGACATCCCGGTCGGCAGCTACTCTGTGACGGTCGAGCTGTTGGGTTTCAAGAAATTCTTGAAGACCGGCGTCCGGCTCACCGCGGCGAGTCAGATCGCGGTCGATGCCGACCTCGAGCTTGGCAGCATCGAAGAAACCATCACGGTGACGGCCGCGCAGAGCTTCGTGCAGACGACGACCGCGCAGGTCGCGCGGACGATCGAAACGAAGCAGATCCAGGAGCTGACGCTCAACGGTCGCAATCCGATCTTCATCGCCTCGCTGAAGCCTGGCGTCCGCGGCGGCACGATCGGGACTTTCGATCCGGACAGCGTGTCGAACGGCAATTTCAGCATCAACGGCTCGCGCGCCGACGAGTACCTCGTGACGATTGACGGCGCCGTCGCGACGCGGACGCGCTCCTCGGGATCGATGCTCGGGGCGCAGGACGTCGAGACCGTCGAAGAGGTGCAGGTGCTGACGGCGAACTATCGAGCGGAATACGGCCGATCCTCCGCCGGTCAGATTCGTTTCGTCACCAAGAGCGGCACGCGGCAATTTCACGGCGACGCCCTCGAGAATTACCGCAACGCCGCACTCGACGCGAATCAGTGGCAACGGAACCGGAGCGGCGACCCGCGGCTCTCGAACGGGCCCGATCCGTACAGTTTCAATCAGTGGGGGTTCCACTTCGGCGGGCCGGTGCTGCTGCCCGGCGGGTTCAACCGGGACCGCAGCAAGCTGTTCTTCTACTGGGGCGAGGAATGGATCCGCCGCCGCGACACGCCGACGTCGACGCTCACGGTGCCGACCGCGGCGATGCGGCAGGGCGATTTCAGCGAGCTGCTGAACCCGGCGAACCCGTTCTTTGGCCGCGTGCGCTCGATCATCGATCCGCTGACTGGCGTGCCGTTCCCGAACAATGTGATCCCTGCCAATCGAATCAGCCCGAACGGACTGGCGCTCCTGAATACTTACCCGCTGCCGACGCCCGGCTTCCTGCAGGGCACTTCGAACTGGATCGGCACCCAGCCGCACCACTCAGACCTCCGCAAGGACACGGTGAAATTCGACTACGTGCCGGCGGCGACCCAGCGCTTCTCGGCGCGCATCGGCTACACGCCGTGGACGTTCAACGACCCGTTCGTGAACGGAACCGATCGCGTGCAGTGGGCCTGGTCGCGTCCGAACAAGCTCGGCGCTGCCAGCTGGAACAGCGTGCTGTCGTCGACGTTGCTCAACGAGTTCACCTTCGCCTTCAACTCCGACGGCACCGGAACCATCGATCTCGATCCGGACTGCGGTGCGCGGTGCGATCGCGCGACCTACGGCCTCGCCTATCCCTATCTGTTCCCGGGTACGAAGCTCGCGCCGGGCAAGATTCCGACCATCCGGATCACCGGCCTCAGCACGCTCGACGCGGACGCATATCCGGGCGCGTGGGCAGGGTTCGTGTACACGTGGTCGGACAATCTGACGAAGGTGATCGGGAATCACACGGCAAAGTTCGGCTTCATGATCGAGCGCTCGGGTCAAGACGACAACATTCAGTTCACGACCGCGAGTCAAGGCGCGACCAACAATCAGAACGGCGAAGTGCGCTTCCTCGACGCCGGACATCCGCAGTCGACCGGCCTCGCGATGGCCAACGCGCTGCTCGGAAATTTCAACGACTACAACGAATTCGGCGCCAAGGCCTCGACGCCGTGGGTCGCCACGGCGTTCGACGCCTACGCGCAGGACAGCTGGAAGGCGGGCAGCAAAGTCACGATCGAAGCCGGCGTGCGCTACTCGCTCTGGCCGCAATGGTACAGCCGCGACGGCAATCTCGCGTCGTTCGATCCGCAGTTCTACGATCCGTCGCGGGCGCAGCTGGTGGACCGCGCGAGCGGATTCGTCATCGGCGGTGGCGTGCCGCTCAACGGCATGGTGCTGCCGGGCGCGCCGGACGTCAACGACGGCTATGACCGGCTCCGCCACGACCTGCCCGCTGGTCTCGCGGTGACGCACACCGACATGTTTCAGCCGCGGCTCGGCCTCGCCTACGCGATCACCGACAAGATGGCGTTTCGCTCCGGCGTCGGCTTGTTCTACAACCGGCCGATGATCAATCGCGACACGGCGCTCGGCGGCAATCCACCGTTTCAAATCCAGCAGACCGTGGTCAACGGCTCGATCGACGCACCCGCCGGCGCGACGCGCCGCGATTTCCCGCTGGTGGTGACCGCGCAGGATCCCGTGTTCGAGATGCCCCGGGCGTGGAACTGGAATCTGACGGTCGAGCGTCAGCTGCCGGGCGCGATGACCGTCGAAGTCGGGTACGTCGGCCGGCGCGGCACCTACAACCAGCGCAAGCGCAACATCAATCAGCTGACGGCGGGCACCCTGCAGGCGAATCCAGGCGTCAACGCGAACGCGCTCCGTCCGTACCTCGGCTACGGTCCGATCGGTCTCGCCGAGAACAGCGGCCTGTCGCAATATCACGGTCTGCAGATCAGCCTCGAGCGCCGCGTCGCGAGCGGTCTGCATGCCGGCCTCGGCTACACCTTGTCGCGCGCAAAGGACGACTCGTCGAGCCTGACCGACGTGCTGCCGAACACCTACGACGACAGCGCCTACTGGGGCATCTCCGATCTCGATCGCACGCACGTGTTGATCGCGAACTGGATCTACGAACTGCCATTCATGCAGGGGCGCTCGGATCTGGCCGGCCAGGTGCTGGGGCACTGGCAGATCACCGGCGTCTACCAGTACCAATCGGGCTCGCCGTTCTCGGTGCGGAGCAACGACGACTTCGCCGGAGTCGGACCGGGCAGCGGCAACCAGTTCTGGAACCTGGTCGGCGATCCGACCATCGATCCCGGCGCGTTCACGACCTCGGCGCAGTGGTTCAACCCGGCGGCGTTTGCCCGACCGGCCGCGGGCACCTTCGGCGTGCAGCCGCGCAACATGCTGCGCAATCCGGCGACGTGGAACTTCGATTTGGGGATCCGCAAAAGCGTTCGCATCAGCGGTTCGCACCAGGTGCAGTTCCGCATCGAGGCCTTCAACGTGCTGAATCACCCGAACTGGGACGTGGCGATCAACAACCCGAACAGCGGATCGTTCGGCCAGGTCATTCGAAAGGTCGATCAGCGCACCGTTCAGCTCGCCTTGAAGTACAGTTTCTGACATGACCGCGATCTCCCGACGAGACTCGTGGTCGCGTCAGCGCTCGCCGGCGCCGGCAGGTCTGGCCTGCTCGACGTGACGATCTGGCGGCAGAAGAAGTCGATGACCGTGCATCTCGTCAACCTGATCAACCCGATGATGATGAAGGGGCCCGTTCGCGAGCTCCTGCCGATTGGCCCGCAGCGCGTCCGCGTGCGGGTGCCGGAGCACGAACCAATGGCGCGCGTGCAGTTGCTCGTCGCCGGCCGCCCGCTTCACGCGGACGCGTCGCACGGGTACGTAGACGTCACGGTTCCAGCGATCGAAGCCCATGAAGTCGTTGCCATCGACTTTCATTGAACGCGACGCAGCGAGATACGGACAGGTTTCCGGCTCACGCTCAGCGGCTCGGCTGGACTGAAATCTTGACGGCCCCTGATTCCTCGCTGTGTCGTCGAGTGTCCGGCTCCGCCGATCGGTTGTTCTTCGCCCTCGCATCCTCGCTCTTCGCACTTCCGCTCTGGTCGGCGCTGACCCTCGCGTGGCCAGCCGCGGTCGTCGCCGCGATCGTGCTGGCCGTCACGATCCGGAAACCGAACGACGGCCTGTTGATCGTCGCCGGACTCCTGCCGCTGGCGGCGCCGATTGGCAGGCTCCTGGGCCTGCCGTTCGACAGCCGCGTCGCCGGCGAGCTGCTCCTGCTTCCCTTTCTGACCGCGGCCTGCGCGCACCGCGCCTGGCGGATTGATGCCGGATCCGATCGCCTGGCCGCTGGCGTCGCTGCGAGTGTCGCGATCGTCGCAGCGGCGATCTGCGTCGGCCTCGCACGCGAACCGGGCGCCGCCGCAGCAATCGCCACCCGCTGCTGGCATCAGGCGACGACGACCTACTTGGCGGGTCCCGTGCGGTGCGCAGCGCTACACGACGGGATGATCTGGCTGGAGGGCCTCCTCCTCGCCGGGTGCGTTGTCACGATTGCCGCCAGCGACGCCGAAACAGCCTCGCGCACCGTTCGGATGCTGATCGCCGGAGCCGGTGCCGCCTCGCTGGTCGCGGTCGAGAAGATTGCTGAGACGTTTCTGCTCCAGCCGTCGACACGTGATGCGCTCGCCGTCCTCGCCGCGACGAGAATCGGCATCCACATGCCGGACATCAACGCGGTCGGATCGATGTACGCGCTGTTGGTGGTGCCGGCGTTCTGGCTGGCCTGTTCGCGTCCGCGATGGTGGGCGTGGCTCGCGTTTCTTTCGCTCGCTGTCGCACTCTGGGCCGCCGGCTCGCGCGCGGCGATCGCGTCAGCGTGCGCCGGTATCTGGCTCGTGGCGGCGCTCAGCGGCCGCTTCCGGGTGCGAACGCTCGTCCTCGGCGCCGCCCTCGCCGCCGCCGTCGTGGCCGTATCGATGGCTCGATTCTCCGGCGAGTGGATGTCGGCTGGCGATGCGTTCCGCATCCGCATGCAGATGGCCAGGATTGGACTCGCCATTGCAGCGAGGCATCCGGCGTTCGGCGTCGGCCTGAGTCAGTTTCCCGTTGCGTCGCGTCCACTCATCACCGACGACCTCCTCGCACTGTTTCCGCTGGCGGTTGACGGGGAGAACAGCCACAACAACTTCGTGCAGTTTCTGGCAGAGTTCGGTCTGGTCGGCGCGCTGGCGCTGATGGGCGTCGTCATCACTCCCGTCCTGCGCATCGCGACGACGATTCGCCAGCGATCGACGCCGGCGGATGCGGCCGCCCTCGTCGGCGGCCTGGTGGCGTTTCTCCTGACCGGCCTGACGGGGCACCCCTTCCTGCTCCCGCTGTGCGTGTGGCTGTACTTCTTGACGACTGGCCTCGCCGCGGGAGTCGTGCCCGAGCGCGAACGACGATCGTCGCCGTGGAAAGCATGGACTGCCGGCGTGTGCGTGGCGCTCACGATGCTGTCCGTCCGCGGCCGCGTCGCGGAAGCGCGCGGCGCCGCCGCGATCGCGCCGGCGCCGCCGTCGAGGCCGGCCGGAGAGAACGGAACGCTGGACGGCGTCCCCTTTACGACCGTGACGCGCAGTTTTTCGATCTACGTCGATCCGCGAGCGCGTTCGGTCATCGTTCCGCTTCGACGAACGCCGGATTCTGCCGGCCCATGCCCGGTGATGCTCTCGGTCAATTTCCGGCGCGCTGACGTGCTCGATCCGCCGGCCGATTCATGGCTCCGTGCGCGCTACGCCCTGCGCCCGTCGACGCCGCCTGCTGCCGGCCGGATCGATCTGCTGACGCGCGCGGCGAACTGCCGGATCAGAGTTGGTCAACTCGTCGTCGAGTAGCTCCGCCGCACGACGCGTCTCCGGTCCGTAGACGAGCTGATGACAGCGCACCCGCCGCGCGAGGTCGAAGATGCGGGTGGCGCGGACGGCGTCTGCATCGCCGCGCGCGCATCGGGTGAGCAGTGCGTGGGCCGCCGACAGCGCGGTCAGCGGCTCCAGCGCCGGCGGTCGATCGGAGTGCGCGTCGTAGGTCGGCAACACAATCGCGCGGAGCGGCGCGGGCGCGCGCGCAACCTGCGAAGCGGGCAGGCTCACGGTTGACTTGGGCCACTCGTCGACGTCGACGTCTCGGGCGTCGATCGCATGTGGCCCTCCACACGCTCGACGCGCTGGCGCGAATGGTAACGGCAGCACGAGGCCGCGCTCGACGTCAATCGGCGCGGCGTCGTCACAAAGAAATGTCCAGCCGCGCGCGACGAGTTCGGTCGCCAGCGTGCTCTTCCCCACTGCAGACGGACCGGCCACGACGAGCGCACCGTCGCCGCACGCCGCGGCCGATGCGTGCAGCCACAACAGATGAGGGCGGGCCGCCGCCCATGCGTCGATCATCCACAACCGCAGGGAATGGAGAACGTACGCGTCGGAGCCTGCGACGGACCTGCTCGCCGAATCGCGGAGCTCGACGTACGACTCGTGCTCTTCGAGCGACAGCCGCAACGCGATCGGCAGCGAATCGTCTTGCCTGCCGAGCAGGTGGGCGAAGCTCGCGTCCAGTTGCGACGCGAGCCGGCTGCCGGCAAGCGCGACTTCGATGTGGTGGCCATCGAACCCGGCGAGCATTCGGCGCAGACTGGTGCTCACCCGGTTCCCACGCGGCGACCGCCAGCGTCGAGCTCGACCAGCCCGCGTGCGGCCAGCACACCACACGTCGACGCCACATCCGGGAGCAGGATCGCGGCGTCCACGCCGTAGCGGTCGGCGAGCGCGCCGGCGATCGCGTGGACACTGCGGACGCCGTCGCACAACGACCAGATCTCGGTTGCCGTGCGATTGAGCGTGCTCGCTTCGTCGCGCGCGGCGCTGTAGACCAGGGTTTCTCCGTCGCTGTCGAACGATTCCACCTGACAGCGCCGCGGAACGGCCGTCACGTCAATGGACATCAGCCTGCATCCGTCCCAGGTCGAATGTGCTAGGTATGTTGCCGGCATCGCGCTGTGGATTCTGGGAGCAGTACTGACGCGGGATGTTGAACTCGACCGCGAGCGGTCTCACCTCGATGCTCACAGCGTCATCTTCTCAGGATTCTGGTCGTGAGGCGCTCCTAGGCGTCGTGCGCTGCGCGGCCGGCGACCTGCCATTCCAACCACTTGACGATCACGACTGGCCACGCCTGCCCTCCGACGCCGACGCACATCACCTCGCGCCCTTGCTGGAGTGGCTGACGCGAGGCTGCGAGTCCTCCGCCCCTCGAGCTGTCCGGGCGCAGTTGCGCGCGCTCGTACTTCGCCAGACCGCGTGGCACCGCGCCCGAACCGCCGCCGCGACAGAGATTCTCGACGCCCTCGAACGCGGCTCGATTCGGACGCTGGTCCTCAAGGGCGCCGCGCTCGCGTGGACGATCTATCCATCGCCGGCGCTCCGCCCGATGACCGACATCGATCTGCTGGTCGATCGCAGCGACGCAGCGAAGGCGCAAACAGTCATCCGCCAGCTCGGCTTCGACGCCGCACCGCCACGCCCCTTCGGCGGCTACGCGCATCACCTGCCGAGCGCGACCCGCGTCGACGGCGGCTTGCCGATCACCGTCGAAATCCACCTCGACGCGCTGACGCGCGACTCGGGCCAGTCGATCGCGCCGGCCAACCTCGTCGAGCCACCGCGGCGCTTCCTCCTCGACGGCGCATCTCGCATGACACTCGGGCACATCGACACGCTTCGGCATCTCGTGCACCACATGCTGGAACCGTCGCCGGACGGATTCGTTCGACTGATCTCGCTCGTCGATCTGCTCCGCTATGCACGTGCCTTCCACGCCGAGATTGACTGGCCGCGCATGGAAGCCGCGTTTCCGTTCGTCCTCAACGCGCTGGCTTGCGTGCACGCGATCGTGCCGCTGACCGGCGAACTGGCTCGCTGTGCCGCGCCCGATTGGTGGAGGCCGGCGGACGCGGGGCAGACGCTGCGGCCGCTGCGCTGGATCGCGCGGGAAGCATCCGTTCTCGCGATTGTGCGCGAGCTGTTCGTGCCTCCGGCGTGGTGGATGCATGCCTACTACAACGTTCGACCCGGCCGCTCCCTCCTCTTTGCGCGCGCCGTCCGGCATCCGACGCGGATGATCCGCTGGCTGGCCCTGCGAGTCGGCGGATTTTGAACGGTCGGCACGCGCCGCGCTGTGCAAGAACGGCATAAAGCCGCGCGGGAGTTCCAGCCGATAGGTCCTGAGACCATCACGGAATGCGGTGCAGCGACATGAAGACGCGAGAGATTCAGGCTTCAGCATTTTCTGTTGTCGCATAGATTCCCTTTGCGCGCGTCAGAGTCGTGATACCGCTCGCCAGGCCCCGCACACCAGCTCCGGAGTTGTTTCGATGCATCGTTTCGCGGGCGCAACTCTGATTGCGCTATGTCTGTCGTCGTCCACTCAGGCCACGACGGTCGTCGCGCCGTCGTTCGAGCAGCTCGTTTCACAGGCCGACATCGTCTTCGAAGGCGAGGTCATCGACACACGGGCGAGGATAGGCGCGGCTCGCGACGGGTCGCCGATCGTCACCGACGTCTATTTCCGGGTCGCCAGGCCGCTGAAAGGAGCGCCGGCGCCGACGCTCGTGCTCCAGTTTCTCGGCGGCGAGATCGACGATCGCCGCCTCACCGTCGACGGCATGCCGAGGTTCGTCCGGGGCGATCGCGACGTGATCTTCGCAGTCACGTCGACAACGCGCATAAGCCCGCTCGTCGGGTTGATGCATGGAAGGGTGCGGATCACAGCGGAGGGCGACGGGAAGCAGGACACCGTGCGGCTCTTCGACGGCACTCCATTGCGCGCGGTCGACGCACTGGGCGCAACGCGCCGCCAGCCGCTGCTCGCGGCACGCCCGGCGATGTCGCTTGCGGCGTTCGAATCAGCAATCGTCTCTGAAGTCGCGCGGCAGGACGCGGCCAGGGCACGGCCGCGTTGAAACGTCTCGCCACAATCACCGTCCTGTTCACGATCCTCGGCTGCGGCCTCGACGCCTACGTCGTGCTCAGCGATCGCTGGCCCGACGGTTCGATTGTGATGCAGCTGCAGCTCGGTTCAGCGGGCCCGCTCATCGACGGTCGATCGAGCTGGAACGCATCCGCCGAGGACGCGCTGGCCGTCTGGAACAACTACTCCGACCGCGTCAAATTCCGCGTGGTGCGCGATTCCACTGTTGCGGCCGCCGACGGCAACGGCGCCAACAACGTGTTCTTCTCGAGCTCGATCTTCGGGCGGAGCTTTGGATCGGGGACGCTCGCGGTGACCACCAACTGGTCGCGAGTGAGCACGGGGGAACGAATCGAGGCCGACGTCGTCTTCAACACGGCGTACTCGTGGAATTCGTACGACGGCCCGCTGCGGAGCACCGCCGCCGGCGATCCCCTCATCGATCTGCATCGTGTGGCGCTCCATGAGTTCGGCCACGTGCTCGGGCTGAACCATCCCGATCAGTTCGGCCAGTCGGTCCAGGCGATCATGAACAGCAGCATCGGCGACGTCGATCGGCTGCAGCCTGACGACATCGCGGGCGCCGCGGCGTTGTACGGAGGCGGTGGGGGTACGGCGCTGACGCCGCCGGACGCGCCCGGCGGGCTGACGACCTCAGCGTCGGGATCGACGGTCTCGCTGTCGTGGCAGGCGCCGACGTCAGGTGGTCCGCCGGCGGCGTACATCATTGAAGCCGGATCCGGGCCGGGGCTCACCAATCTTGCGAGTCTGTCGACCGGCAACACGGCGACGACATACTCGGCCGGCGGCGTCGGCGCCGGCAGGTATTACGTCCGCGTCCGAGCCGCGAACGCGGCCGGAACAAGCCCCGCGTCGAACGAGTCACTGCTGATCGTCGGCGGCGCCTGCGCGAGCCCACCGGGAGCGCCGAGCGGACTGAACGCATCGGTTGCCGGATCGACCGTGTCGCTGCTGTGGAACGCAGCGCCCGGCAATCCGACCACGTACATCGTCGAAGCGGGAACGGCGCCGGGGTTGACCAACCTCGCGAACAACGATCTCGGATCGCCGACGACGTCGTACGTGGCGTCCGGTGTCGGCCAGGGCGCGTACTACGTTCGCATGCGCGCCAGGAACGCGTGCGGCACCGGCCCGGCGTCGAACGAAGTCCTGCTCGTCGTGCGGTGAGAGCCGGAATGCCGGTCGGCCGCCGATGACCTGGAGGCTGGGTGTGGAGACAAACGGTCGTTCGCGCGCCACGAGCGGCTTCAGCACCTGATTGGCGAAGAGAGACGCGAGGAGGATCGCCATCGCCAGCTCGACGAAGGCCCACCACCGAACGCGGTATGTAACCGTCAACGCGGCACCGATGGCGAGCCATACGATGCCACCGCGCCCGATCGCGCTGGCGCCCCACATCAGCGGATCGAGTGCGTCGATCCGATGGCTCAGTACGCATAGCCGGATCCACTGATCGAGCTGAATGATCGCCGCAGGATTCACGTTCGCCTCTTCGGCGTAGACTGAAGGCGGTCACGCCGCATGTCGGATTCATTGCTGTGGCACCGGCTCCAGTTCGCCTTCACGATCGTCTATCACTATCTCTTTCCGCAGCTCACGATGGGCCTCGCACTGCTCATCGTGATCATGAAGGCAATCGCCCTCCGAACGGGCGACCTGATCTGGAACGACGCTGCTCGCTTCTGGATCAGGATCTTCGGCATCACCTTCGCCGTCGGGGTCGTCACCGGCCTGCCGATGGAATTTCAGTTCGGTACGAATTGGGCGCGGTTTTCTTCGTTCACCGGCGGCGTCATCGGGCAGACGCTGGCGATGGAGGGGGTCTTCGCCTTCTTCCTCGAGTCCAGCTTTCTCGGCGTGCTGGTCTTCGGTGAACGACGGCTCAGCGCGCGAGGACATTTCCTGGCGGCCGTCGCGTTGTTCATCGGCAGCTGGCTGTCAGGCTACTTCATCATCTGCACCAATGCGTTCATGCAGCATCCTGTCGGCCACGACACCGGCCCGGGCGGCGTACTCCAGTTGATCGACTTCTGGGCATTGGTGCTCAATCCGTGGGCCCTGGCGCAATACGCGCATAACATGGCTGCCAGCGTGGTGACCGCCTCGTTCGTGACCATGTCCGCAGGCGCGTACTACGCGCTTCAGCGACTGCACGTCGACACGGCCCCACGCTTTCTTCGGCTGGGCGTAATCGCGGGCTTCGTCGCGAGCGTCCTGGTCGCGTTCCCGACCGGCGACACGCAGGCCAAACTCGTCGCCCGTCATCAGCCGGTCTCGCTGGCCGCGATGGAGGGGCATTTCGAGAGCGGTCCAGCGGCCGGCATCGTGCTGATCGGCCAGCCGAACGTTCGCGAGCGGCGCCTCGACAATCCTCTCGTCGTTCCAGGCTTCCTCAGCCTTCTCGCCTACGGCACCTTCCACAGCGACGTCGCAGGCCTCGACCAGTTCCCGGAGGATGTCTGGCCCGATAACATCGAACTCCTCTATTACGCGTTCCACGTGATGGCCGGCCTCGGCACGATGATGATCGCGCTCACGCTGCTGGCCGGCGCCGCGGAGCTGCGCGGTGGACTGATGCGCCGCCGGTGGCTGCTCTGGATGTTGATGCTCGCCTTTCCATTTCCCTACATCGCCACGACAGCCGGCTGGATCACGGCCGAACTGGGCCGACAACCGTGGCTGGTCTACGGGCTCTTCAGAACAGCGCAGGGCGCGAGTCAAACCGTCCATTCGGGAACCGTGTTGTTCACCCTGATTGGTTTTGCGGGACTGTATCTCGTGCTCGGCCTCCTCTACCTGTACCTGGTTGGCCGGGAGTTGGTGCACGGGCCTTCCGCAACGTCTCAGACGCACGCTGGTTCCCCTGCCGCGGTGGCGGCGCATGATGGCTGAACTCTGGTTTGCCATCGCCTCGCTCATGCTGGTCGCCTACGTTGTCCTCGATGGATTCGATTTTGGCGCGGGCGCACTTCACCTCGTAGTTGCCAGGACCGATGCCGAGCGCCGGCAACTCCTCAGCGCGATCGGCCCCTTCTGGGATGGCAACGAAGTGTGGCTCCTCGCCACCGGCGGCGTCCTCTTCCTCGCCTTCCCACGGGTCCTGGCCTCCGGCCTCTCTGGCTTCTACCTCGCCATCTTTCTCGTGCTGTGGGCATTGATCCTGCGCGGCATTGCGATTGAGTTTCGAAGCCACGTCGAGAACCCGCTCTGGCGTGCGGCGTGGGACGCGGTCTTCAGCGTTGCCAGCACGATCCTGCCGATCCTGTTCGGGACCGCGCTCGGCAATCTCGTGCGCGGTCTGCCGATCACCGAAGATGGGTGGTTCTCGCTCACCCTGTTCACCAACTTCTCTCCGTGGGGCCCGGTGGCGATTCTCGACTGGTACACAGTGAGCGCAGGTCTGTTCGCCCTGCTGGCCTTGACGGGTCATGGCGCGGCATTTCTCGTCTGGAAGACGGATGGCCCGATGCGCGAGCGCAGCCGCACGGCAGCGATGCGCCTCTACATGCTGGTGGCGACGGCGTGGCCGCTTCTAACGGCAGCAACCTGGTGGGTCAACCCGCGTCTCTTTGCCGCGTTCCAGCAGCGGCCCCTCGCGATGATGTCGGCGCTCGTCGCACTCGCCGGCCTCGCCGCCCTGGCCGCCGGTCTGCGCCGCCAGCGCGATGGTCTCGCGTTCCTCGGGTCGTGCGCCTTCCTCATCGGAATGCTCGCCGCCACGGCGGCCTGCGTGTTCCCGACGATGCTGCGCTCGGTGGTCAACGAAGGCTGGTCGCTCACCGCCTACAACGCCAGTGCGCCCGCGGCGAGCCTTGACCGGGGCATTCGCTGGTGGGCCATCGGCCTGCCGTTGGCCGTGATCTACTTCGTCATCGTGTTTCGACTGCATCGCGGACGGACCTCGATCGGGTCCGGCGACGGGACGTATTGACTACTGGCTGCCTGTGCTCAGGTGGTACCGCCGCCGGTTGCCACGAAAGCACGAAGGCACGAAGACCAATATTCTTCTTCGTGATTTCGTGTCTTCGTGGCGAATCCCCGATCCCGATTGGGAAATACGTGCCGATTAGAACCCTGCACCTGCGACGACGCGGCGAAACATGCCGTCGCTCTTGCTGTACAGATACAGCTCGCCGCTCGCGTCCATTGAAAACCGGACGTCCGCGCGGCCGCCGAAGACGAGATCGGTTCGCGTGGCGAGACGCGGCATCTTGCCGCCGCGCGCGTGATACGCGGCCTCGACGATCGGGAACATCGAGTCGTAGGTCTTCATGCCCGCGTCCGGCGAGTCGGACGGATCGTTCCACCGCACCTTGACCTCGTGGATGCGCGCGAGCGTGGCGGGATTGCCATCGTCGGCGGCGAGCATCTCCTTGTAGTCGGCCCACCAGATGCGACCCGTCGTCAGGTCGGTGAAGATGTACTTGCCGCGCAGCGACGGGATCGCCGTGCCGTTGTAGACGAACCCGCTCCCGATCGAATCGCCGCCGGTCGGATCGTGCCCGTACTGAATCACCGGATACCTCGGCACGATCAGCTGGTCGGACGGCGTGTCGCCGACCTGGATGGGAATGCGATCGTCGGCCGGCAGGGGCGCGGTCGTGTTGTCAGGCTTCAGCAGTTGATTCCCTTCGCGTCGGCCGTATCCGTAGTTCGCGCCCCTGTGAACGATGTACACCGTCTCCCAGGTGTGGAGACCGACCGAATTCACGATCAGGTGATTGTTGGCGGCGTTCGACGGATCGAGCGCCCAGTTCAGGCGGTGCGGATTCCGGAAGCCGTAGGCCCAGATTTCCTTGCGCGCGCCTGCGGTCGAGACGAACGGGTTGTCGTTCGGGATGCGGTAGCGACCGTTCTCGCTGACGATGCTGGTCGCGACGTGCTCGTTCAGGTCTGGAATGATGCGGAGGATCTTTCCCTCGAGCGTATCGAGCCGCTGGGGGTTCGACCGAATCGCTGTGATCTGCGACTCACCGGACGCGCCGTCGCCGCACTCGAGATACAGGACGCGCCACTCGGGATCGCCGGGACGCGCGGTCGGATCGAAGATCAGGTCGCCCATCGGATGACTGCGGGTGTTCAACTGCACGCGCAGCAGCTCGCGCGCCGTTCCCTCGAACGTCGCATTCGGCGGGTTCGTATCGGTCCATTCGATCAGCACGCCTTCGTTCTGATAGGGACCCGGTGTCTTGATCACCGGCGTCGTCGTGTACCCATGGATGTTCAGTCCCGGCACGCTCGTGTTGTCAGGCAGGTTCGAGCCCGGCAACGCCGGGTCTTCGATGTGGACCGTATAGAACTTGCCGTTGTGGGTGTAGTCGGGGTCGAGATAAAAGCCGTTGAGGCCGTTGCCATATCCCTGCTGGATGGTCAGCCGGTGGAAGAGGCCCTTCTTTCCTTCGTTCCCGTTGAAGTCGAGATACACCGAGACCTTCTTCGAGCCCGTGTCGACGATGTACAGCGGGCCGTTCAGATCGCTGATGAAGAACCGGTTCGCGCTGCCGACTTCCTCACGCAGCGTGTTCACGCGCGCCAGCAACAGCTCGTTGGAACCTTTGCCGTCGACGCGGCCGGTCATCGGCATCACGAGGTAGTCCTCGAGGTCGATCGACGCCGTGCCTGATCGAGCGGCGCTGGTCGCCTGCTCGGCGGCGGACGAGTCGAGCCATCGCCCGCCGCGCATCACGCGGGCGATCGTGATGGTGTTGCGGATGTCGGCAGTCGGATCGGCATCGAGCAGGACGAGGTCTGCAGCCTTGCCCGCTCGCACCGATCCGTAGTCCGGATCCTCGCTTCCGGTGATGACGCGAGCGGCGTCGAGCGTGGCCGCGCGAATCGCGGCGACGAGGCCGGTTAGCAGCGTCTTCCCTTTGACGGCGACAATCGCCGCGCCGTCGGGAACAGCGACGCGGGCGCGAGGACCCGCGGTGCGAATGCGATCGCCTTCGATCACGACGACCGAATCGTCCACCGGTTGCACCCCGGTGCCGTCGATGAGGCGGGCACCGACGATCGCGATCGGGGCTGTCGCCGAAGACGGCGATCCGTGACAGACAGTCACGAGGCAGCAGGCGATGAGCACGCGCATCAGTGTCGTGGTTCTCATGATTCGTCGCCTCGTGTGTGATTGAAGGAACGGTCAGAACCGCTCGAGTCCCTTCGCTTTCCAGATCGATGTCGCTTCGGGCCGGGTGATGTAGCGAACGAACGCGAGCGACGCGTCAGCGTTCGTCGACCTCGCCGAGACCGCAGTCGACATGTCGATCCACGCAGCGAGCTCCCGTGGCAGCGGCCCGACCAGCTCGATCTCCTTGTAGGGAAGAATCTCGCAGATCGCCTGCAGGGCCATGTCGCCTTCGCCGCGCGCGAGCGCCTGGCCGCCTTCGCCTTGCGTGCTGACCGGACTGTTCACGCCGGCAAACTCCGCGCGCCTGATCACGTTCTGCTCGATCACCCGCGCGACCATGCTGCCGCCGGCAGGATTCGAACGCATCACGGCTTTGGCGCCGCGCAGCACCGCTGCCAGTTTCTCGACGGTCGAAATGTCGGGATGCGCGGCGCCGGCGCGGACGGCAAGGCCCATCTCCGAGCGTCCCAGGGGTGTGAAGCTTCCCGGCTTGATGCCGCCGTCGAGCGACAGCGTGCTCATCAACTCGAAGGGCAGCATGATCACATCCGGCGCGGGCGTGACCGTCTTGATGTCGTTGACGATACGTCCCATGCCCGAGGACGTGACGGTAACCTTGATACCGCGTTCCTTCGTATAAGCGGTGGCCAGATCGAGCAGGCCGGCGTTGTAGACGACGCCGGGGCTGATCACGCGGATTTCTCCGGTCGACACCTGGCCAGCAGCGTGGCCCGTTGACATGAGGACGGCCGCCAGAAACGCCGACAACGGCACACGGCGGGTCTGATGAGGCATGGCGCGCAGCCGCTAGCCTACACCCGTTTTATTTGTCCTTTACTTAACCGTTAAAGGGTGCTTATCTGAGCGCCGCCGGAATTGACCGCGACCGCATCAGAAGGGGAGATGTGATGGCCCGACGTATCCTGGTCGTCGTTTCGCTCCGCGCCCCGCTCCTCGGCACCCTCGTTCTTGCGCTGCTGATCGCCGGCAGCGCCCACGCGCAGACCGGACAGATCAACGGTCTGATCACCGACAACACCGGCGCCGTCGTCCCCGGCGTCACCGTGAAGGCGGTCGACGCGACGACTGGATTGTCGAGAGACACCGTGACCGGCGCCGACGGTCGCTATGTCTTCACGGCGTTGCGGCCGACGACCTACGAGATCACCGCGGAGATTCCCGGCTTTCGAACCTCGCAGCGGAAAGGCGTCCTGCTGCAGGCGAACGAGAACCTGACCGTGAACCTGGCGATCGAGGTCGGGGCGATCGAGGAATCGGTCACCGTCTCGGGGCAGTCGCCGACGGTCGACGTCACCTCGTCGACGATCAGCGAGGTCGTCGATTCGAAGCGGATCGTCGAGCTGCCGCTCAACGGCCGCGATGCCGCGAAGTTGAGCACGCTGGTCGCCGGCATGGTGCTCACGCAGGTCGACCAGGAATCGGGGAAGACGATCCCCGGGGCGCTGCGGCTGTCGACCAACGGCACCGAGTCACGGCAGGTGTCGTTCCGGCTGGACGGCACGAGCCACACCGATCCGTACTTCCAGCAGAACCAGCCGTTCCCCTTTCCCGACGCGCTGCAGGAGTTCAGTATTCAGACCAGCAACTACACCGCGGCGCAGGGCAACAGCGCCGGCGCGGTCGTCAACGCGGTGACGCGTTCGGGGACGAACAATTTCCACGGCGGCGCGTTCGGCTATCTGCGCGATCGCACGTTCAACGCGCGGAACTTCTTCTCGCCGGAAAAGGACTTCCTCAAGCGGCAGCAGTACGGCGGCTTCCTCGGCGGCCCCATTCAGCACAACAAGACGTTCTTCTTCGCCGGGTGGCAGGGCACCGACCTGGAGAACGTCGGCACGACGAAGACGGCGACGGTGCCGACGGCGGAACAGCGCGCCGGCAACTTCGGTAGCACCACCGTGCGCGACCCGCTGACCGGCCAGCCGTTCCCGAACAATCAGATTCCGGTGTCGCGGTTCGATCCTTCGTCGGTGAAGGTGCTGCAGTTCATCCCGATCCCGGGGCCCGACGGCCGCATCCTGATTCCGCGACGCATCGGCCAGCAGGACAACCAGGTCGTGACGAAGGTCGACCATCAGCTCAGTTCGAGAGACCAGCTGGACGTGCGGTACTTCTTCGACAATTTCCACAACGATCCGACCTACACGGAAGGCAATCTCCTCAGCTACAGCAACCCCACGCTCGCCGCGGGCACGCGGATGCAGAACTTCGTGGCGGGGTGGACCAGGACGATCTCGAGCCGGCTGCTGAACGAGGCGCGAGTCGGCTACAACCACACCTTCTCGCGTCGATACCCGCCGCCCCGCGTCCCCTCGATGCAGGAGCTCGGCGTCAGGCTGCCGATCTACCCGGGGCTGCCGTCGATCTCCGAGATCAACGCCAACAACTTCTTCAACATCGGCGACAACCTCGAGGCGTCGTTCTACCGGCCAGGTCTCGAGCTCAACGATCGCGCGACGTGGAACATCGGCCGCCACAACATGCAGATCGGCGGCGAGCTGCAGCACTACTCGGTCGAGATCCGCAATCAGTTCCGGCGCGCCGGGCACTTCATGTTTGCGGGCAGCTCGACCAGCGGCACCGGCAATACGCTCGCCGATTTCCTGCTCGGACAGCTCAGCCAGTTCGATCAAGGCACCGGCGAGTACAAGGACTACGTCGTCAACTACTCGTCGCTGTTCGTTCAGGACGACTTCAAGGTCAACGGGCGGCTGTCGCTGAACCTCGGCCTGCGATACGAATCGACCCCGCCGTGGCACGAACTGGTCGGGCGGATCGAGCGGTTCACGCTGGCCGACTATCAGAACAACGTGCACTCGACGATGTTCCCGCAGGCGCCGCGCGGCGAAACGTTCCGCGGCGATGCCGGCGTTCCCGAGGATGGCACCGACCCGTCGGTGCACAACGTCGCCCCGCGCGTCGGATTCGCGTGGGACCTGCTGGGCGACGGAAAGACCAGCCTGCGCGGCGGCGCCGGTGCGTTCTACGACCAGCACCGCGACGGCGAATCGGGCAACGGTGCGGTCAACGCCGCGCCGTGGAACCTGCGGCTGTCGGTCGTCCGTCCGAGCGGCCCGTTCTCCGATCCGTATCGAGGACGCAGCGACTTCAACCTGATCACCGACGACACCATCGGCACGCAGCAGGCGCCGTTCCCGACGCCGGTGCTGATCGAGACGCTCGATCAGGAATACAAGACACCGGTGACCTACAACTACAACCTCACATTCGAGCGCGAGGTGGCACCGGGCCTGATGGCACGCGCCGCCTACGTCGGATCGCGCTCGCGCAACGGCCGCTTCACCGTCTCACTCAACCCGGCCGATGCCACGATTCCCGGCGCCACGACGGGCAACACCGATCAGCGGCGGCCTTTCGCCGCAGCCGGCATCGGCGTCGTGAACCTGCAGGTGCAGGATCGCCGTTCGGACTACAACGGCATGCAGCTGACGCTGTCGAAGCGCTATTCGCGCGGCTTCCAGATCACCAGCACCTACACGTTGTCGAAGGTCGAAGGGGATTTCGCCGGCGAGCGGCAGAGCGGCGGCGAGCTGATTCCCTACTACATGTATCAGGATCCGGCGCTGATGTGGGGACCCCTGGATCAGGATCACCGGCATCGGTTCACGACGTCGTGGGTGTGGGATCTGCCGGGACAGAACCTCGATGGCATCGCGCGCTGGGTACTCGGCGGCTGGCAGTGGTCGGGCGTGATGCAGTATCAGACCGGCCGCCCGTTCACGGTGACGAGCGGGACCGACAATTCGCTCGATGGCATCGGCAACGATCGCGCGAAGCTGACCGGCGCCGACTACAACGCCGTTCCGAACACGCCGTGCAACAACTGCGTGTGGTACTTCAATCCGGCCGCGTTCGCTCCCAACGATCTCGGCACGTTCGGCAACGTCGGGAAGGGCGCCTACTACGGGCCGTCGCTGCAAGTCTGGGACATGGGCGTCTCGAAGAACTTCCACCTCAACAACACGTCGTACGTGCAGCTTCGCGTCGAGTTCTTCAACGTGTTCAACCAGGTGAACTTCGATGTCCCGAACACGGCAGTGAACAATCCGGCCACGCTGGGACGGATCACGCGGACCGATCCAAGCTCGGGCGATCCCCGCATTCTGCAGTTCGGATTGAAGCTCGTGTTCTAATGGCACGTACTTGGCCAGGTCGGGACCGGGATCCGCCACGCAGACGCGAGTCAAGAAGAAGGCTGTGGTCTGGACGGTCAGCCACGCAGGGATAATGCGTTCAACCTGGGAGCACCTATGAAGATCGGACGTCGAGAATTCATCGGCACCGGATCGGCGTTGGTCGCCGGGATGGTCACGTCGCGTGGCGTGCACGCGCAGGAGACCGCCGCCAAGCCGGATTCCATTCCGACACGCGCTGCCAGAATCGAGCGGCTGTTCAAGGCGCCCGATCTCCACCCGAATGCGCTGGAAGCAGCGGCGGACGGCTTGTGGATCGGCGATCAGGTATCGGAGCGTGTCTTCAGGGTCGACTGGCAGAGCGGCAAAGTGCTGCACGAAGTGCAGACCGAATCGCACAACACCAGTGGCCTTGCGATCGGAGCCGGCTACATGTGGCTCGGGGCCAACGGTGGGGTCAGCGGACGGCGTCCGCCTCGTCCAACCGACAAGCCGTACGGCGAGGTGATTCAGGCCGATCTCAAGACCGGCAAGACGGTGAAGATTCATCAGTTGATCTGGGGCGGCGGCGTCCACGGGATCACGTTCGTGCCGCAAACGCAGACCTTATGGGTGACGGCGCTCAGCATCCAGGCGGTGGCGGAAGTGGATCCGAAAGACTTCCGTGTGCTCCGAATCCGCCCGGCGCGCGGCGACCGGCCGCACGGCCTCGACTGGGACAACGGCGCGCTGTGGGTCATGATTGCCGGCGACCACCTCGTGCAGAAGATCGATCCGGATTCGGGCAAGGTCCTGGAGATCGTGACCATCTCGAAAACCTCCGACCCGGATCCCCACGGCATGTGCATTCACGACGGCTACATGTACTACTGCGATGCCGGCCTGACCGCCCCTGGCCCCGGCAGCGAGCCGGCGCAGATTTGCCGGTTCAAGATCAGCCCGACGACCACCTCGCAGGCCGACTGACGGGAGGCGTCCATGAAGACCGCGGTGCGGGTCGGCTGCGCGGCGCTGGCGGTCGCGGTGGCGCTCTTGTGGGCACGCGCCGCCTCGTCGCAAGCCGACCATCTCGACGTGCTCAAGGTGATTCCGGAGAACTACAAGCTGATCATCGACAACCCGTTCGTGCGCGTGCTCGAAGCGCGCATCCCGGCGGGCACGGAGGAGAAGCCCCATCGCCACTTGAAAGGCGTGAGCGTGTGCCTCACCGAGTACACGCTCGAGTCGCGCGCGCTGCCCGACGGCCAATGGGTCCGGAACGCTCGCAAGGTCGGCACGACCTACTGGAGCGAGGCCGGCCTGCACCAGGTCCGCAACGTCGGCACGACTGAGAGCCACACGATTCGCATCGAGCTGAAGCACTGACGCAGGGTTCTTCCCGGTGCGACTCCCGTCCTCGTCCGGGATCGTCGGATCGCTATGATCCAGCGAACATCGCTGCGAACGGCCGCGCGTCGAAGACCACTCGAATTGCGTGGATCCTGCCGCCTTTGACCTGATGCCATTCGGCGATGAACGCCGTCCCCGCCGGCGTGTTCGTCACCATGTCATACAGCAGGCAGACATCCTCGCCATCCGCGAACATTTTCTTCACCTCGACGCGCTTGACGATGTGATGGAGCTTCTTCAACGATTGCAGGTACGGCTCGGGCGCGGCAAACGTCTCGAGTGGCCCCTGGAACGAGAGATCGTCCGCGAGGCATTTCCGCGCGGCGACGAAGTCGCCCTTCTCCATCGCCTGCATGAACGCCTGAACCGTCTCGGCTGCCGTCGCCATGTTGGCCTCCTCAGAACCGCCATGCTGCCGGAACGCCCACGGCACGAAACAGCGCCGCCCGTCTTGTTCTTCATGCCGATCGTCCAATCCGTTGCCGGCGCATCGACGGACGGCTAGAATCCCCCGCTGTGAAACGGATTGCGGCAGCCCGGCACCTCGACGATTTGAGCGCCGTGCTGCAGTCGATCCGTTTTCAGACCGCGATCTATTGCCGATCCGAGTTGAGCGCGCCGTGGGGCTTCTCGGTGCGCGGCCGCGACTTCGCCACGTTTCATCTGGTGACACACGGTCGCTGCTGTCTCGATGTCGACGGGCTCAGGCGGCGAGCCTGGCTCGCCGCGGGCGATCTGATCATCTTGCCGACCGGCCGCGCGCATATGGTCCGCGACGCGCCGTCGTCCCCGGTCACGCATCTCGAAGATCTGATCGCCGATGCTCCGCGCGACGACGGTGGCATGCTGCGGAGCGGTGGGGGCGGCGCATCGACGGCACTCGTGTGCGGCGGATTTCAGTTCGAGGATCGTGCGAATCCTGTTATCGCGTCGCTGCCGCCGCTCATTCACCTGCGCGGCCGTCATCGCGGCGCCAATGGCTGGCTGAATCTGGCACTCGAATTCCTTGGGGAGGAGGCCGAGTCGCAGCGGCCGGGCGCCGAGACCATCCTCGTCCGCCTCGCCGACGTGCTGTTCATCGAGGCGGTGCGCGCGTATCTGTCGGCGCCCGGCACGTCGAAATCCGGTCTGGCCGCCGCGCTGCGCGATCCGCGGATCGCGACGGCCGTCGTGGCCATCCATCGGCAACCGGAGGTGAGGTGGGACATCCAGCGGCTGGCGAAGCAAGCTGCGATGTCACGCGCCGCCTTTGCCGATCGCTTCAAGGCACTGGTCGGGGAATCTCCGATTTCGTATCTGACCCGGTGCCGGATGAACAAAGCGATGGGGCTGCTCGCGTCGGCTCACGTGCCGCTCTCGCAGGTCGCGGCGCGGGTGGGATACGAGTCCGAGGCGAGCTTCGGGCGAGCATTCAAGCGCGAGACTGGCATGTCGCCCGCGGCGTACCGCAGCAAGCGCGTGGCGCGCAACTGACCGCCTGCACAGCCCGTCGCGAGTGACCGCTACTCGTGGCGCGACCAGCGGGGTCGGCGGGCTTGACATGGCTATGCATATGCACTATGGTGCATATGCATAGCAATGCAACTCGCCATCTTTCAGACCCTCGCCGATCCCAGCCGCCTGCGCATCGTCGAGGCGTTGCTCGCTGGCGAGCGCGCCGTCAACGATCTCGTCGCGCAGATGGACATCCATCAATCGGGCGTGTCGCGTCACCTGCGCATCCTGGAAGAAGCCGGATTCGTGCAGGCCAGACCGGACGGCCCACGGCGCCTGTACTCGTTGCGCGCGGAGCCGTTCCGCGAGCTGGATGCCTGGGTCACGCAGTACCGCAGTTTGTGGACGGCGCGCCTCGACGCGTTCGCCGAGGCGCTCGCGCGCCGACAACACGCGCGTCGATCAAAGCGCTCGAAACGGAGGAAGCCATGACCAGCCCGCCCGAGACCACCGACCCACGGCCGGCGCCGAGGAAGCGCATCACGCTCGAACGCGTGTACCAGGCAGATATCCAGGACGTGTGGGACCTCTGGACGACGAAAGACGGCATCGAGTCCTGGTGGGGCCCTGGCGGCTTCGCGGTCAAGGTGCGGAAGCTCGACCTCCGCCCGGGCGGCGAGCTCCTCTACGCCATGACGGCGATCGACCCTCCGCAAGTGGACTTCATGAAGAAGGCGGGCATGGCGCTGACGACGGAGGCGCGCATCACGTTTACTGAGATTGTCCCGCTGCGCCGGCTGGCGTACGTTCACCTGGCCGATTTCATTCCCGGCGTCGACCCGTACGACGTGGCAACCATCGTCGAGATGGTGCCGACGGCTGGCGGCGTCCGGATGACGCTCACCTTCGACGCCATGCACAGCGACCAATGGACTGAGCGAGCGGTGATGGGCTGGACGAGCGAGCTCGAAAAGCTCGACGCGTCGCTCGCGGCGCGAACGGTGGGAGGCCAGTCGTGAGCGCGCACGCGGATCGCCGCGGACGCGGACGCAGCATCGCTGCGCTGGCTGGTGGATTTGTGACGACGGCAGCGCTGTCGCTTGGCACTGATGTGCTGATGCATGGATTGCACGTGTTCCCACCCTGGGGTGAGCCGATGTCCGATGGGCTGTTCGTCTGGGCTACAGCGTACCGCGTGGCCTTCACGGTGCTCGGCGGCTACGTCACGGCGCGCCTCGCTCCGGCAAGGCCGATGTGGCACGTGCAGGTCCTGGGCGTCGTGGGCCTGCTGGCGGCCACGGCCGGCGCGGTCGCCACATGGAATCGGGTTCCTGGACCGAAGTGGTATCCGGTTCTCCTGATCCTCACCGCGCTGCCCTGCGTCTGGGTGGGTGGCCTCCTCGCGGTCCGTGGACGGATGGCGCCGGCATGACGGTCGCGGAGTGCGCCGCGGCAATCCCGGCCGCCCACCGGTCGATCAGAATCTGAAGGTGGCCGTCGCGCGTATGTCGCGCGAGGAACTGCCGACGTGGAACGTGTACTCACCACGTAGAAGCCACTCTCGCTCCGCGCGCCAGCCCGGACGTGCGTGGCCCGTCCCGACCGGCGCGGCTTCGACCGATGCTGATGCCAGTGACGGGGATTCCCGGGCAGACCAGCGGCAAGCGCGATCGGATCTATAGTCAGTTCCGTGGCCGCATCCTCAGTCGGGCGTGGGCCAGCCGAAGGGAGCTTATGACAGATCCGGTAATGGCGCGCGTGCCGGCCGATGATGATGATTGGACGCTCGAGACCGACCTGCGATGCTCGCACGATCTGGCGGGCCGGCTGCTGTCGATCAGCGCGGCCGCCGCGCACGCGCTCGGCTACGAGGTTGACGACCTCCTGAACGTCCCGCTCGGCGATCTGATAGCGCCCGAATTCCGGAGTTCCTTTCACGGCTACCTCCAGGCGATTCGACGCAGTGGCAACGAGACCGGAAGGCTGACGCTGCAGACACGCGCCGGCGCGCTGCTGGTGTGGGAGTACCTGAACTCTCTCCACGACCACGACGGCCAGCCGATCGTGATTGGAGCGGCACGCGACGTCACCGAGCGCGTTCGAAGTGAGCAGGCGCTGAAGGCGTCGGAAGACCGGTTCGTCACGGCGTTCTACTCGAGCCCGATCGCGATGGCCATTACGACGGTCGCCGAGGGGCGATACATCGACGTGAACGAGGCGTTCGAGCGGCAAATGGGATACCCGCGCGACGAGATCTGCGGGCACACGTCGCTCGAGCTCGACGTGTGGCCCACGCCGGCCGACCGCCAGACGATGGTCGCAGCGCTGCTGCGCCAGAAGACCATCCGCGATCAGGATGCGCAATTCCGCACCAAGTCCGGCCGCCTGATTACGACGCTGTACTCGGCGGGACTGATCACGCTCCACGGCGACCGCTGCGTTCTGGCAGCCATCGCGGACATCACGGCGCAGAAACTGGCCGAGCAAGCGCTGCGAGAAAGCGAATCGAAGTTCCGCATGCTGGCGGAGACAACGCAGTCCGGCATCTTCATCTATCGGGAAACCGGCGCGCTCTGCTACTTCAACCCGCGGATGGAACACTTCACCGGCTACTCCGCGAGCGAGCTCGACGCGATGACCGTATGGGATCTGGTGCATCCGGATTCGATCGATATGGTCCGCGCGCGGGCGCGCGCGCGCTGGCGTGGTGTGCCGGCTCCGTCTCGATACGAGCTCAAGATCGTCACCAAGAGCGGCGACACGCGCTGGCTGGATCTGTCGGCCAGCCTCATCGAGTTTCAGGGTCAGCCGGCGATTGTCGGCACCGCGTTCGATATCACCGACAGCAAGCGCACCGAGCAGCAGGCCAGGGAGTACACCGCGCTGCTGCAGACGCTCATCTCCAACAGCCCGTACGGGATCGTGATGGGCGACAAGGATCACCACATCCGGTTCTGCAACGCAGCGTTTCAGCGCATCTTTCAGTACACCGATGACGAGATCATCGGACGTGACCCCGACGACCTGATCGGTCCGACGGACAGTAGCGAGGCGCACGAGATCAGCCGGCGCGTCTTGAACGGGGAGGTCGTGCATGCCACTGGCGTGCGACGCCGGCGAGACGGCAGCAAGGTCGACGTCGAGTTCCACGCGGTCCCGTTGATCGCCAGCGGCGAATTCGTCGGCTGCTTCGGCATCTACCAGGACATCACCGAGCGGATCAGGTCCGAGGCGAAGCTGCGGGCGCTTCGCGATCGATTGACCCGCGTGCAGGACGAGGAGCGCGCGCATATCGCGCGCGAACTGCACGACGATATCGGGCAGCGGCTCGCGCTGCTCGCCATCCAGCTGGCGCAACTGCCGAAGGATGCGCAGGCGGCGCCAGATCTGCACTCACGACTGGACGCGTCGAGGCTGCTCGCCGAGGAGATTTGCGCCGACGCACAGCGTATTTCGCACCGTCTGCACCCGTCGCAGCTCGGTTTCCTCGGCTTGAAGCGGGCACTCGCGAGCTTGTGCAGGGAGTTCGCCAGGCAGACCGACGTCAAAATTGATTTCGTCTGCGGCGACAACCCGAAACTGCCGCCGGAAATCGATACGTGCCTGTATCGCGTCGCCCAGGAGGCGATCCAGAACGCGACCAAACACAGCCGGTGCCGCGCGATCCGCGTCGAACTGGCAGCCAGAGCCGACGCGATCTGTTTGCGGGTGTCCGACGACGGCCGGGGCTTCGATCCAACGGCCGCCGACCACAACTCGGGCCTGGGCCTCGTCAGCATGGCAGAGCGCGTACGCGCGGCGGGCGGAGAGCTCGCCGTTCAGTCGACGGTGGGTCACGGCGCCCAGATCGAAGTCTCGATTCCGCTGCCGCAACCGATCGAACGCTGACCGGAATCCAGGTCCGCGCGATTCACCGTTTCCTCAGGCACCCGCGCAGGGAAAGCAACCGCAGAGAACGCAGAACACGCAGAATTTCTTAGATAGAGAGAGCTCTGCGGTCTCTGCGGTTGCTTCCCAGCGAAAGGGATCGGCCGCACACCTCCTATCGACGAAAGGGGGTGTGCATGGAGAGCGCCAGTCTCTCGCGACGAACACTGCTGCAGGCCATCGCCGCGACCATTGCCACCGCCGGATTACCCCTCGGCTGGGCCCAGATCGCCGAGGCGATGGACGACACGCATGCGGTCGGGCAACCCGGCAGCGCCGCGAAGATTTCCTTCCTCAGCGCAGGCGAAGCGGCGGACATCGAGGCCGTCGCCGCGCAGATCATTCCCAGCGACGACTCGCCCGGCGCGCGCGAGGCAGGCGTCGTGTACTTCATCGACCGGGCGCTCGCGACGTTCTTCTCGCAGCTCGCCGGCGACTATCGGACACAGGTCGCGGCTTTTCAGGCGGGGTATCGTGAACGGCATCCCGCCGCCGCGTCGTTCGCGTCGCTCACGAGCGAACAGCAGATCGAGCACCTCAACAGGATCGACCAGACACCGTTCTTCACCACGACCCGCCTGCTCACGCTGCTCGGGATGTTCTCGCTGCCCGCGTACGGCGGTAATCACGACGACACCGGCTGGAAGCTCATTGGCTTCGAAGACCGCCACGTCTTCAATCCGCCGTTCGGGTACTACGATCGCGACTATCCCGGCTTCGTCATCGATCCACCGAAAACCAGATGAGTACGCAGACGTATCGGGATTCCGACACTGTCGACTTCGTGATCGTCGGTTCCGGCGCGGCGGGCGGCGTGGTTGCACGGGAGCTCGCGCAGGCAGGATTGACGGTCGTGCTGATGGAACAGGGGCCGCGGTTCTCGCCACGGGCCGCCAGACACGACGAGCTGGGGGTTTGGTACCTTGGCGGGATCACGAACGACGCGGTCAAGAATCCTCAGACGTTTCGCGACGATGCCGCCAAGAAAGCGGAGCGGCAGACGTTCAAGCCGGCCCTTTGGTATGGACGGGGCGTTGGCGGTGGGAGCCTGCACTACACCGCGAATTTCTGGCGCTTCCACGAAATCGACTTCATCGAGCGCAGCGTACTCGGGGCGATTCCCGGCACCGGCTTCGCCGACTGGCCGATCGCCTACGCCGATCTCGAGCCGTACTACACCAGGGTCGAGTGGGAGATCGGTGTGTCCGGCCTCGCCGGCGCCAACCCGTTTGATCCGCCCCGCAGCAAGCCGTATCCGATGCCGCCGCTGCCGGTGAAATCGTCAGGCGTGCTCTTCGAGCGTGGCGCGCGCAAGCTCGGGTGGCATCCGGTTCCGGCGCCGATGGCGATCAATTCACAACCGTATCGCGGCCGGTCAGCCTGCGTGCATTGCGGCTTCTGCCACGGCTTCGCGTGCGAAGTCCGCGCCAAGGCGTCGACACTGACAACCGTCATTCCCGAGGCGGAGGCAACCGGACGGTGTGAACTGCG
Source organism: Vicinamibacterales bacterium (assembly GCA_035315685.1). Lineage (GTDB taxonomy): Bacteria > Acidobacteriota > Vicinamibacteria > Vicinamibacterales > CAVVIG01 > QHWK01. The sequence goes on along the minus strand of DATFXR010000163.1, from coordinate 15,687 downwards.
CTCGGAGAGCTACGTCTTCCGAATCGAGACCAGCACCGAGGGACGCGCGACCGGCGTCACCTACTTCGATCGCGATCGACGCGAGCGATTTCAGCGCGCCCGCGGCGTCGTGGTGTGCGCCAACGGCGCAGAGACGCCGCGGCTGCTGCTGATGTCGGAGAGCAACGCCTTTCCGCACGGCCTCGCGAACTCGAGCGGGCTGGTCGGCAAGTATCTGATGTTCAACTACAGCGGCCGCGCGACCGGCGTGTTCGAGCACGAGTTGAACGAATACAAGAGCGTGCAGGTGACGCGCGTCCTGCACGACTTCTACGATTCGGATCCGAAGCGCGGCTACTACGGCGGTGGCGGTCTCGACGCGCGCATCGGCCCGCAGCCGACGACGTGGGCGATTCGCACCGACGTCGGCGAGCCGTCATGGGGCAGCGCGTACAAGGCCCGGCTCCGCGAGTTCCCGCGTACGATGCAGGTGTCCTGTCACAGCACGTCATTGCCACTCGAATCGAACAACGTCACGCTCGATCCGGAGCTCGAGGACGCGTGGGGACTCCCGGCGATTCGCGTCACCTACCGCGATCATCCCGACGACCTCGCGACCGTTCGGTTCCTGCAGGATCGCGGCGAGGAGATCCTTCACGAGGCGGGAGCGCTGCGCGTCACCCAGGCTGCGGTGGCACCACAGACAGCGTCCGTGCACCTGCTGGGCACCTGCCGCATGGGCAACGACCCGGCGACGTCGGTCATCGACAGGTATCACCGCAGCCACGACGTCCGGAACCTGTTCGTCTGCGACGGCAGCAGTCTCGTGACATCCGGCCGGGGTCAGCCGACGATGACCATTCAGGCGCTCGCGTTCCGCGCCGGCGAGCACATCGCGCGATTCGCGAAGCGCGGCGAGATCTGAACGCATCGTAGCGGCGCCGATCAGAACGCGTCCTGGATGGCCAGGTACACGCCGGTCGACCCTGCTTTCCCCCACCCGAAGTCGAAGCAGAGGTTGGTTCGTGACCGCTTGTTGAGGAGGAGCCGGAGTCCGCCGCCCGCCGATGGCGCGACCGAGTCGAAGAGCTTTTCTCCGGTCTGGCTGTTGGACACCGTCGTCATCGTCGCGAAGCCCACGACCCCGAGAAGGCCATTCCTCATGAGCGGCCCGCGATATTCGGCCTCACCGTAGACCAGCTTTTCACCGCGAAAGCGCCCCTCCTCGTATCCGCGCGCCGATCGCCCGTACTTGTCCATGACGGTCGCGGGCGCATCGAAATACGGCACGACACCGTTCGTCACGATGCTGGTGTAGGTCCAGAGCGCGAGTCGATGCCGGCCGTACCTATCGAAGGGGACGTAGGCTCGCGCGTCGGCGTCGAGCTCCTGCCACGAAGAGTCGCCGCCGAGGAAGCCGTTGAATGAAGCCCTGTACTGGCCCGTCACCATCCAGCCGCGGCGCGGGCTGATGTCATTGTCCCGGCGGTTCAGCCGTGCGTTCACGCTGAAGCCGGCAGACTGCTGACTGTCGGTCGGCAAGCCGTTCTGCTCGCTGTAGGCGATGTACGGCGACGCGGACCAGTTCGGGTCCGACGCATCTGCTGGCCGGACATCGGTGTGCGAGTCGAACAGAAACCCGCCTCCGAGATAGAAGTCACGCGCCACCTGATAGGAGATGGTCTCGTGAAGTCGTACGAATCCGAATTCGGTGTTGACGGCGGCAGACGCCGGCGTCGCGGTTCCGAAGCCGTAGACGTCCTGCGAGGTGCTTTGAAAGCGGTTGTCGCCTTCGACGAACCAGCGATTCCCGTCGCTGAAGCTGTCGAATCGCACGTTCAGGACCACCTGCTTCTTGCTGGAGATCGTCAGGCTCGCGATGCCGGCCGTTATCCGCGTCGTCGACGGATCGCCTTGAAAGAACGCCATCTGTCCGGCGGCGCCGATGATGAAGCCGGCCGACGGGTTTGTGCCGATCACCGGCGCGGCGACGATCATCTTCTCACCCGGCTGCGGCTCCGGCTTCGGCGGTTTCTGGCGCCAGGCGCGGATGACGTCCGGCAGATCCGTTTCCTGCTCGGGCGGCACCGGCGACTCTGATTGCTGGGCAAAGAGTACGGCCTCGGGCAGCAGCAGCAGCGCGACCGTCAGGAAGATGAGGCGCATCGATTTTCGCTCCGGTGGCTCGCGCGTATCACACAGTCCCGCGATACGCACCGCTCGCGATCGTTCTCGAACTAAAGGATTCTCGCATGCGGGCGCCGCGATCGCAGGCACGACGAACCGCGGACGAGAATGCGGCCGGCGGGCGCCTCGACAAATATCTGCGTGGACATCGGCAGCCTGAGGCATACTGCGCGGCGTCAGGTCGCGTGACCGGAGGTGCGACGTGAGATCAAGACTGACGGTAATCGCCTCGCTCGTGTGCATCGTCGCAGGCCTGGCATCGGCGCAGCAGCCTGCCCAGCCCGCGCAGCCGGCCGGGTCAGCGCCCGCCGCGCCGCCGAAGATTGCGGTTCTGATCGTCACCGGTCAGAACGGCCATAACTGGCGCGGCACCACGCCGCTGCTGCGCAAGGCGCTCGAAGACACCGGAAAATTCGAGGTTCGCGTCACCGAAGAATTCCGCGGCGCAGGGCCGGAGACGCTCGCGCCGTACGACCTCATCGTCTTGAACTACTTCGAGCGCGGCCGTCCCGAATTGCGGTGGGGCGACAAGACCAACGCCGCGTTTCTGGATTACGTCCGATCCGGCAAAGGCGTGGTCGTCTACCACTTCTCGATGGCCGCGTTCGATGGCTGGACCGACTACGAGAAGTTGTCGGGCGGAAACTGGCGACCGAACAACGGCCACCATTCGGCACCGCACAATTTCGTGGTGGACATCAAGGATCAGGAACATCCGATCACGAAGGGACTGAAGCTGTCGTTCCCGCAGGCGAACGACGAGCTCTACGCCAACCTGCGCTGGCAGCCCGCCGGCTCGTATCACGTGCTCGCGACGGCCAACGACGATCACGCGCTCTACGCAGCAAGCCGTACCGATTCACGCGCACCGCAGCCACTCGAAGGGGCCAGTGCGAACGAGCCGATGCTGTGGACGGTGGATTACGGCAAGGGGCGGGTGTTCGTCACGGCGCTCGGCCACGACGTCGAGCAGGTGCAGACACCGGCGTTCGTGACGACGTTCGCACGCGGCGCCGAGTGGGCCGCCACCGGGAAAGTGACGCAGCCGATTCCGGCGGCAATGGCCAGCGCTCCGCAGTCGGGGGCGCAAGCGGCGACGCCGCCACCGACTCCGGAAGGATATGTGCCCAGAGGGACCCGCCCGGGAAAGGGCCTCGCGCCCGGTATGAAAGTGACGGACCTCGGCAAGGGCGGCAGAACCTACCGCATCAGCATGACCAAGGGCGACGAAATCATGTCCGGGCTGACGGACTTCGCGGAGAAGTACCACATCAGGAACGCGCATTTCACGGCGCTCGGCGCGATCAACAAAGGCCTCTTCGGCTGGTCCGACGTCGAGCGCGGGCTGGGGCAAAAGAAGATCGAGCTCAATCAGGAAGCGGAAATCGTATCGCTGATGGGCAGTATCACGACCGACAACCAGGGTCGCGGTACCGTCCACGGGCACGGGACCGTCGCGCTCTCCGACGGCTCGGTCAAAGGCGGCCACTGGTGGGAGGCGCACGTCAGCATCATCGCCGACGTGTTCGTCACCGAAGAAGAAGGCGCGACGGAAACGGCGAAATAGCAACAGCTGCTCGGATCGCGGAGAGATCGGTTTATGAGGCTACTGCTTGCGTCCGTCCTGACGCTCTCGATCTTCGTCCCCGCGCATGCGCAGCTCGCCGCGCCGAACGACGCCGGTATCACGTTCGGACACGTGCATCTGAACGTCCGTGACATCGAGGTCCACAAGAAACTGTGGGTCGAGCATTTCGGCGGCGTGGTCGTGCAGAAGGGGCCATTGGTCGCCGTCAAGCTGCCCGGCATGCTGATCGCCTTCCGTCAGGCGGATCCCACCGGTGGTTCCGAGGGAACGGTGATGGACCACTTCGGCTTCAAGGTGCGGAACCTCGCCGAGATGCTGCAGGCGTGGCGCGCCGCCGGCTATCAGGTCGGACGGGAATTCAAGGGTTCTGAAGGCTTCCCCAATGCGTACTTGATGGGGCCAGACAATATCAAGATCGAGCTGCAGGAGGACACGTCGCTGCCGGTGAAGGCGTCCGCCTATCACCTTCACTTCCTGCTCGCTGACTACGTCAAGCTCCGCGATTGGTACGTCGACACGTTCTCGGCCGTTCCGCGCAAGCGCGGCACGATCGCCACCACCGCTGACGTGCCGGGCATGAACCTGTCGTTCGCGACCTCCGCGACCGCGACAATCGGCACGAAGGGGCGCACCGTCGATCACATCGGCTTCGAGATCAGGAATCTGGAGGCGTTCTGCAAGACGCTCGAGCAGCGCGGCGTGAAGTTCGACGTTCCGTTTCGAAATGTTGCCGCGATCGGCCTCAACATCGCGTACATCACCGATCCGTCCGGCGTGTACATCGAGCTGACCGAGGGCTACGATAAGTACTGACTCGAACCGCTATCCACTCAGGAGACGGCGGGCGTTCCGGCGTCCCAGGGACGGCTGGTCGCGAAGCGCTCGCCGCAGATCGTCATCGCCTCCGCGAGCGCCGCATCCGTGAGCCCGCGCTCGCCACGGTTGTGGCGACGGATCGCCCGCGATGCAAAGCGGGCGAGCACCAGATCGAGCGCGGTGGCGTCGTTCAGCGACGCGGAAATGAGCTCGCCCCACCCTGTGGCTTTGCCTGCCGCCAACCACCGCGCCGCGGCGAGATCCTTGTAGGCGCGCCGCGCGTCGGCGTCGGCCGTGAGGCGGAGCGTCGAGGCGGCCTCCGGCCAACCTGGCGGCGGATCGGCGAACCACTGCTCGTATCTGGCAACCAGGTCCTGACGTTCGTGCGCGAACCTCGGATCGCGGACGCGGCCGGCGTGCCATCGGCTGCGCGCGATGATCCCCAGCTCGGCGACGCGCGCCGGGACGCCGAGCTCGCACCATCGGCTGGCCAGCGACAGCAGGTGCGCCGACATGTACCCGGCGAACCCGCCATCTGCTCGTCCCGCCGACTCGAGCCGCGCGATCGCGGACGGCCGATCGTCCTGCGTCGCGTCTGCCGCCGCCCGTGCGCTCAAGCAACGCAGACGCGAGCCCCAGCGGTCGCTCGACGATTCGCCGCGCTGCAGGTATTCGAACAGCGCCGGCGCCGCCATCGAACGACGCCGGGCTTCGGCAACCAGCTGCGCGGCAAGGTCGAACGTGAACGTGACACCTTCCTTCTCGAGGCCGGTTTCGAGGATCTGCTCCAGCCGCACCGTGGTCCACTCGCTGTCGGGAGCGGCGAGCGCCGATACGCCAAGGGCGACGAGCCCGATATCGCGATATCTCGGATACGGATTCCTCTCGACGGCGGCCAGCGCGCGGTCGATCAGCTCCCGACCGCGCGAGGCGCCGGCCAGAGTGATCAGACCGTCGCGCAGTTGCGCGAAGTAATCGCCGGCGCGCTCTTCGCTGAGGTACTCGACGGCGTACTCGGGACTCGGATGTTCGCCCGTTTGTGCCTCGAGCGTTTCGGTCCGCCTGGTGACATTGTCGAGGAGGGCTTGCACGTCTCCGACTGCGGGTACAGCTTTCAGGCGTGCGAGCACCTGCGCCGCCCACGGCGCGTCGACGCTGATCTCCGCCGCGAGCGACGGGTCGATCGCGATGGCGCTGGCGATCAACGCCTCGCACAAATCGGTGACGTGCAGCAGCGAGCCGTGCACACGCAGTCCCAGCTGCCGCCCGGACGCTGCGATCATCGCGACGGCGGCGTCGCGTCTTCCCGACCGAACGGCCGCCCAGATCAGGTAGGCGCGCAGCGCCAGCATCCAGGCGCTGCTTGTCTTTGCGCCGAGACCGTAGGTCTCGGCAGCGGCGGCCGCGGCGTCGAACCGGCCCTCGCGGGCGCATGAAAAGATCGCGCCGGCCACGCCTTCGGCTCCGACGAGCCGGCGATAGCTCGCGGCGGCCCTTAGTACGTCGAGGAATCGATCGTGCGCGCAGCCGGCACCGATCGCGATCGTCAGATCCGTCAGCGTATGGCGAATCGTGCCCAGCACTGCTCGCTGCTCGCCCTGAAACTCCTCGTCGAGCACGGTCTCGAACAATCGATCGAGCTTGCCGGCCTGCGCCAGGTGCTTGACGGCGTAGGTCAGCGCATACCGCCGCGGCTGGCCGCGCCACCCTTCGCAGTACGCCAGCAATTTCGCGTCGAACGGCGCGACTTCGGGAAACTTCCGGACGTAGTCGCGAAATCGCGGATGCGCGAACGCATAGCCGTCTTGGTCGGAACCCGCGACGACGCGACGCATCGATGTGACGAGACGACGGATCGGATCGTCGGTCCACGAGCCGCGCAGTTCTTCGTGCAGCGCGATCAGGTCGTCGCGACCGATCGGACCGAGCGCGGCCGCGAGCGTCCCGAGCAGATCGAGGGCTTCCTTCGTGCCGGCCTCGGCAACCGTCGCCTTCCACCAATCGGCCAGGTAATCCTCGAGGCGGCGCGGCTGCCGGCCGACGTTCGCTGCGGTGACGTTGCCCCGCTCGATCGCGTCGGCCAGGAAGGTCACGTACAGCGGGTCGGCACCTGCGACGGTGCCCTGCGGAGTCGTGACCGTGATGACCTTGGCGAGCAGCGAAGACTGGTCGGCAAATGCGCCCGCCTTCTTTCCAGCGAGTCGCAGCGCCGCGGCGACGTCGCTCGCCGAGAACCCGCTCAGGGCGAGGTAGCTCGTGCGCCCGGCGGGAAATCCGTATTCATCCGCCAGATCCTGCCCGACGTCGCGCACCGTGGTGATGATCTTGAGGTTTGTGCCCGGAGCGACGTTGAAATACGGCTTCAGGCTGAAGCCGCCGACTTCGTCGAGACCGTCCACGACCAGCAGATGCCGCTCGCGTAAATCGCGCTTCACCAGCGCGTGGTAGGCGGCCACCCATCCGCTCAATGTCGTCGGCGACTGCCAGCTATCCAATGCCGGAACGTCCCACAGCCTGAGCTGCTGAACGGTGTTTCTCAGGAAGCCCTGCTCGCCGAGCATCTCGCGCAGTGAGCCCGATGCGTAGCGGGTCGTGAAGAAGTGATAGGCGCAGTCGTCTCGATACTGATCGATCGTTTTCACCGCCAGCGCGGTCTTGCCGTACCCGGCAGGCGCCGAGACGACGAGATAGCTCGCGTTGGCCGAATCGAGGAAGGCCTCGATTCGCGCGATGTCGTGCTCGCGACCGCCGAACCGCGCGTAGTCGGCGAACAGCGGCTCGAAGACATACCGCTCCAGCACGGTGCCGCGGCGCTGACGGAACAGCCACTTCAGCAGACTGTCATACAGCTTGTAGCGGAACTCCGATGGATCCTTGAAGGTGCTGCGGATCAGGTGATTGATCCGCGCTTTGAACGCGGCCAGCTTCCCTTGATCCTCGCCGGGAAAACTCGGCAGCTTCGCCGCCGGATCAGCGAGAAAGCACAGCCGATCGAGCCCGAGTTGTCCGGCGTAGTCGAACTCGAGCTCGGTGACCGATTTCTCCTGGCCGGCTTCGATGTAGCCGTAACGGTTGGCGATGATGCCGACATAGACGTTCGACTCCTTCACCTTCGACTGGCTCCCGGCGGTTGCGCCGACGCCCATCGATTCGAAATCCTCCATGCCCACCGGAATCAGCGAGAGGCGGGCGCAGACGTCCCGCGCGGCCGTGCGGTACTCCGCGAGATCCTCGCTGGTGCTGCTGATGAAGGCTTTCATGTGACGACTCCGCGAGAGGGTCCGGCCACGCGCGAGTGGCGCAGGATATATACTCCAGCGCTGAGGCGTCCGGAAACCGAACCGTCATCGGGATCGCGGGCGCGTCGGCTGGTTGATGTCACGTGGATCCGACGCTGGTTTTTGTCGGCACTTATACCGGGCCGAAGAGCCAGGGGATCTATCGCTTCCGGCTGCAGCCCGAACCGAGCAGAGTGTCGCAGAACGTCGCGTTGACGCCGCTCGGACTGGCGGCCGCTTCGTCCAATCCCTCTTTTCTCGAGCTCGACCCCAGACGACGCCTGCTGTTCGCGGTGAACGAGGTCAGTCGGTTCGAAGGAAGCGCAACCGGAGCCGTCAGCGCCTTCGCGATCGATCGGTCGAACGGCGTGCTGACCCCGATCAACCAGCGAGCGTCGATGGGCACTGCGCCGTGCCATCTGGTTCTCGACAAGAGCGGACGCCATCTGCTGGTCGCGAACTACGGTAGCGGCAGCGTCGCCGTGCTGCCGGTCGCGCCCGGCGGGAGGCTCGGCGCCGCGAGCCAGGTGGTGCAGCACACCGGCAGCAGCGTGAATCCCGAGCGCCAGAAGGGCCCGCACGCGCACTGCGTGACAATCGATCGAGCGAACCGCTACGTGTTCGTCTGCGACCTCGGGCTGGACAAGGTACTCGCGTACCGTTTCGACGCGGAGCGCGGAACGCTGACGCCACACGATCCACCGTTCGCGCAGCTGAAACCCGGCGCCGGGCCCCGTCACATGGTGTTTCGCCCCGACGGTCGCTTCGCGTTCGTCGTCAACGAAATGCATTCCACGGTGACGGCGTTCCGCTATGACGCGGACGCCGGCCGCTTGCACGAGGTGCAGACGATATCGACGCTGCCCGAGCATTTCGATGGCGCGAACTCCGGCGCGGAAATCGACGTGCACGCGTCCGGCAAATGGCTGTACGCGTCGAATCGCGGACACAACAGCGTCGTGCTGTTCGGCATCGACACCGACAGGGGGACACTCACCTACGTCGAGGAACAAGGCACCGGTGGGTTCAAGCCGCGTCACTTCGGCATCGATCCGTCCGCAACCTATCTCGCAGTCGGCAACCAGGATTCCGACACGATCCTGGTTGCGCGGCTCGATGCCGGCAGCGGACGGCTGAAACCCTCGGGAGTCCTCGCGTACGCGCCGTCGCCGGTGTGCATGAAGTTTCTGCCGCCGTCCGAGCAGCCGAAATGATCGATGGGATCTCGCGGCGGACGATGTTGCGCGCTGCGGGCGCCGCCCTGGCGTTGCCATGGCTCGAGTCGGTGCCCGTACTGGCGGCGTCCACGCAGGCACGCGCGTGTCCGAAACGCTTCGCCGTACTGTTCATGGGGAACGGCGTCAGCGGCAATCACTGGTGGGCGCGCGGCAACGGCGCCGACATGACGCTGAGCCGATCGCTCGAGCCGCTCGAGCCGCTGAAGCACAAGATCAACGTGATCAACGGCCTGTTCAACCGGCCGGCCGTTGGCGTAGGCATTCATCCGGCGCAGACCGGCAACCTCCTGTCCGGCGTTCCCATCGACGAAGGGCCGTCGGTGCGAGCCGGGATCAGCGTGGACCAGGCGCTCGCCAGCCACATTGGGTGCGAGACACCGCTGCGGAGTCTGGTGGTGGCGTGCGAGCGGCCGGCGGCGGGTTGTCACGAGACCGGCTTCTCGATGGCCTACAGCTCGCACATTTCGTGGCGGCGCGCCGATGCGCCAATCCCGGGAGAAGTCGATCCAGCGTGCGCGTTCGATCGCATCTTCACGCATCGCGCCGGCGGTGCGGCAGGGAGCATCCTCGATCGCGTCAAGGATCGCGCCGATCACCTCACCCGACGGGTGAGCGCGTCCGACCGAACACGACTCGACCGATATCTCACGAGCGTCCGCGACGTGGAGGCCCGCGTCGATCGCGTCCGCACCCACCCGCCGGATGTCCGAGCGCGCATGCGGCTGATGTGCGATATCGTCGCCCTCGCCTTCCAGAACGACACCACCCGTGTCGCGTCGCTGCTGCTCGCGGCCGACCTGTCGTCACTCTCCTATCCGTTCCTGGACGTCCGCAGCGATCACCATTCGGCCTCGCATGACGATCTCTCGGACGGCTACGAGCGAATCGTACGCTTCCACGTGAGCCAGCTCGCGTACCTCGGCGACACGCTCGAATCGATGCCCGAAGGCGACGGCACGGTGCTCGACAACTGCTGTCTGCTGTGGCTGTCGAACATGTGGGCCGGCTGGAAGCACGACAACATGAAGCTGCCGATCGTCACGGTTGGGAGTCTCGGCGGCGCCCTCGAGACTGGCCGCTCGCTCGAGTATCTCTACGCCGGCGACGAGAACCGCCGCCTGTGCAGCCTGTATCTGTCGATCATGAGCCGGATGGGCGTGACGCTGGATCGCTTCGGCGACGCCGACAAGCCGCTCGACCGCTTGTAACTCGATCGATCACGCCGCCGCGGCCGCGGGAAGGCAGACCACGAAAACAACCGCAGAGAGCGCAGAGACCACAGAAAATTCCTTGTACAAGAATTCTCTGCGTGCTCCGCGGACTCTGCGGTTATGCCTCGATCTGACGACTTTCGAAATGTCGCGACACACTAGCGATCGGCGAACACCAGTTCACCGAAGCGCTCGTACTCGTGGAAGCCCTCTTCCACGTGCGCCCACTCCCACCGTGTCCGTTTTCCGCCGTCGTAGTCCATGCGGTAGACGTTGGCGCGCCAGGTCGTGCCCGGTTTCGGCGGCACATTCTGCAGCGGCCGCAGCAGCGCATACGGAATGAAGACCTCCGCGCGCCAGCCCTCGATCGCTGCGCGCGGCTGCTTCGGCCCTCCCAGAGCGGCGGTCGCTTTCCGCGTCAGCCGATCCCGCTCATAGTGCCACGGCCGCCAGCCGAGGAACTGTCCGCCGAAATTCGGAATCAGGATCGGGAGCTCGTGATTGAGCGGCGAGATCTCGTACTCGAAGTACGCCGGATAGCGTTCGTCGGTCCACAGAAAGACTTCGAACACGTCCTCGTTCCACAGATCCATGAAGTCTTCGTTCATCGATGCCGTGAGCGTGCGATCAGTGCCCTCGATCAGAAAGTAGAGGCCTGTGGAGGAGTAGACCGTCTTGAATCGCGTGTCGTAGGGGTGACCGTCCGCTTCGCGGCGGTGCAGCGACACCCAGTCGGCCTGCTGCCAGGCGGCATGATCGCCTGCGCCCGTCACCTCGAAATCGGCGGCCGGCCGCACGGCCAGCCGCGGCCGAGCGCCCGGTTGCGCGTGCGCGGCGGGGTGAGCACACAGCGTCAGGGCCGCCAGCACCAGAACCGGTGACCGCTTCATCGCAGAGAGTCTACGTCCGTTCAGGTACGTATAATCGCGGAATGCGCGTCCGGCTCGATTACGGCGCCGACGGGCTCGAGGTCGATCTTCCTGACGACCGCGTCACGATCATCGAGCCGCGCTTCCGGGCATCCCTCGCCGATCCCCACGCCGCGCTCGTCGCTGCGCTCCGCGCGCCGATCGGCGCGCCGCCGCTCCGCGAGCTCGCCAGCCGCGGCGGGCGCGTGGCGATTTCCGTGTGCGACATCACCCGCGCGCAGCCGCGCCGCGAGACCCTCGAGGCGCTCTTCGAGGAGATGCCAGACGTGCGCGCCGCCGACGTCACCATCCTCATCGCCACCGGTACGCACCGCTGCAACACGCCGGCCGAGATCGAGGCGATGCTCGGCGCCGACATCATGCGGCGCTGCCGCGTCATCAACCACGACAGCCGCGACCAATCGGCGCTCGTCCACGTCGGCGAGACCACGACCGGCGTGCCCGTGTACCTCAATCGACGGTGGCTGAGCGCCGACGTGCGGATTACGACCGGGTTCGTCGAGCCGCATTTCTTCGCCGGATTCAGCGGCGGTCCGAAGATGGTCGCACCCGGTCTGGCGGGACTGGAGACCACGCTCACGCTGCACGACGCCAGACGCATCGGCGATCCGATGGCGACCTGGGGGATCACCGAAGGCAACCCCATTCACGACGACATCCGCGAGATTGCCCGCATGACCGGCGTTCACTTCGCGGTGGATGTCACATTGAACCGCGCCCAGCAGATCACGGCGGTGTTCGCCGGTGAGCTGTTCGCCGAACATCGTGCCGCCTGCGCCGCTGCCAAGCGCGACGCGATGCGCGAAGTGGCGTCGCCGTTCGACGTCGTCCTCACGACGAACTCCGGCTATCCGCTCGATCAGAACCTGTACCAGGCGGTCAAAGGCATGTCGGCCGCTGCGAAGGTAGTGAAGCGGGGCGGCACGATCGTCTGCGCCGCCGAGTGTCGCGATGGGCTGCCTGCACACGGGTCGTACGGCGAGGTGCTTGCCTCGCGATCGAGCCCGCAGGAACTGCTCGCGATGATCACCGCGCCGGGCTATTCGCGGCCCGACCAGTGGCAGGTACAGATTCAGGCGCAGGTGCAGACGAAAGCACGAGTGCTCGTGAAGACCAGCGGTCTGTCCGACGGCGAGATCCGCGCCGCGCACTTCGATCCGATCGAAGAAGTCGGCCCAGCGGTCCAACGGGCACTGACGGCCGCCGGGGCGCAGGCCACGTTGTGCGTGCTGCCGCAGGGGCCGCAGACGATTCCCTATCTTGCGCGTGAGGAATCGATGGCCTGAGTGATGTTCACACCCGGCCGGATTCACAATCATCAGCGGAGGTCGCCCATGTGGAGTCGACGACGTTTTCTTGAAATCGCCTCGGGCGTCCCACTCGTCGGAAGCCTCATCGAAGCCGGCGTCACGGCGGCACCGGCAGCGCCGCAACCCGCGGCACGCGACTATTTTCGCGAGCTCGGCGTCCGCCCGTTCATCAACGCGGCCGGGACCTACACGGCGATGACCGCATCGCTGATGCCGCCCGAAGTGATGGAGGCGATCGCTTACGCCTCGAAGCAGTACGTGATGCTCGACGAGCTTCACGACAAAGTCGGCGCGCGCATCGCCACGCTCCTGAAGTGTGAGGGCGCGATGGTGACGTCCGGCGCGGCATCGGCCTTGACGCTCGGCACGGCGGGCGTCCTCACCGGCAGCGATCCGCGAAAGGTGGTCGATCTGCCCAACCTTGCCGGAATGAAGAGCGAAGTGATCATTCAGAAGGCGCATCGCTTCGGCTACGACCACGCGGTCCGCAACTGCGGCGTGCGCCTCGTCGAAGTGGAGACGCGGGACGAGATGGAGCGCGCGATCAACCCGCAGACTGCGATGATGCTCTTCTACAACAACAACAATGCGGAAGGACGGATCCGTGACCGGGAGTTCGTCGAGATTGGCACCAAGCACGGCGTCCCGACCTTGAACGACGCTGCCGCCGACGTACCACCGGTCGACAATCTGTGGAAGTACACGAAGATGGGGTTCGACCTCGTGGCGTTCTCGGGCGGCAAGGGGCTCCGCGGCCCACAGAGCGCCGGGCTGCTTCTCGGCCGAAAGGATCTCGTCGCGGCGGCACGGTTGAATGCGCCGCCGAACGGCAACACTGTCGGACGCGGCATGAAGGTCAACAAGGAAGAGATGGTCGGCATGCTGGCGGCGCTGGAGCTGTACCTGGGCAAGGATCACGCGGCCGAACAGCGGGAGTTCGAGGCGCGCGCGGAAACGATCCGCAGCAGCGCCGCAGCGGTCGCCGGCGTCACCGCCGACGTCTTCGTCCCCGAAATCGCCAACCACGTGCCTCACGTGCGGATCTCATGGGATGCCGCCGCGAAAGGGATGACCGCTGCGGAGGCGGTCAATCGGCTGCGAGCCGGCGAGCCCTCGATCGGCACTCGATCGGAAGGCAACGCGGTGATCATCGGCGTCTGGATGATGCGGCCCGGCGAAGAGAAGATCGTCGCCCGCCGCCTGCGCGACGTTCTGCAAAGCCGCAGCTAGGGAGTGCGTTCCAGACCGGCTGCGCGCGGTCTCCTGCTGACGCTGACGGTGTGGAGCGTCGCGGCAGTGCCGCCGCACACTCCGCACGCGCATCGCACACTCGCCCATCACGTCGCGAGCCGGATCTCGATGGCGTGCGAGTACGCGATCGAGGCCTACGGTCCGGACGCCGACGCGCTGCGGGCCAGCGTCGACGAAGCGCTCGACGAGGTCGATCGCATCGACCGGTTGATGAGCCACTACAAGTCCGACAGCCCGCTGTCGCGCGTCAACCGGGAGGCCGCGAGCCATCCTGCGGCAGTCGATGCGGAACTGTTCGACTTCATCGTGGAATCGATGCGTTATCAGCACGAGTCGGCCGGCGCCTTCGATATCACCGTCGGCCCGCTGATGAAGGCGTGGGGGTTCTTCGGCGGAGAGGGACACGTGCCCTCCGACCGCGAGCTCGCGGCCGCGCGGCGTGTCGTCGGCGCCGACCACGTGAGACTGGATCGAGCGTCGCGGATGATCGGCTTCGACACGCCCGGCGTGGAGCTCGATCTGGGAGGCATCGCGAAAGGTTATGCGGTCGATCGCGTCGTCGCGCTGTTGAGGGAGCGGCAGGTTCCGTCCGCGCTGGTGAGCGCCGGGGGCAGCACCATCTACGCACTCGGCGCACCACCGGGGCGGGACGGATGGACGGTTTCGATTCAGGATCCGATTGACTCGCGCAAGATTGCGCTCACGCTCGAGGTGAAGGACCGCGCGGTCTCCGTGGCAGGGCGGGCCGAGAAATTCTTCGTGGCTGACGGCGTCACGTATTCACACATCATGGATCCGCGCACGGGGATGCCGGCGCAAGGGGTTCTGAGCGTGGTCGTGCTCGCGCGCACCGGAACCGAAGGCGACGCGCTCGACGATGCGTTCTTCGTGCTGGGCGTGGATGGGAGCGGCGGCTATTTGCATCGCCTTCGTGGCATCGAAGTCTTGTTCTTCGTGCCGGACACGCACGGCGGCTGGACTCTTGTCGACGGGCGTCACGGTCCGGCTAAAGCCGGACCCTACCGCTGAGCGAGTCAGTCGTTCTGGTGGAATCCGTCTCGAGCCGACCGTCATCCGCATTCGTTCGACGGTAGTGTCCGGCTTCAGCCGGACCGTCGTGCGCGTTCAACGCGTGGATTGGAGATCGATGACCGCGTAGGTCGTGAGGCGAGGCAGCGAGAACTCCGTGAAGCCGGCGGCGGCCACCCGATCCTGAAGCGCGAGATCGCCGACGCCTGCAACGCGAGCCTCACTGTTGCCGTACCCGCCGCGCAATCGAATGCGCAGCCCCTCGATCTCGCGGCCGCCATAGTTGATCAGGTGCAGCCGCGCCCGCCCGGAGCCGGCGGTCAGCCGGCAGATCACGACTTCGCTCCCGTACACCCGCAGCGTCCGCTGGTCGTCGGTGAGCTGATGGCGAATCTTCAGCGCAAACGCACTCGGATCGGCGGCTTCCTCGCGTGGGTACTCAGGAGCACCGATCCTGACGTTGATCCGGTATCGCGGCGACGGCGCCTGCAGGATCGCGAACAGCAGATTGCGACGGGCCAGCAGATTCATCACCTCGCCGGTGATCGTCGAGCCATCGTCCACGATCGCGAGGTCCGACACCGGCGGAAGGTCGACAGCGGACAGCCCTTCCAGGAATTTCAGCATCTCACCGAGCGATCGGGCGTCCGCTGGATCGATCTTCAGAGCGGCGTCGGCGCCGTATGCGAACGCTTCCGCTGCCGCGAGCACCGCCTTTCCTGCCACGACGTCGTAGACGTACTTCGCAGCCGGACGCCGTGTGATGCGCCAGCCGCTGGCCACAATCCACGGCGCTCGCGTCGGCGACGCCAGCCCGGCACGCGGCATGGTGCCGGGCGTGGGCAGCTGCTCGCGTGACGCAAGGTCCGCC
>DATFXR010000162.1:0-2589 GCA_035315685.1 Vicinamibacterales bacterium | reverse complement strand
CTGGGGCGACGAGCATCTGTGGGGCAATCCTCCCTACGATCCGGCGGATCCGCACAATCCGATGTTCGACAGCAAGGGGCGCGTGTGGATGACGTCGAAGATCCGCGCCAACCAGGATCCGGCGTGGTGCAGCGATCCGTCCAACAAGTTCGCCGAGTGGTTCCCGCTGCGCGCGAGCGGACGGCAGGCGTCCTTCTACGATCCGAAAACCGGCAAGTTCACGCTCATCGACACCTGCTTCGCCACGCATCACCTCCAGTTCGACAACGATCCGGACGAAACCGTGTATTTCAACGAGCTCACCGGTCCGATGTTCGGGTGGATCGACACGAAGGTCTACGACCAGACGCACGACGAGCAGAAAGCCGGCGGCTGGTGCGGCCAGGTGCTCGACACCAACGGCGACGGCAAGATTACCAAGCCGTGGAACATGCCAGCCGGCCGTGGCGGCGATTCGCAGCTGTATCAGGGCGACACCGCCACTGGCGGCGCCGCAGGCCGCGGCGCAGCCGGCGGGCGCGGCGCCGCTCCGGCGTTCGATCCGAAGCTCGACACGATGGTCAATTACGCGATGTACTCCGTGATCCCCAGTCCGGTCGACGACACCGTGTGGGGGATCTCCGAGCGATATCCCGGTTTCCTGATCCGTTTGCAGCGCGGGGACAACGCGCCGGAGTCGTGCAAGACGCAGATCTTCAAAGTGCCCGAGCCCGGTTTCGATCCGCGCGGCGTCGACATCGACAGCCACGGCGTCGTCTGGACCGCGCTCGCGGCCAGCAGCCATCTCGCCAGCTTCGACGTGCGAAAGTGCACCGACCTGAACGGGCCGGCGAAAATTGACGGCAGCCAGTGCAAGGAAGGGTGGACGCTGTATCAGACTGATGGCCCGAAGCTGAAGGGCACCGACATCCCGGCCGACTTCCACTATTACAATTGGGTCGACCGTCACAACATCGCCGGCTTCGGCGCCGACACGCCGATCGCGAACGGATCGAACTCGGATGCGCTGCTGGTGTTGAATCCTCAAACGAAGGCGTGGACGACGCTGCGGGTGCCATATCCGCTCGGCTTCTATTCGCGCGGGATGGACGGCCGCATCGACGATCCGAACGGGGGGTGGAAGGGGCGTGCGCTGTACGCGAACTACGGCACGCATTTCGTCTGGCATATCGAGGGCGGCAAGGGCACGAAGGGCAAGATCGCGAAGTTCCAGATCCGGCCCGATCCGCTGGCTCGATAGGCGGTCCGGCTGACGCCGGAGAGTACGGAAGGCACGACGGTCCGGCTGAAGCCGGACACTACCGGAGACGCGACGGTCCGGCTAGAGCCGGACACTACCCGAAAGGTGACGTCATGATCGGTCGCTGCCTCGTCGTCTCGATGGGTCTCGTCGCAGTGGTTGGTGCGGCGCCGGCATCGACACCGCCGCGGGCTCCGGACGGACATCCGGATCTCCAGGGCTTCTGGACCAACGCGAGCATCACGCCGCTCGAACGTCCGAAGGAGCTCGGCGCGAAGGAGTTCTTCACGCCGGAGGAAGCGGCCGAGGATCGCAAGCGTGCGCTCGTCCCGCAGTCGACCGCACAGCGTGGCGGCACCGAAGCGCATTACGAGTTCACGCAGTTCGGACTCGATCGCAGCCAGGCACAGATCGCGTTCAGCCTGCGCACGTCGATGATCGTCGGTCCTGAAGGACGAATCCCGCCGCTCACCCCCGAGGCGCAGCAGCGAAACGCCGAACGCGCCGCGCGGAACAAGGGCCACGAGTTCGACGGCCCGGAAAGCCGCGGCATTCAGGAACGCTGCATCGTGTGGGGCAACGAGGGGCCGCCGATGCTTCCGCCCGGCTACAACAGCTTCCTGCAGATCGTCCAGACGCCGACCGACGTGATGATCCTGCAGGAGATGATTCACGACGCCCGGATCATCCCGCTCGACGGTCGTCCGCATGCTCCGCAGCACGTGCGCCGCTGGCTCGGCGACTCACGCGGCCGGTGGGAAGGCGACACGCTGGTGGTGGACACGACCAACTTCACCGATCAGACCAACTTCAGGGGATCGCGCGACAACCTGCATGTCGTCGAGCGCTTGACCCGCGTCGACGAGGAGACGATCAAGTACGAGTTCACCGTCGACGATCCGACGACGTGGACCAAGCCGTGGTCGGCGGAACTGCCGTTCGTGAGGGACAAGGGACCGATCTACGAGTACGCGTGCCACGAGGCGAACTACGGCTTCGCGAACAACCTCAGGGGTGCGCGCGCCAAGGAGAAGGCCGTCGAGGACGCCGCGAAAAAAGAGAAACCGGATCCGAAGTAGGAGGCTTCCGTGCTGAAACGAGTCGCGATCGGGCTCAGCGTCCTCGCCCTTCTGCTGACGGCTGCTCCGGCGCCCGCTCATCACGCCTTCGCATCGGAGTTCGACATCGACAAGCCGCTCCAGCTGCAAGGCACCGTCACGGTGATGGAGTGGGTCAATCCTCACTCGTGGGTTCACATCGACGTCAAAGGCCCGGAGGGCGTCGTGAACTGGATGGTCGAAGGCGGCAGTCCGAACCAGTTGCTGCGACTCGGCTTCACGAAGAACGCG
>DATFXR010000161.1:0-4714 GCA_035315685.1 Vicinamibacterales bacterium | reverse complement strand
AAGGCCGGCCGTCCCGAGGACGGGACCGATCCCAAGATGGTCAACATGGCGGAGTTCCTCGTCGATGTGAAGGCGGCCGAGCAGTGGCGGCCGCACGTCTCGAAAGACGAGCTGATCCGCCAGATGAACGACGCGCTGCAGCAGATTCCCGGCATCGAGCCGAGCTTCTCGCAACCGATCCGCGACAACGTGCTCGAAAGCATCTCGCAGATCGACGGCCAGATCGTCATCAAGGTCTTCGGCGAGGACATGGACACGCTGCGCCGCTCAGCGGCCGACGTGCTGAAAGCCGTGCTGCCGGTCAGCGGCGTGGCGCGCGCGTTCGTGGACCGCGGCGGGCAGGTGCCGCAACTGCAGATCGAGATCGATCGCGGGCGGGCGGCCCGCTACGGCCTGAACGTCTCGGACGTCGAAGACGTGATCGAAACGGCGCTCGGCGGGAAAACCGCCACCGAGCTCTGGGAGGGCGAGCGTCGGTTCACCGTCGTCGTGCGGTTGAGCGAGGACGAACGCCGCGATCCGGCAGCGCTGCGGAACGTGCTGGTGGACACGCCGGCCGGCCCGCGGATTCCGCTGTCGGACGTCGCGACGGTGTCGGTCGGAAGCGGGAGCATGAACATCGCCCGCGAATCCGGGATGCGCGTCATGGCCATCGGCGTGTTCATCCAGGGGCGCGACATGGGCGGCGTCGTCGCCGACATGCAGCGCCAGGTGAATGCAAGGGTTCACCTGCAGCCGGGCTACTACACGACGTGGGGCGGTGAATTCGAGAATCAGCAGCGGGCGATGCGGCGGCTCAGCCTGATCGTCCCGATCAGCATCCTGCTGATCTTCGTCCTGCTCTTCAACGCGTTCGGGACGTTCAAGGACGCCGCGCTGATCCTGCTGAACGTGCCGTTCGCGCTGATTGGCGGCATCTTCGCGTTGTACATCACCGGCATCCACTTGAGCGTATCGGCCGCCATCGGGTTCATCGCGCTGTTCGGCCAGGCGGTGCTGAACGGCGTGGTGATGGTCAGCTACTTCAACCAGGTGCGACGCACGGGCGTCAGCGCGTACGAAGCCGCGATGCAGGGATCGATCGTCCGTCTGCGGACCGTGCTGATGACCACGCTGCTCGCGATGCTCGGCTTGATGCCGATGGCGATCTCGCACGCGATCGGGTCGGAGGTGCAGCGGCCGCTGGCGGTCGTGATCATCGGTGGGCTGTTCTCGGCAGCGGCGCTGACGCTGATCGTCCTGCCGGCGCTGTTCGTCATCTTCCACGGGCGCCACGCCACGAGGCCGGCGGAGATGGCCACCACGTGAGACGCGCGCTGGTCCACGCCGCTGTCGCGGCGATCGTGTCCGCGCTCGCTGCCTGCAGTCATCGGACCGCGCCGCAGCCGTTCGCGTCATGGGAACTGCGCGGGACGGTCGTTGACCAGAGCGGCGAACACCTCCGCATCCGTCACAAGTCGGGCCGAATCGTGGAGCTGGTGCTCGACGATCGAACCGCGGTCATCGACCAGGAGGGCGCGGCAGCGCTTTCGGCACTCCGCCATGGCCGACGGGTCATCGTGAAGGTCGAACCGCTGGCCGACGGTGCGGCGCGCGCCGCACAGGTACGCGTGTTTGGCGCAGGGTGAACGGACCGCTCGTGCAGTTTGGAATTAGGAATTTTGGAATTTGGAATGCGTGATGCACCCGGTCGGCGTGTCGCAGCGTCCCTATGGGTATAGTTCCAGTAACAATCGGAAGCTGAGCAGGGAGGGGTGCGTCGCGATGTCTGTCCGACCAATCAAACGTGTGATTCGCACCAGGCCAACCGTCGAGGGCGCCGGCGTCCGCCTGCAGCGCGCCTTCGGGTTCGGTGACACCACCGACTTCGATCCGTTTCTCCTGCTCGACGATTTCCGCAACGAGCGGCCGGACGACTATCTCGCCGGCTTTCCGTGGCATCCGCATCGCGGCATCGAGACGATTACTTATGTGCTCGCAGGAACGGTCGAGCACGGCGACAGCCTCGGCAATCGCGGGAACCTCGGGTCCGGTGACGTGCAGTGGATGACCGCGGGGCGCGGCATCCTCCATCAGGAGATGCCGAAAGGCGACGCACACGGGCGCATGCACGGCTTCCAGCTCTGGGCGAATCTGCCTGCTTCGCTGAAGATGACGGCGCCTCGCTATCAGGACGTGCTCGCCGCCGATATCCCGGAAGTCACCGACGACGACGGGACGCGGGTGCGGGTGATCTGCGGCGACTTCTGGGGCAAGAAAGGTCCGATCGAAGGTGTGGCCGCCGATCCGCGCTACCTCGACGTCTCGGTCCCGCCCGGCGCACGCAAACGGCTCGCGGTCGATCGGAGCAACCACGCGTTTGCGTACGTCTTCGCAGGATCGGGAACCTTCCGCGACGCCTCGAACCCGCAAGGCGTGCTGACCGAACAGACGGACGGCGGCCTCGCCCGATCGCCGGTCACCGGCGAGACCGGCAATCGATCGCTCGTGCTGTTCGATCGCGGCGACGAAGTCGTCGTGCAGGCGGGCGACGAGGGGATCCGGTTCCTGCTCGTCTCCGGCCGGCCGATCGAGGAACCGGTCGCGTGGTATGGCCCGATCGTGATGAACACGCAGGCAGAGCTCGAACGGGCGTTCAACGAGCTGCGCAACGGCACCTTCATCACCAAGTGAGCTGTCACCGCCTCCGGTAGCGCAGCCCTGCAGGGCAGCCGTCGCGGTACAATCGTCAGTGGCGCAGCCTGCGCCACGGGACGCAGCGGAGGCGCGACGAGCAGAGCATGAGCCCACGCCCGGGCGGTACTGACGGCGGTATCAAGGAGCAGCAGCGTCCCGAGGTCAGGCAACAGGAGCCGACGCTCTATAACGTCGTGCTGCTCAACGACGACTACACCCCGATGATGTTCGTCGTCGACGTGCTCGAGGCGCTGTTCCAGAAGTCCCCCGCCGAGGCGTATCGCGTCATGATGCAGGTACACCTCAACGGCCGCGGGATCGCCGGCGTGTATTCGTGGGAAATTGCCGAAACGAAAGTCGACCGCGTCGCGTCCGTCGCACGCGACGCAGGCTATCCGTTGAAGGCGACGATCGAAGAAGCATAAGGTAGTCCAGTCGTGTTCTCAGCCTCCGTTGCCGTCGTCCTGCATATTGCCCTGCGCGAGGCGGTCTCGCGCCGCCACGCGTATCTCACGCTCGAACACCTGCTCTACGTACTGTCCCACGATCCCGACGGCGAGCGGATCCTCACGGCCTGCGGTGCGGACCTCCACAAGCTGCGCCGCGACCTGGGCGCCTACCTCGAGACCTCGATCGAGCGGCTGCCGCGCGGCACGAGCGACGAACCGGAGCAGACGGCGGCGTTCCGCCAGGTGCTCCAGAACGCGATCCTGCATGTGCAGGCGGCGCAGCGCGAGGAGGCCAACGCCGGCGACATTCTCGCCGCGCTCCTCCAGCAGCCGAAAACGCACGCGGCGCGGCTGCTCGCGGAACAGGGGATCACACGCCTCGACGTCCTCGAGTACATCTCGCACGGCGTGACCAAGACGCCGCTGCCACATGGTTCGAGTGGCGACGGCGAGACCGGCCGTGCGCCGGCCGGCGTCGGTGACGAAGACTCGTCGACCGCACGCGATCCGCTGTCGGCATACTGCGTCAACCTCACCGAGCGCGCGCGGCAGGGGAAGCTCGATCCGCTGATCGGACGCACCGAAGAATTGCAGCGCACGATCGAGGTGCTCTGCCGCCGGCGCAAGAACAACCCGGTGTTCGTCGGCGAAGCGGGTGTCGGCAAGACCGCGATGGCCGAAGGACTCGCCACCCGGCTGCTTGCCGACGACATCCAGGAGACGCTCAAAGGCGCCGAGGTCTTCGCGCTCGACACCGGCGCGCTGCTGGCGGGCACGCGGTTCCGCGGCGACTTCGAGGAGCGCTTCAAGGCGGTCATCCACGCACTCTCCGCGCGGCCGAAGGCGATTCTGTTCATCGACGAAATTCACTCGACGGTCGGTGCCGGCGCGGTTACCGGCGGCACGATGGATCTGGCAACGATGATGAAGCCGCTGCTCACGGCGGGCGATCTCCGCATCATCGGCTCGACGACCTTCGAGGAGTTCAAGCACATCGAGAAGGACCGTGCGCTCGCGCGGCGCCTGCAGAAGATCGCCATCGACGAGCCGTCAATCGACGAGACGGTGCGGATTCTTGCCGGCCTGCGCAGCCGCTACGAGGAGCATCACGCCGTCAGCTACACCGACCAGGCACTCGAAGCGGCGGCGAAGCTGGCGTCGCGGCATCTGCGCGACTATCGGCTGCCGGACAGCGCGATCGACCTCATCGACGAAGCCGGCGCGGTCACGCGGCTGAAGACCGCGGCCGGCACGACAGCCACCGTGGACGCGCCGGACATCGAGACCATTGTCGCGCGCGTGGCCCGCATTCCGGCGCGCCAGGCGTCGTCGTCCGACCGCGAGCGCCTGCGCACGCTCGAAGAGGCGCTGAATCGCGTCGTCTTCGGCCAGTCGGACGCGGTGAATCTGGTCGCGCAGGCGATCAAGCGGTCGCGCGCCGGCCTCGCGCAGCCGGATCGGCCGACCGGCGCGTTCCTGTTCACTGGTCCGACCGGGGTCGGCAAGACCGAGCTCGCCAAGCAGCTGGCGCTGCAGCTCGGCAACGAGTTCATCCGTTTCGACATGAGCGAGTACATGGAGAAGCACGC
>DATFXR010000160.1:0-6822 GCA_035315685.1 Vicinamibacterales bacterium | reverse complement strand
ACCGCGCGCCGATCCGCTGGCTCCGCAAGCTGCTTCTGCCAATCCTGAAACTGTTCTTCAACCCGAACCCGTTGATTCAGGCGCTCCACATTCAGTCGCGCCTGAACACGATGAACGCAGAGCGCGAGGCGCGGCGGGAAGTCGCGCGGCGGCAACTCGATCAGCTCTATTACGAGCTGATCCACAACCTCGTGCTCGAGACGACGCGGCTCGGCATCGACGTGAAGAACCTCAAGATGCGGCTGGAATCCGTGTCGAGCCGGCTGGAGTTCAACGAGCGGCGCGCGCGCGCGCTCGAAAGCGTCGTCGTCTACAAGCCGGGCGGCGGCAGCGACGAGCGCGTTCAACGTCAGGAACGCACGGACCGGACCGATCGGTCGGCGCGCCAGCAGCAACAGCCGCAGCACCAGGTTTCGCAGCGGCCATACACGCCACAGCCGACGCCAGGAAGTGCACCGTCCGCCGTTGCGGCGTCGGCCGATACCGCAGGCGCCGCCGTCGCGACGCCGAATCAGCCAGCACTGGCCGGCGCGCCGGCCGGAGAAGGTCCAGGCCAGCGAAGCCGGCGGCGCCGCCGACGGCGCGGTCGGCGTGGCGGCGGATCCGCAGCGACGCTGATGGGCGGCGCCCAGGCCGGTGCCGGCGGCCAGCCCTCGGACGCACCCGCTGACGTATCAACTTCGGGTGACAGCGACGTCCACGAAGGATTCGACGACGGCGCGGACGAGAGCGCGGACGACAGCCAGCCCGCCGGCGCTGAACCGACGGCGGCGCCAGCGGCACAGGACGCCGCGCCGCGCACCAGCGAATCACCCGCCGTCTCGCAGCATCCCTCTCCGCCGTCGGCAGCGAGTGACGCGTCGCGGAGCGACGAGTCACCCGCAGGCCCTGCAGGATCCGAGCGCGAGCCCGGCAAAACCGATCCGCAGTGAAAGTCGCCGTCGTCGTCCAGCGCTACGGCTCGTCCATCAACGGTGGCGCCGAGCTTCATGCGCGCTACGTCGCGGAGCATCTCGCGAGTCACGGCGAAGTCGAAGTTCTCACAACCTGCGCCAGTGATTACGTGACGTGGCGCAATGAACTGCCGGCCGGCGTCGAGCAGATCAACGACGTCGCGGTGCGCCGCTTCCGTGTGAAGCACGAACGCGATCCGCGCGTGTTCGCAAAGCGATCGGATCGTGTGTTCCTGCAGCGGCACTCGCTGGGCGACGAGCTCGACTGGCTTGACGCTGAAGGACCGACCAGCCCGGCCCTGATCGATTACGTCGCGAAGCACGCGTCCACCTTCGACTTCTGCCTGTTCTTCAGCTACCGCTACTACCACGCCTACTACGGCGCGCGCGCGGCGTCTGCCCGTGCCATTCTCGTCCCGACTGCCGAGCGCGATCACACGATCGGGCTCTCGATCTTCCAGCCGTTGTTCCGCAGCGTCCGCGCGGTCATGTACAACTCGCCGGAAGAACGCGCGATGATCAACGCAATCTCGCGTAACGAAGCGGTTCCCGGCGTGGTCGTCGGGATTGGATCGAACGTGCCCGCCAGCACGCAGCCGAACCGCTTCCGGCAGAAGCACCACATCCGCGGGCCGTTCGCGATCTACGTCGGCCGCATCGACCAGAACAAGGGCTGCAGCGAGCTGTTCGAGTTCTTTCAGGAGTATCTGAAGGATCCGGCCGGCAGGCTGTCGCTGGTGCTCATCGGCAATTCGCTGCTGGAGATTCCGTCACACCCGCGCATCCGCCATCTGGGATTCCTCGACGACCCGGACAAGTTCGACGCGATGGCGGCCGCCGACCTGTTGGTCATGCCGTCGTACTACGAGAGCCTGTCGATGGTCGCGCTCGAGGCATGGGCCCTCGGCCGTCCGGTGCTCGCGAACGGGAAGTGCGACGTCCTCAAGGGCCAGTGCCTCCGCAGCAATGCCGGGTTGTATTACGAGAACAAGGCGGAGTTCATCGGCACGCTCGAGGCGCTGGAGCAGCATCGCTGGCTTGCCGGCTCGCTCGGGCGGAATGGGCGTCAGTTCTTCAAGGATCAGTACGACTGGCCGGTGATCGAGCGGAAATATCTGGACATGTTCGCGCGCCTGAAGAAGGAGCCGCCGCGGGCGGCCCCCGATCCGCTGCCTGGCTGGCTCGATCGCCGCCGCCAGGATCGTCCGCCGGCCGAGGAAGTGCTCGCGCAGCTGCCGACCGGGCCTGCCATCCCGTCGGATGAATCGAGCCGGAGACGGGCATGATCCGCGTGCACCAGGTGCTTGCGACGCTGGGCTACGGCGACGCGATCGGCCATGAGGTACTGGGCATTCAGCGCGTCCTGCGGGCCGCCGGATACCAATCAGAGATCTTCGTCGAGACGGCGGACTATCGGCTCGAGCCGCAGACGCGCGATTATCGCGAACTGGTCGACTTCAGCCATCCCGACAACCTGCTGCTTCACCATTTCTCGCTCGGCTCGAAGGCGTCGCGGACGGCGTATGCGCTCCCCGATCGGATGGCGCTCATCTATCACAACATCACGCCGCCGGAGTATTTCATCGGCGTCCATCGCACACTGGCGCGCCAGACGTTTCGCGGGCGCCGCGAGCTGCGGGCATATGCCGATCGCTGCGACCTGGCGATGGGCGACTCCGAGTTCAATCGACAGGATCTGGAGACGCTCGGCTTCCCGCGGACCGCGGTACTGCCCGTCGTGCCGGACTTCTCGCATCTCGAGCGCGAGCCGAACTGGCTCGCGGCCGGTGAGTTCGACGACCAATGGACGAACATCGTGTTCGTCGGCCGGATGATCGCGAACAAGAAGATCGAGGACCTGATCCGCTGGTTTCACGCCTACCACACGGTCTTCAATCAGCGGTCGCGCCTTCTGCTGATCGGCGCGCAGACGCAGTTCGAACGATACGTCGCATCGCTCCATCAGCTCGTCGCGACCCTCGGCACCCCGCACGTGCACTTCATCGGACACGTGACCGACGAAGAGCTGGTCGCCTTGTACGAAGTCGCCGATCTGTTTCTCTGCGCAAGCGAGCACGAAGGCTTCTGCGTGCCTCTCGTCGAAGCGTTCTACAAACAGGTACCGGTGCTGGCGTACGCGGCGACAGCGGTGCCCTCGACCATGGATGGCGCCGGCGTGCTGCTCGAGGATCGCGATCCGCTGCACGTCGCGCGGTTGATGGATGCGATCGTGTCCGATGCGGCGCTGCAGGATCGGATCGTCGAGGGCCAGCTCGCCGCCGTCGATCGGCTGCGCTCGAAGGACTTCGCCGGCACGCTGCTGGCATTCGTGAACGAGATGCTCTCGAAGCCGCGCGCGCCGGGACCGGCGGTCGCGTTCGATTTCTGGGGACAGTTCGACGCGGCTGCCGAGCTCGAAGAGCTGCGCCTGTTCCGTCCGGCTGTCTTCCAGGCGCTGCCGGAGAAGCACGCGTGACGGCCCGGGCGCGATACGCGGCTCCGGCAGCGCCGCCCGTCAGGACTGCAGTGACCCGGTGATCGTCAATCAGTGGGTTCCGGCGGCGCACAAGGGTGACGCGATCGGCGACAGCGCGCGACGAGTGCGCGACTTGCTGCGAACGATGGGGCACGAGTCCGAGCTCTATGCGATGACAATCGACGATGTGCTGCGTGACGACGTGCGGCGGTTCGACGACCCGGCGGCGCGGCGCGGCGACGCGACGATCTTCCACTACGCGCTGCCGTCGCCGATGACCGAGGCGTTCGCGTCGCTGCCGCCTGGCCGGCGGATCCTGCAGTACCACAACGTCACGCCGGCCGAATATTTCGCGCCGTACGATCCGGCGCTGTTTCGCCTGGCATCGCTCGGCCGACAGGAACTGGCGTCGCTGGCCGACGCCGCGGACGTTGCGCTCGGCGATTCCGAGTACAACCGCGAGGAACTGCGCCACCTCGGCTTCCGCCGGACCGGCGTGTTTCCGATCGCCGTCGATACGACTCGCATCACGCAGGCGGCGTCACGGCCGGCTCTCGACGAGATCCTGGACGACGGGCTGGTGAATTTCCTGTTCGTCGGCCGGATTGCACCGAACAAGAAGATCGAGGATCACATCCGCCTGGCGGAGGTCTACAAGCGCTACATCGACGCCTATTACCGGTTCATCTTCGTCGGACGTTTCGACGTGGTGCCGCGGTATTATTCGACGATTCGCGCCCTGATGGCCGAATACCGGTTCCTGAACGATCGCTTCGTGTTCACCGGCCCAATCCCCGACGAAGAGCTCGCCGTTTACTATCGCCACGCTGCCGTGTACGTGTCGCTCAGCGAGCACGAAGGATTCTGTGTGCCGCTGATCGAGGCGATGGCCGCCGACGTGCCCGTGCTCGCCTACGCGGCGGCGGCGGTGCCCGACACGCTCGGCGGCGCCGGCGTCCAGTTCGCGCCGAAGGATCTGGAGCTGGCGGCAGAACTGCTCGGAACGCTGGCGTTCGACGACGAGGTGCGCGCGCAGGTCATCGCGGGGCAGCGCCGCCGGCTCGCCGATTTCGGCGACGCGCGCCTCATCCGCGACCTGTCCGCGCTGCTGCACACACTCTCGTGAAGATCGCGTTCATCATTCAGCGCTACGGCGCCGAAGTCCTCGGCGGATCCGAACACCTCTGCCGCCTCGTCGCCGAACGGCTCGCGGCGACGCACGACGTCGACGTGATCACGACCTGCGCGCGCGACTACGTGACGTGGAAGAACGACTACGCCGAAGGCGCCGACCGCATCAAGGGCGTCACCGTGCGGCGCTTTCCGACGGCGGCAACCCGCGACATCGACACCTTCAACACCTACTCGGATTGGATCTACGCCAACGCTCACTCGCGCGCCGACGAGATGAGCTGGCTGAAACAGCAGGGACCGTGGGCGCCGGCGCTGATCGAATATCTCAAGCGGAGCCATCAGCAGTACGACGTCCTCATCTACTTCACCTATCTCTACGCGACGACGGTCCTCGGCCTCGAAGTCGCGCCGCATCGGAGCATTCTCGTCTCCACCGCCCACGACGAACCGGCGATCAGGCTCGAGATCTTCAAGGACGTGTTCAGGAAACCGGCCGCGCTCTGCTACCTCACCGAGAGCGAGCGCGACTTCGTTCAGGCGCGCTTCGTCGAGCGGCCGCTGCTCGAGGACATCGTCGGCGTCGGTGTCGATCTGCCGCAGCAGCAGCCGTATCCGCGGATGCCGGATCGTCCGCCGGACGACGACGGCCCGACGTCCGTCGGCAACGGCGGGCAGGCGGACGAGGAGCCGCAGGGGAGGGAATTTCCGTCGCATCTCCTCGCCCGCGGCACGGTGTTCCGCCGCCGCCACCGTTTGTACGGGCCGATCGTGCTCTACGGTGGACGGATCGATCCCGGTAAAGGGTGTGAAGAGCTGATTCAGTATTTCAGCGAGTACGCACAGGAGGGCGGCGACGCGACGCTGACGCTGATGGGCGTCAAGCTGATGGCGCTGCCGGAGGAACCGTTCATCCGCTTCGCCGGCCTGCTCTCGGAACGCGAGCGCCTGCAGGCGCTCGAAGCCGCAACCGTCGTCGTCTGCCCGTCACCGTACGAGAGCCTGTCGCTCCTCGCGCTCGAGTCGCTGTCGGTCGGCACGCCGATTGTGGTCAACGCGCGCTCGGCGGTCCTCGTCGAGCACGCGATCCGCAGCAACGGCGGCCTCTGGTACGCCGACCGCGATGAGTTCGTCGAGGCGCTGAAGCTGCTCGTCGGGGACGAGGCGCTCCGGCGCGCGCTCGGCCGCAACGGCCGCGAGTACGTCCGCCGTCAGTACCGCTGGGATGTCGTGCTCGGGAAGTACGAGCGGCTGTTCGCGAAAATCAGAAACGCACGCTGATGCCCGGCTGAAGCCTTCGCGCTACGCCGGCCGAAGACACAACCCGCGGGAAAGCAACCGCGGAGACCGCGGAGACCGCAGAGTCTTTCTTGACGAAAGAAGTCTGCGCGCTCTGCGTTCTCTGCGGTTGCTTTTCCCTGGCCGATCGGCCGCTACTTGTCCTCGAACACCGGCGCGAGGGGACCGTCGTGCGCCGGCGCCTCGTCCGGGTTGGGAGCAACCGGCGTCGACGGCGTCACCCCCGCCGCATCGGCGCCGTTGCCGTTCGGCGTGCGCTTCCGGCGCGGCCGGATCTCGTATCGCTTGATCATTTCGTTCAACGTCGTCGGCTTGATGTGGAGCAGTTCAGCGGCGCGCTTCTGGACGCCGCCGGCGGCCTCCAGCGTCGACTCGATCAGCTTCTTTTCGAAGTCGGTGATGACGTCCTTGAACGAGATGCCTTCTGGCGGAACCACGAATTGCGGCATCTGGAAGTTCGGCGCCTTGCGCACGTGATCCGGGATCAACTCGACACCGATGCGCGGTCCGGCGGTGAGCACCACCGCCCGCTCGATCACGTTTTCCAGCTCGCGGACGTTGCCCGGCCAGTCGTATTCGGTCAGCAGGTCGAGCGCATCGGGCGTGAGCTCGAGACCAGACTTCTTGTTCTCCTCGCCGTACTTCTCGAGGAAGTGGTGGACGAGCAGCGGCACGTCGTCCTTGCGGTCGCGCAGCGGCGGGAGC
Source organism: Vicinamibacterales bacterium (assembly GCA_035315685.1). Lineage (GTDB taxonomy): Bacteria > Acidobacteriota > Vicinamibacteria > Vicinamibacterales > CAVVIG01 > QHWK01. Next base: position 258 of record DATFXR010000160.1, on the reverse strand, counting down.
TGAATCGAGATGACATGGAGGCGATAGAAGAGGTCCTCTCGGAACTTGCTTTCTTCCATCATCTGCCGCAGATCGACGTTGGTCGCGGCGATGATCCGCACGTCGACCTTGATCGTTTCCATGCCGCCGAGCCGCATGAAGTCGCGCTCCTGAATCACGCGCAGCAGCTTGGCCTGCGTCTCCAGCGGCACGTTGCCGATCTCGTCGAAGAAGATGCTGCCCTTGTCCGCGAGATCGAACATTCCCTTCTTCGGATAG
>DATFXR010000159.1:0-5942 GCA_035315685.1 Vicinamibacterales bacterium | reverse complement strand
GCCCGCCCCAGTACGACGTGATCTTGTAGAAGAACGGCTGGACGCTGTCCGAGTAGTGGGCGACGTACTTGATCGAGAAGTCGCCGGTCAGGAAGGCGTTGATCATCACCGCCGACGCGGCGACCATCAGCGCCGTGATCAGGTGGAACGCGCCGATGCCGCTCTCAATCAGCCGGCGCGACCGACGTCGCGCGCCGACCACCGAGATGACCGCCGCGTAGCTGCACGCGACGAACGTAGCGAGAAGCAGCGCCGAGCCGAGTGAGGCCATAGGCTCCTACGATCCGGCCGCAGCCGATTTTTCCTGCGCTTCGTATTTCGACGGGCACTTCGCCATCACGCCGTTCGGATCGGTGTGAAACCCCTCCGGCGAGAGCTTGCCTTTCAGCACCACTTCGGCTTCGTCCTTGAAGGTGTCGGGGACGATGCCTTTGTAGGTCACGTTGACGATGTTGCCTGGTTCCGAGGCACGAGCAGGATTGTTCTGCACCTTGAACCGGTACTCGAGGGTGTCCTTCTTTACGAAGATCGAATTCGGCACGATGTAGCCGTGCAGCTGCAATTGCTTGCCCTGCCACGGCGCCGTATTCGCCATCACTTCATCGATGTTCTTGTAGTACTCGGTGCCTTCGCGCAACGTGCTCCAGAGCATGCCGCCGAATGCGAGGACCAGAACGGCCGCGGTCAGACCGACCTTGATATATCGATGTGTCATAAGGACTTCCGCGAGAAGGGGCGCGAGTCAGAATAACGTGCCCGGCTGCGATATGCAAGGAGAGGGACGAACCAGAACCGGCCTTTACTGTGGGCCAGTCGCCGGCTTCACGATTTCAGCCAGCACAGCCGCAACGACCCGGTCACAACGTGGCGCGTGGAACTGGAACGCCTGGGATGCGGACGCGCCCAGTCGATCGCTCAGCGTCTGCCGGACCATCGCCCGCGCCCGGTGCAACCGCGTCTTCACCGCTTCTTCCCCGACGCCGAGGCCCTCGGCTGTTTCCAACGTGCTCAAGCCCTCCACTTCGCGCAGCATGAACACGGCGCGGTAGGACTCCGGAAGCGCATCGACGGCGCCCTCAATCAACCGGGCGAGCTCGCCCGAGTACGCCTGTCGCTCGGGGCTGATCTCCGATGAACTCACCGGCTCTGGGCCGTATCCCTCGTCGTTGCTGCTCAACGGTTCCTCCGGACGTTGCTTCCGCCGACGCGCCAGCGCCTCGTAGATCGTGATCCGGGTGAGCCAGGTCGAGAACTGTGCCCGCGACTCGAACTGTTCGAGGTGCAGGAAGGCGTTGATGTACGCCTGCTGCATGACGTCCTCGGCCTCCGACTCGTCCTTGAGGATGGCGCGGGCGGCGCGATAGACGCGCTGGTTGTGGCGGCGCATCAGGATCTCGAACAGCGCCGTCTCACCGTTTCGGACTCGATCGACGACCTCGCGGTCGCTGAGCGTGGTCAGCATCTCAACTGGCATCTGCCCATTAGAGTCCCGGAGCCGCCCCGACGTTGCAAGCCCGATCCGCTGTCACCTTTTTCGCCGCGCTGACTCTGTTCGAGAGGGGGCGGCGACGCGCTCCCGACTCGCGCACGACGCGAGACCTGTCGGAAGGAGAAGGGACATGCGTAGACCGCTTGGCGGAGTCCTGATCGTGGCCGTCTGCATGGCGACGGTCTGGACGGCTGCGTTCGTCGCTCCACACGCGCAGAGCGAGGCGCGGCAGGACGATGACCGGAACGATCGAACGTTCGACAGGACCATTGCCGCGAACGCCCTCAGCCTGTTCGGGCGCGGACGAACCACATTCCGGTTCGATACCTTTGGAGACGAGCATTTCTGGGGCGACACGCTGAAGCTTCATCAGGCGATCGAAGGCGCGCGCTTCGGCGGCGTCGGCGGTGGCATCAGTCCCGCCGCCGCACTCAGCCTCGGCTTGAAGGTCGATGCCGCGGCGCTCCCTGATTCCCTTCTCGAGAACATCCGGCGCGGCCGCATCGACCTCAACGACCCGGCGAATACGCTCGCGCTCCTCAGGCTGAACGCCGTCGTCGGTGTCGTCCCATTCGGAACGAACCCGAACGGCGGCCTCCAATCGGTCGGGCTCACGTGTGCGCTCTGTCACTCGAGCGTTGACGATTCAGTGGCGCCGGGCATAGGACGGCGGCTCGACGGCTGGCCCAACCGCGACCTGAATGTCGGCGCGATCATAGCCGCAGCCCCCGATTTGCGCGTCGTCGCGGCGTTGCTGCAGGTCGATCAGGCGACCGTCCGTGCGGTTGCGAACAGCTGGGGCCCCGGCAAGTTCGACGCGGAGCTGTTCCTCGACGGCAAGCCGTTCCGCCCGGACGGCAAAACGGCGGCGACGCTGATTCCGCCTGCCTTCGGCCTGGCCGGCATGAACCAGCACACCTACACCGGCTGGGGCAGTGTGCCGTACTGGAATGCGTTCGTGGCAAACCTCGAGATGCACGGGTCCGGCACCTTCTTCGATCCCCGGCTGAACGACGCCGCGCAATTCCCGGTCGCCGCGCGCGCCGGCCTCGGCACCGTGCGCGCGGACGATGACAAGATCACGGCAAAGCTCGCGCCGCTGCAGTTCTACCAGCTGTCGATCCCGGCGCCGGCGCCGCCGAACGGGAGCTTCGATCGCGGCGCGGCCGATCGCGGTCAGGCACTGTTCAACGGCACGGCGCGCTGTTCGACCTGTCATGTGGCGCCGCTGTTCAGCGAGCCCGGCTGGGCCATGCATAGCGGCGACGAGATCGGCATCGACAATTTCCAGGCCGACCGCGCTCCGGATCACCGTTATCGGACAACGCCGCTCAAGGGACTGTGGTCGCACGCGAAAGGCGGCTTCTATCACGACGGCCGTTTCGCGACGCTGCTGGCGGTCGTCCAACACTACAACGCGACGTTCAGTCTGCACCTGAGCGACGCGGAGATGAACGACCTCGTGGAGTATCTGAAATCTCTCTGAGGAGCTCACGCACGCACGAGACCGGCAGACCGACGACATTCGAGTAGGATCCTTCGATCCGCGGGATGAAGCGGGACGCGAAACCCTGGATGGCATACGCGCCCGCTTTGTCCCGCCCCTCTCCGGTCGCGACGTACCACGCGATCTCATCCTCGGTGAGCGGCACGAATGCGACGCTGGTCGCTTCCACGCGCCCGATCTCGAATGCGCCGCGCCGCAGGCTGATTCCGGTCAGCACCTGATGCTCGCGTCCTGACAGTCGCGCCAGCATTCGTGCGCTGTCGGCGGCGTCTGTCGGCTTACCGAGCATTTCACCGTCGACGACGACGGTCGTGTCGGCGCCGAGGACGATCACGTCCGTCTTCTCGTAGTGTCCGGCTTTAGCCGGACCGTGATCGCCGTGGTGCCCGGCTTCAGCCGGGCCCGTCACGATCCGCGCCATCACCGCCGCCGACTTCTCCGCCGCCAGACGCCGCACGTAGATCGACGGCGACTCGCCATCGCGAATCGATTCGTCGACGTCTGCGGTGACGACGTCGAAGTCGTAGCCCGCCGCGCGCAGCAACTCAGCGCGCCGCGGCGATGCCGACGCGAGGATCAGGCGCACGTGCGGATGATAAGATCAAACGCGTGCAGCCTCTTCAACGGGCGATACCGGGAGCCGTCATCGAGATCCTTCGCGCCGCGCCGCTGTCCGACGGCAAAGTGAACTTCGCCTGGCGCAGCGCGGTCGGTCATGCGCTGGAGCGCGTGACCGCGGTGAAGCTCGAGCAGCGCGTCTTGATCGTCGAGACCGCAGGTCCACAATGGTCGCGCGAGATCATGCGGTCGTCGGGAATCATCCTGAGGCGGCTGGAGGCATTCCTCGGCGCCGGAGTGGTCGAGAAGATCGAGGTTCGTCGTGCGTGAATCGGTGATCGTGTCGGCGGTCCGTACCCCGACCGGAAAATTTCTCGGCGCGCTGAAATCGTTCGCCGCCACACAGCTCGGCGCATGCGTCGTTCGGGAAGCCGTGCGCCGCGCCGGCGTCGATCCCACGATCGTCGACGAGTGCATCATGGGCAATGTCGTGGCGGCGGGCCTCGGGCAGAACCCCGCCCGCCAGGCGGCGCTCAACGGCGGCCTGCCCGACCACGTCGCGGCGCTCACGATCAATAAAGTGTGCGGATCGGGACTGAAGGCCGTGATGCTCGCCGACCAGGCGATCCGCGTCGGCGACATCGACGTTGCCGTCGCCGGCGGGATGGAATCGATGAGCAACTGCCCGTATCTGCTGCCGCGCGTTCGCGACGGCCTGCGCATGGGCAACGCCGAGATCGTCGACTCGATGATCAACGACGGCCTGTGGTGCGCGTTCGAGCAGTGCCACATGGGGCACTCCGGCGAGGTTGTCGCCGAGCACTACAAGGTCGGCCGCGCGGCGCAGGACGACTATGCGGCGCGAAGCCATCAGAAAGCCGCGCGCGCCCAGGCGGAAGGCGCGTTCAAGGACGAAATCCTCACCATCAGCGTCCAGCAGAAGAAAGGCAATCCGATCGTCGTCGATCGCGACGAACCGGTTCGCGCCGACACCTCCGTTGAGAGCCTGGCGGCATTGAAACCGGCATTCAAGAAAGATGGCACCGTCACGGCCGGCAACGCACCCGGCGTCAACGACGGCGCATCGGCGCTCGTCGTCATGGACGCGGTACGGGCGAAGTCGCTGGGGCTCGCACCGATGGCGCGCATCGTCGCGCAGGCGACCAGCGGGCTGGCCCCGAAGTTCGTACTCATGACACCAGTCGAGGCGGTCCGGCGTGTCGCCGAAAAGGCCGGCTGGGACCTCGCGGACGTGGATCTGTTCGAGCTCAACGAAGCGTTCTCGGTGCAGGCGGTGGCCGTGCTGAACGAGCTCGGAATCGATCAGGACAAGGTGAACGTCAACGGCGGCGCCGTCGCGCTCGGCCACGCGATCGGGTCGAGCGGTGGACGCGTGCTGACGACGCTGCTGTACGCGCTGAAGCGCCGCCATCTCGCGCGCGGCATCGCGACGCTGTGCCTCGGTGGCGGCAACGGCGTCGCCCTGGCCGTGGAGCGGACGTAACTGCCTTCGCACGCCACGAAGACGCGAGGGCACGAAGAGACATGACGTTGTCTTCGTGTCTTCGTGTCTTCGTGGCGGATCGGCCATGTCGATAAGGACGGTCGGCGTCATCGGCGCCGGAACGATGGGCAACGGGATTGCCCAGGCGTTCGCGCAGTCGGGGTTCATCGTGCGCCTCGTCGACGTCGCGCAGCCGCTGCTCGATCGCGCGCGCGCGACGATCGAGAAGAGCCTCGACAAGTTCGTCGAGAAAGGCAGGCTCACCGCCGCCGATCGCGACGCGGTTCTCGGCCGGCTCACGACCGCGACCTCGGTCAACGACTTCGGCGACGTCGACTACGTCATCGAAGCGATCGTCGAGGACGCCAACACGAAACGTGACCTGTTCGGCAGCCTCGACGCGATCGCGCGACCCGAGGTGATTCTTGCCTCGAACACCTCTTCCATCTCGATTACGCTGATCGGCGCGGCAACCCGGCGTCCTGACAAAGTGCTCGGGATGCACTTCATGAATCCAGCGCCGCTGATACCGCTCGTCGAGATGATTCGCGGCCAGGCGACGTCCGCCGAAACGATGACGATCGCCTCTGATCTCGCGAGGGCGCTCGGGAAGACACCGATCGAGGCGGCCGACTATCCCGGGTTCATCGCCAACCGTATTCTGATGCCGATGATCAACGAGGCGATCTATGCCGTCATGGAAGGCGTCGGCACACCCGAAGCGATCGACGCAGTGATGAAGTTGGGGATGAATCACCCGATGGGACCGCTGACGCTCGCCGATTTCATCGGCCTCGATGTCTGCCTCGCCATCCTGAACGTGCTGCACGACGGCTTCGGCGATCCGAAGTACAGACCCTGCCCGCTCCTGCGCCGCATGGTCA
>DATFXR010000158.1:0-2490 GCA_035315685.1 Vicinamibacterales bacterium | reverse complement strand
TCCTGCGCTGTCTGGTGCAGCCGTGAACTTCGTTGCGCGCACCGGACTCGAGGAGAAGCTCGACGCCGACGAGCTCTGGTACAAGAGCGCGATCATCTATCAGCTCCACGTCAAGGCCTTTGCCGACAGCAACAATGACGGCATCGGCGATTTCGCCGGCCTGACGGACAAGCTCGACTACCTGCAGGATCTCGGCGTCACCGCCTTGTGGCTGCTGCCGTTCTACCCGTCGCCCGGCCGCGACGACGGCTACGACATCGCCGACTACGGCAAGATCAACCCCGAATTCGGGACCATGAAGGACTTCCGCCGCTTCATGCAGGAGGCGCGGCGGCGCGGGCTGCGGGTGATCACCGAACTCGTGATCAACCATACGTCGGACCAGCATCCCTGGTTCCAGCGCGCACGCCGCAGCGCGCCGCACACGGATGCGCGCAACTGGTACGTCTGGAGCGATAACGACCATCGCTACGCCGGCACCCGCATCATCTTCAACGATACCGAGACGTCGAACTGGGCGTGGGATCCGGCGGCGAATGCCTACTACTGGCACCGCTTCTTCTCGCACCAGCCGGACCTCAATTACGACAATCCGCGCGTTCTCCACGCGATGATCGGCGTGATGCGGCGGTGGCTTGCGTTCGGCGTCGACGGGTTCCGGCTCGACGCCATTCCCTACCTGTGCGAGCGGGAAGGCACCAGCAACGAGAACCTGCCCGAGACCCACGAGGTCATCCGCAAGATCCGTGCGGCGCTCGACGCCTATGCACCCAACAAGCTGCTCCTTGCCGAGGCCAACCAGTGGCCCGAGGACGTCAGCGCCTATTTCGGCGGCGGCGACGAGTGCCACATGGCCTATCACTTCCCGCTGATGCCGCGGATCTTCATGGCCATCGCGCAGGAGGATCGCTTCCCGATCACCGACATCCTGCGCCAGACGCCGGACATCCCGTCGAACTGCCAGTGGGCGCTGTTTCTGCGCAATCACGACGAGTTGACGCTCGAGATGGTCACCGACGTCGAGCGCGACTACCTGTGGTCGACCTACGCGACCGATCCGCGCGCGCGGCTGAATTTCGGCATTCGCCGTCGGCTCGCGCCGCTGATGGACAATGACCGCCGCAAGATCGAGTTGATGAACTCGCTGCTGTTCTCGCTCCCCGGCACGCCGATCATCTACTACGGCGACGAGATCGGCATGGGCGACAACATCTATCTCGGCGATCGCAACGGCGTGCGCACGCCGATGCAGTGGACGCCGGACCGCAACGGCGGCTTCTCGCGCTGCGATCCGGCCCGCCTCTACGCCCCGCTCATCATGGATCCGGTCTACGGCTTCGAAGCCGTCAACGTCGAGGCGCAGTCACGCAGCCTGTCGTCGCTGCTGAGCTGGATGAAGCGGATGATCGTGGTGCGCAAATCGAGCAAGGTGTTCGGCCACGGCACGTTGTCGTTCATCCGCCCGACCAACCGCGCCGTCATCGTGTACGTCCGGGAATATCAGGACGAGGTGCTGCTCTGCGTCGCCAACCTGTCGCGCTCGGCGCAGGCGGCGGAGATCGACCTCTCGCCCTGGCGCGGGCGCGTGCCGATGGAGACGATCGGTCGCTCGATCTTCCCGCCGATCCGCGATCAGCACTATGTGGTCACGCTTCCGCCCTACGGGTTCCTGTGGCTGCGCCTGTGCGAGGACCTGAGCCCGCACACACACGCGCCGACGCTGGTGCCGGAATTCGAGACGCTGGTGGTGACCGCCGGCAAGCCGCCATTGGCGTCGCACCGCACCCGCACGATCTTCGAGCGCGACGTGCTGCCCGCCTTTCTCGCCCGCAGCCGCTGGTTCGCCGAGAAGGACAGCGCGCAGGTCACCGCCCGCCTGAAGGCGACGGTGCCGCTCGGCGGGCGCGACGCCGGGCTCGAGCTCGCGATCGTCGAAGGCAAGAACGGGCGCGACCGCGCCGAATACATGCTGCCGGTGGCGGTGAAATGGACGCGGTTCAACAACGAGCGCGAGAACCCCAAGGCGCTGGCGGCGGCGCGCCAGGGCGCGCGCGAAGGCACGCTGTTCGACGTCGCAGCCGACGAGCGCTTCATCGCCGTGATGCTCGATCTGATGCGCGGCTCGGAGCGGATCGACTGCGACGGCCGGCAGCTGGAATTCAATCCCGGGGCGACGTTTCCCGCGGATCCGATCGAATTCGGCGGCCCGGTGCGCGCGATCGACACTGAGCAGTCGAACACGACGGCGCTCGTCGGCAACCGGTTCGTCGTCAAGCTCTTTCGGCGGATCGAGCCGGGCATCAATCCCGAGATCGAGGTCGGCCGGTTCCTCACCGATGTCGCCCAGTTTCCCAATGCGCCCGCACTGCTCGGCTCCGTCGAGCTGGTGGAGGAAAGCAAGCGCAGCACGCTCGCGGTCGTGCATGCGTTCGTCGAGAACCAGGGCGAAGCGTGGACGGTCACGAGCGCCTATCTCGACCGCTTCGTCGA
>DATFXR010000157.1:0-17968 GCA_035315685.1 Vicinamibacterales bacterium | reverse complement strand
CAGCCGCTGCCGCGCGAGACGCTGACGCCGGCGCCGCCGCGCGCGCAGGGCGAAGGGTTCGGGCCGTACGCGACCATGGTGATTCGCGGCGCGATGCTGATCGACGGCACCGGCGGTCCGCCGCGCGGCCCGGTCGACATCGTCGTCAATCAGAATCGCATTACGGCGATCCGCAATGCGGGCACGCCCGGGCTGCCGCTGCGTCCCGATCGCCAGCCGAAAGCCGACCACGAGATCGACGCGACCGGGATGTACGTGATGCCCGGCTTCGTCGATCTCCACGTGCACGCAGGTGGCGCGCCGAAGAATCCTGACGCCGAGTATCCATACAAGCTGTGGCTGGCCCACGGCGTGACGACGGTGCGCGGTGTGCCACTCACCGACAACGCGCTCGCGGTGAAAGAGAAAGAACGGAGCACGCGCAACGAGATCGTCGCGCCGCGAATCTGGAACTATCAGCGTCCGGGCAGCGGCTGGGGCAAAGGCATTCCGCAGACGGTCGAGCAGGCGCACGCATGGGTCAAGTGGGCGCACGAGAACGGCATCGACGGGATCAAGCTCGGCGCCGAGTGGCCGGAACTGATGGAGGTCTACTGTCAGGACGCAAAGGGGCTCGGCATGGGCACGGTCGCCCACCTGCAGCAGACCGGCGTGGTGCAGGTGAACGCGATCAAAGCGGCACGGATGGGGCTCGGCACGGTCACGCACTTCTACGGCCACTTCGAATCGCTACTCAAGGACTACGTCGTCCAGCCGTATCCGGTGACGCAGAACTACAACAACGAGCAGGATCGTTTCGGCCAGGTGGCGCGGCTGTGGGACAAGATCTATCCGCCGGGCAGCCCGGAGTGGAAGGCGTATCTCGAGGAACATCTGAAGCTCGGCACGACGTTCGATCCGACGCTGACGATCTACTCCGCCGGACGCGACGTGATGCGCTTCCGCGCCGCCGAGTGGCACGACAAGTTCACACTGCCGTCGCTGATGGATTTCTACACGCCCGATCGCCAGAACCACGGCGCGTACTGGTACGACTGGACCACCGAGGACGAGGTCGCGTTCCGCAACTTCTATCAGGTGTGGTTCAAGCTGATGAACGACTACAAGAAGATGGGCGGCCGGGTCACGACCGGTTCCGATTCCGGGTTCATCTACCAGACCTACGGCTTCGGCTACATCAACGAGTTCGAGCTGCTGCAGGAAGCGGGCTTCCACCCGCTCGAGGTGATTCAGTCGGCGACCATCAATGGCGCGGCGACGCTGACCGAACCGCTGAAGCACCAGATGTACTGGGCTGCCGACGAGAAGCCCAGGGAGATCCCGCAGTTCGGCCTGGTCCGCGAAGGGATGCTGGCCGACATGGTGATCGTCGATCAGAATCCTCTGCAGAACTTCAAGGTGCTCTACGCCAACGGCACGATCCGCCTCAACGACAAGACTGGCAAGGTGGAGCGCGTCGGCGGCATCAAGTGGACGATCAAGGACGGCATCGCCTACGACGCGAAGAAGCTCGCGGCGGATGTGCAGGCGATGGTGGAGAAGCAGCGGCGAGCGCGGGGCACAAAAAGCACGACCGCGCAGTGACACCGACATGGCTAATGGCTAATGGCTAATGGCTAATGGCTAGGGTCGATGGCTGAACGCTTCAACCATCAGCCATTGCCATGAGCCATCAGCCATCAGCCATGTCTCAGTTCTTTTTCTCACCCGCAGCAGCGACGAGTTTCGCGAGCATCACATTCGCCATTCCTGCACCCGCGCCATCACCAGTCACCGCGATCTCCGGTACGACCTTCACGTGGTGCTCGCCAAGGATTGTCGCGATCTGCATCGCCGTATAGCCGCTTTCGCCGACCGCCGCGACTCCGAGCTTGTACGCTTCCGCCTTCGCCGCGCCGACCGCGCGCAGCGCCGCCGCTTCCGCATCACCCGCCAGCCGGACCGACGCCGCCTGACCCTGGGCGCGGAGCTCCAGCGCGCTGCCTTCGCCGCGGGCGCGTTCGGCCGCTGCCAGCGCGTCCTGCTGCGCGACTTTCACCATCTGCTCCGATCGCACCACTTCACCCTGCAGGTTCGCGACCGCGGTCTCACGCTCGAGCGCCTGACGCTTGATCTGCGCCTCGCGCTGGACCTCGTAGGTGCGCTCGAGCTCCTCCGCGATTTTGCGGTCGGTCTGCGTCTTCATCAGGTCCGCGGGCGGCGCGATGTCGCCGACCAGCGTGTCGATGCACTCGACGTCGTACGCCTCGATCGCCGTCCGGATGTTCTCGAACGCGTTGCGCTGCCGCTCCGAGCGCGCCGAGAGGAACTCGAGCACCGTCACCTGCTGCGCCGAGTTGCGGAAGTAGTTGCCGACGGTCGGCTGCAGCACGTGATCGACGAGGTTCTGCATCGAGCCGACGCGTGAGATCACCCGCGGCGCGTTGCGCATGCCGATGTGGATGATCTGCGAGACGTCGAGGCTGAACGAGAAGCCGTCCTTCGAACGCACGATGATCGACGACAGCCGTTCGTCGTAGTGGTGCGCCTCGGTCCGCTGCGCCCAGTTCAGCACGATGTTCGTCGTCGGGACGAGCTCCACCTTCATCACTTTCGTGTTCAGCGGATGCTTGCCGGGCAGCAGCGGGTCGACCCACACGCCTTTGCGCCCGCGCTCCACGAGGTCGCCGTGCGTGAACGATTCGCCCGAGACGTCGAGATGCTCGCGGCCGACGTAGCTGACGACGACGCCGACGTAGCCGATCGGCACTTCGACGAGCGGCACCTGCTCCACCTGCGCCAGCCACGGGTTCAGGTTCCACGAGCCGGACAGCAGGACTTCCTCCTGCAGACCACGGCAGCCGCCGGCATCGATGAACGCCTGGCCGCGCTGGAAGCTCTCGTGCCCCGGTACCACGGGGCCGGCAAGATCACCCGCCGGAATCGGCCGGCCGTCGAGCATCGTCACGATGCCGACGCGGTCCGTCTGCACCTGGTAGACGCGCAGGTCGGCCGGCGTCAGGCCGGTTTTCGTGGCCGACGCCGTCGTGATCACGTCGAACAGCGCCGGGTTGATGCGGTAGGTACCAGCGGTCAGTACCATGATTTGCCGGCCGCGCTCGCCGCCGTTGGTGAGGAACGCCTCCGCATCCTGGAAGTTGTTGCAGACGACCGCCTTGCCGAGCACCCGCTCGCTCGGCATCGCGGCCCCGTCAGCCGCCACGACGAGCGCGATCTCACCAGGGCGCACGACAACGGTCGGCACCTTGTACACGCGATAGCGCACACGCCACAGGAAGAAATGCCATCCCGGCGCCAGCATGCGCGCCTGATACCCCGCTTCGCCGTTGAGCGCGACGATGCGGCCCGAGGCGAGCGCCGGCCCGAACCGCTTGACGACCAGGCCCGACTCGTTCGCACCGACGATGCGGACGCTGGACGCGACGACGGCGAGCCCGATGACGATGAGCGGGGCCGCCACGACGAAGAACCAGAGGTGTTCCCAGACCAGCGAGAGCATGACGTCTGTCCTTTCCAGGCGGACTGGCTTGCGTCCACCGATACGGTGTATCGGTGCATCTGCCGAGCCGGGCATTTCGGCCGTGTTTAGGCGCTGGTTCGTGAGAGATCAGTAATTGATTGACGGCCATGACGTGCTTTAATACCGGCGATGCGCAGCATTGCCTGGGTTGGAAAACCGCCGTCCGGTGACGTCGCGGCGCGCCTGCGCGCCGCCGGCATGCACGTTGACCGGGAGGACCCGGAGGACCTGCCGCTCGTGGTCGCGACGGCAACCAGCGTGAAGGTGCCGGCGCCGGCCGTGGAGCGCGGGCGGTGGCTGTGGATTTCGGCCGCGCCGGTACCGCCGGCTCGTGCCGCCGACGCCGTGCTCCGCGGCGCATACGACGTGGTCGCGCTCGGCAGCACGAACGCGGCCGACGCGATTGTCAGCAGGCTCGAGGAAATGCTGGCGCCGGAGCCAGTTCCTCCGGCGGCCGATCACATCGTGCAGGTGAGCGCGGCGTCACGCGCGGTCTTACGTCAGGCCGCCCGCGTCGCGCAGACCGCAATGGCGGTGCTGCTGACCGGCGAGACCGGGACCGGCAAGGAGGTCGCCGCGCGCCAGATCCACGCGTGGTCGCCGCGGCGCGATCGGCGGTTCGTGCCAATCAACTGTGCCGCCATTCCGAACGAGCTGATGGAGGCGGAGCTGTTCGGGTATGCGCGCGGCGCGTTCTCGGGCGCGGTCCAGGCCTACGACGGCCAGTTGATGGCCGCCGCGGGCGGCTCCGTGTTCCTCGACGAGATCGACGACACACCGCTCGAAACCCAGGTGAAGCTCCTCCGCGTCCTCGAGGATCGCGTAGTCAGCCGGCTCGGCGAGAACGCGTGGCACGAAGTGGATTTCCGGATCCTGGCGGCGACCAACCGCGATCTGGAACCGCTGGTCGCCTCGGGGCGGTTCGGCGCCGACCTGTACGAGCGGCTGGCGATCGTCCGCATCCATCTCGCCCCGCTGCGGGAGCGGATCGAGGATCTGCCGAGGCTGGCGCAGCACTTTCTCGATCGATTTGCGCAGGAGCATCAGCGTCCGGCGGTCGAGACCATCCGCGCCGATGCACTGCGCGCACTGGCCGCCTATCCGTGGCCCGGAAACATCCGCGAGCTCCGCAACGTGATGTTCGAGACGATGGTGTACAAGCGCGCGGGGCGCGAGCTGCTGCCGTCGGATCTGCCGGTGCGAATCCTGCGAACGTCGCGGCACGGCGATTATGTCGTCGATCAGGCGCGGCTGCGGCAGCGGCTCCGGGCGGGACGGCTCAACCTCCGCGATGAAGTGCGCGCGCTCGAGCGGGACGCGCTGGCGGTGGCGCTCGAGGAGAGCGGCGGCAACGCCGCGCAGGCAGCAAGGCTGCTCGGTACCGTCGGCCGCGGCGCGTCGAGAGATCCCGGGGGCACCGTCCGCGCGATGAAGCGAAGATTGGGGTATCGCGGGTGATCGGCGCGGGGCTGGGCGCTGGAAGCTGGGGGCCGGGAACGCAAACCGCGGAAACACGCAGAGACCGCGGGATTTTCGAACCGCAGCTTCGCCGACCGTCCGGCTCAAGCCGGACACTACCGGTGTAACGACAGCTAGTCCCAGCCTCCAGCTCCCAACCCCAGCCCCAGCCCCAGCCCCAGTCCCCGGTCCCCAGTCACGGCACCTTCACGACGAGCGGGCGCGACGCCTGGCCGACGGTGACGCCGGCGACGCGCGTTGTCCGACGTCCCCTCCCGCTCATCGACGTCACCTCGACGTCCACGCGCGCGGCATCGGCCGTCGCGACGTGGACCGGCATCACGTTCTGCGAGCAGTAGCCGCCGCCGGTGTCAACGAGACCGGACGAGATCTGCCGGCGTGTGCCGGCCGCGTAGACACGTACTTCGGCACCCGCCTTCGTGTGGTGGCCGTGGCCGTCGACGACGTCGACAGCGAGGGACTGGCGTGCGCGCGCCGCCGGAAGCAGATTCCTGAACAGATAGTGGCCGCCGGCCGGATCGTTGTTGGTCAGCGCCAGGTCGAGCGCGCCATCCCCGTCGAAATCCACCCACTGCACACCGTGACTGCCGTCGTGCTGATCGACGAGCTTCGGCAGCACGTCCTCGAACCGGGCGCCACCTCCCGCCGCGCGCAGGTTGTGGAACAGATGATCGGGATAGTGCGTGACGTTGACCAGAAAGCCGGCCACGTAGAGGTCCGGCCGGCCGTCGTTGTCGTAGTCGCCCCATGACGGCGTGGTCGCGTGCTGCTCGAAGAAGAGGCCGACGTCACGGGTCACGTCGACGAACCGGCGGCCGTGGTCGTTCCGGTACATCGCGCTCGGCCCATAGTTGGCGACGAACAGATCGAGGAGGCCGTCACCATCGAAGTCAGCCACCGCGGGGCCGACGCCGCCGAACTCGGCCGAGTGCCTCGGCGCCTCGACACCCCACTCGCCCGCGACGTCGACGAAATGGCCACCGTCGTTCCGGAACAGACCGTTGGTGTCGCCGTTCTGGTTGGCGACGAATGACCATTAACCATATGCCATCAGCCATCAGCCATCGACCGAGCGCGAGAACGATGACGGCCACGGCGCTGAACCCTGGCGCGCGCCGTAACAGCCGCAGAATGTGCGTGAAGTCTCGAACCATCGAAAGGTTCGGCGAGCCCCAGCCACCCTATGGGCCCATCAGTCCCATCGGTTCTACGAGCCGCCGACGCGGAACGGTACGGAGGCGGTCATCTTGTCCCACATGATCGTGATGTTGCCGCCGGCATCGCTCATGTCCGTGAAGTTCCACGTGAGCTGATCGACCGAGAACGGCAGCGTCGACGTCTTCATCACGGCGCGGACCACGTCCTTTTCCGGCGAATAGCCGTAGGCGCCGAAGACTTCGCCGGTCTTGCTGGCGTCGTTGTTCTGATTGAACGTCGTGGCCGCCTTCCAGTTGGAGATGATCAGCGTCCAGTTGCTCGGCTTGAGATCGATGAACATCGTGTAGGTACCGGGCGCGACCGTCTTGCCGTTGATCACCAGCGGCACTTCGGTCTTGAGCTGGGTCGACACGTTCGCGCCCGCTCGCCAGACCGGTGCGTCAGGATTGGCCGTCTTGCCGTAGTTGTCGCCAGTGCCACCGAAGATGTCGCGGCCGCGCTTGATCGGACGGCCGTAGGTGATTTCAATCCATTTGCCGCCCCTGTAGACAGGTTCGGCGCCGCTGGTGTCGTACTTGCCGCCGACCTGCGTGGCTGACGACCCGGCGGGACTCGCCGGTCGGCCGCCCTGCGCGATGAGCGCTGCACTCAGCAACAGCGCCGCGCCGCATGTTGCCATGACTGTCCGTGTCATTTCTCTCCTCCAGTAGAATTCGTCGCATGCCGCGGTCCCCTGAGGACGATCTCACGCTCGAGCCGTCAATGGTGCGGACGGCGCCGCAGGCACCGCCGCCAAAAACGAGCCGGTTCGCCCCGGGATCGATTATCGCCGCGCGCTATCGCCTTGTCGCGCTCCTCGGCCGCGGCGGCATGGGCGAGGTCTACCGCGCCGACGACCTCACCCTCGACCAGCCGGTCGCGCTCAAGTTCCTCCCCGAAGGTGTCGCCGCTGATCCCGTGCGGCTCGCGCAGTTCCACAACGAGCTGCGCATCGCGCGCCAAGTGTCGCACAAGAACGTCTGCCGTCTCTACGACCTCGGCGACGCCGACGGGCGGCGGTTCCTGACGATGGAATACGTGGACGGCGAAGATCTCGCGTCGCTGCTCCGCCGCATCGGCCGCTTCCCCCAGGACAAGGCGATCGACGTCGCGCGGCAACTCTGCGCCGGGATCGCCGCGGCGCACGAACGCGGCGTCATCCATCGCGATCTCAAACCGGCGAACGTGATGATCGACGGCGACGGCAACGTCCGCATCACCGATTTCGGCATCGCGACGGCGGCGAACGACATCGGCGTCGACGTTGCAGGCACGCCGCAGTACATGGCGCCGGAGCTGCTCGCCGGCAAACCGGCGTCGATCAAGAGCGACCTCTACGCGCTCGGGTTGATTCTGTTCGAGATCGTCACCGGCCGCCGGACCTACGACGCGAAGACCCTCGGCGAATTGAGACAGCTGCATGACACCGGCACCATCACGACGCCGTCGGCGATCGTGCGCGATCTCGATCCGGCGGTGGAGCGCGTCATCCTCCGCTGCCTCGCGCGCGATCCGGACGAGCGGCCGGCGTCGGTACTGACGGTCGCGGCCGCGCTGCCCGGTGGCGATCCACTCGCCGCGGCGCTGGCCGCCGGCGAAACGCCGTCGCCCGACATGGTGGCCGCGGCCGGCGAGACCGATGCGTGGCCAGTCACGAAGGGATTGTCGGCGCTCCTCTTCGTGACGATCGCGATGCTGCTCTGCGCCGGATTCGCGACGCGGACGACGCTGTCGCGGCTGCTGCCGCTCGACAAGCCGCCCGCGGTCCTCGACGATCGGGCCGAGCAGATCCTCAGCGCGCTCGGCTACAACGAGCCGCGCGGCGATACGGCGCACGGCCTCGGGCCGTATGCGCCGTACATCGTGTGGATCGCGAGAACGGATCTGAGCCCGAACCGCTGGGACGTGCTCGGGCGCGATCGGCCGCCGGGATTCATCTTCTGGTATCGCACCAGCCCACACACGCTCGCGCCGCGACAGCTTGCGCTGCACGTGACGCCGCTCGATCCGCCGCAGGCGGACACCGACATGCATACCGTGACGATTGACATGCACGGGCGGCTGATCGGGTTCACGTCGGTGCCTCGCCAGTTCGAAGACGGCGGAGCCGCGGCGGCGATACCGCCGCCGTGGCCGCAACTGTTCGAGCTCGCGGATCTGCCGATGCGCGACTTCACGGCGGTCGAGACCCAGTGGACGCCGCGCGACTACGCCGACGCGCGCGGGGCGTGGGAAGGCGCGCTGCCGGGCCGCGCCGACTTGCGGGTGCGGGTCGAGGCCGCGGCGTATCGCGGCCGCGCCGTGTCGTTCCTGCTGATCGGTCCGTGGACCGTGCCGACGCGGATGCAGGCCGTGCAGCGGGCACTCGAAGACCGGATCGGGTATGCGGTGTTCCTGACCGTACTCGTCGCGCTGCTCGGCGGCGCCGTCGTGCTGGCACGCTACAACGTGCGGCACGGCCGTGCCGACCGGCGCGGCGCGATGCGCGTCGCCATCTTCGCCGTCTGCACGGAGCTGGTGTCGTGGGTGACCGGCAACCATCACCTGCCCGACTTGCGGCTGGAGGCATTGTCGCTGAGCGCGGTCCTCAGCGATGCCGTGGCGCTCGGCGTGATTCTGTGGACGATCTACGCGGCGCTCGAGCCGTACGGCCGTCGATTCTGGCCGGAGATGCTGCTGGGCTGGAGCCGACTGTTGTCCGGGCGCATCCGCGACCCGCGCGTCGGCCGCGACGTGCTGCTCGGCGTGACGTTCGGCGTCGTCTGGTTTGGCCTGGAGATCGCGCGCCGGCTGCTGCCGCAGGCGCTCGGGTACCCGGGCACGGTGCCGCGGATGGGCAGTGACGCGACCACTCTCTTCGGCGCGGCAGAGACGATCTCCGACTGGGCGACCATCATCCTGCGCGAGCTGCAGGTCGCGCTGGGTAGCGTGCTGCTGCTGGTCGTGCTCCGTCTGCTCACGCGCCGTGCGTCGCTGGCAGTCCCGATCGCGATGGTGATCATCATTTATTGGTGGTCGACATTGACCTTCACTGCAGCGCTGCCCGTTGAGGTGACCTATGAGCTGATCATCGCCGCGGCATTCACGTTCGTGCTGATACGGTTCGGATTGCTGGCAGCGGCGGTTGCGAGGATCGTGGTCGGTCTGTGCCAGGCGGTCCCGTTCACGCTGCAGGTGTCTCACTGGTCGGCGACGGCGTCGAACTGGACCATTGCCGCCATCGTCCTGCTGGCCATGTTCGGCTTCTACGCCTCACGCGCCGGCGAGCCGCTGTTCGGCAAATTCGCGCCGCCATAACGGAGCGCGAAGGCTGTAGCCGAGCGTCAGGGGGCCGAGGTAGATGTCGTGACCGAATTCGACGTCACGGTCGGGCCGCCGGCCGTCACGCCCGCGCCCGGCGGCCGAGGTGAACAGCTTCTTCCGCGTCTGCGGCAACATGCTGTTTCAAGTCGCGCTGTTGTGGGTGCTCTACGTCGCGCTCGAGCCATATGGCCGGCGGTTCTGGCCCGACGGCCTGCTCGGATGGACGCGGCTGTTTGCCGGACACGTCCGCGACCCGCGAATCGGCCGCGAGATCCTGATCGGCGTCGCGCTCGGAGCCGCGCTGATCGTCAACGACGGGTTCCGCGGTGCGATGCCGTACCAGATCGGACGCGCGCCCGCGCTGCCGTTTCTGGATGGCGACGTGCGCGTGCTGAGCGGCGCAGGTTCGCTCATCCTGGCCTGGGCCGGCCAGTTCTACAGCAGCGTTCAGACCGCGCTGCTCATCACGATGACCTTCGTCGGCCTGCGCCTGATCGTGAGGCGGACGTGGATCGCGGTCGCGGTCGGGATGACCGTCGTCACCGCTGCGGTGACGAGCAACATCCCGTTCGGTCAGGAGTTGTCGCTCTACGTGGTCGGCCAGCTCACGGCGATCGGCATCATCACCCTGGCGATCTTCAGGTTCGGCCTGCTGGTGACGGCGGTGATGCTCATCGTGGACAACATCGTGACGGTCGCACCGATCCTGCCGCATGCCGCGAGCTGGGCGGCCCTGCCCGGCAATCTCTCGATCGCGCTCGTCCTGGCCTCGGCCGCGTTCGGTTTCTACGCTGCCCGCGCCGGTCAGCCGCTGCTTGGAGCGCTCGATGCTCCTGACGTAGCGCGACGCCTTTAGGCGAGCGGCCGTCGCTCGGCTGAAGCCTTCGTGCTACGCCCAGTCAATGCTTCCGGCGCACAGTCCGATGCGTCGGCTGTGCGCTCCACGGATCCTCGGGCCACGGGTGCTTCGGGTAGCGGCCGCGCAGCTCCTTTCGTACTTCCGGATACGTGTTGTTCCAGAAGCTGCGCAGGTCGCGCGTGATCTGGACGGGACGGCCGTTCGGCGCGAGCAGTGCGAGGACAACAGGCTCGCGGCGGCGCCCGATTCGCGGTGAGTCGGCGAGACCGAACAGTTCCTGGAGCTTCACCGACGCCGACACCGTCCCATCCTCGTTGTACTCGAGGCGTGCGCTGCGGCCGCTGGGCACCGCGAGCATCTCCGGCGCGTCGCGGTCGAGATCGCGCAGGACGGCTGGCGTGAGCGCAGCGCCAGGCGTGACCGCATCGAGCGATCGCGCACCGTACGCGGCAGTGCGGATCAATTCTGCAACGTCCGCCTCGTGTCCGGCGAAGCGCAGGCGGCGCAGCAACTGCGCATCGGCGCCGCGAGGTCCGCGCGCCAGCCAGGCGTCAGCGAGCATCCGTGCGGCAACGTCGACGTCGGCGGCGACGGGCTGCTCGCCGAGAACCAGCGCCAGATAGCGCTCGATGGCGAACGCCCTCACGCGGCCGCTCGATCCGTCGAAACGGTGCACGGTCTCTGATGCGGTCGGCGCGAGCCATTCGCGCTCGACGCGGCTCGCGATGCGGACCAGAGCCGTGGCGGGCGCCGCCCGTCGCGCGACGTCGACCGCGACGAGAAACTCGCCGTCATGGACGCCGCTGTCGCGGGCGATTGTGGCGCCCGTGCCGGAGGCGAGCAGCACTTCCGGCGATCCCGGCGCGCGTCGCTGTGCGACCCGGTCGGGATATCCGGACAGGACGGCCCGGCGGAATACCGCCTCGCCGCGGTCAATGGCTGAGGGCTGAGGGCTGATGGCTGACCGAAACGCGGACTGGATACTCGCCGCCGCGTGGTGGACATGCGGCGGCATCCCGGACCAGTGATCCAGCGCCGACAGGAGATCGGATGTGGTAGATGCGCTGCGCGGCGGCAACAGATGGCGTTCGGAGAGAAGCGCACAGGCCCGCGCCATCTGAGGTCCGCCGCCGGCGGCGGCGAGCATGCACGCGAGTCGTGGATGCAGCGGGATCCGCCGCACCTGCTCGCCCAACGCGGTCAGCCGGCCGCGTCCGTCGATCACACCGAGCCGCCCGAGCAGCGTCAGCGCAGCGGCGATCGCATCGGCCGGCGGCGCTTCGAACCAGTCGAGCGTCCGTGGATCGCCGCCCCAGGCAATCACATCGAGCACCGTGCCGGCCAGATCGATTCGCCGGATGTCCGGCTCGCGATGCGGCCGCAATCGATCGCGCCGATCCCAGAGCCGCCGCACGATGCCGGGTGCGAGGCGGCCGGCACGGCCGGCGCGCTGATCGGCAGCATCTGCAGTGACACGCTCGGTCTCGAGACTGTCGATGCCGCGGTCGGCGTCGTACCGCGCAATCTTCTGCAGACCAGTATCGACGACGGCGGTGACGCCCGGAACCGTCAGCGACGTTTCCGCGATGTTCGTGGCGACGACGATCCGGCGGCGAGATGACGGACGGAGCGCCAGGCCCTGTGCGTCGGCGTCCAGCGATCCATGGAGCGGCACTACTTCGACGTCCGCTCCGACGCGCGGCTCGATGTCGGCGGCCGCGCGGCGAATCTCCCCGGCGCCCGGGAGAAAGCAGAGCACCTGCCCGCCCGTCGCCGCCAGCGCACTCGAGGCGGCTTCACCGATCGGCACACCGGGCGTGTAGGTGACGTCGAGAGGATAGGTGCGGCCCGGCACGGCGACGATCGGGCAGTCGCCGAGGAACGACGCCACCGCATCCGCGTCGAGCGTCGCCGACATGACGACGATGCGCAGGTCCTCGTCGGTCGACGTCGCCGAGGACGAAGCGGCAGCGGTCGAACGGGCGCGCCAGGCCTGACGGGCGAGGGCAAGGGCCACGTCGGCGTGCACGCTTCGCTCGTGAAACTCGTCGAGCACGACCGTGCGGAACTTCGACAGCAGCGGATCGTGTTGCAGCCGCGCTGTGAGTACCCCCTCGGTGACGACGAGCAGCGCGGTCTCGGCCGAGAAGCGGCGCTCGAAGCGCACCTGCCAACCGACCTCGCGGCCGAGAGTCCAGCCGCGTTCAGCGGCAACCCGCGCCGCGATCGCGCGCGCCGCGACGCGCCGCGGCTGCAGGAGGATCACCGGACCGTCAACGAGCAGCGCCGGCGGAACGCGCGTGGTTTTTCCAGCCCCCGGCGCGGCGGTGACTACGACCGCACGCGAGCGGCGGACTGCTGCGATGATTGGTTCGATGTACCCGTCGATTGGAAGTGCTTGGACCGGCATCGGGCAATTAAGAATTACAAATTAAGAATTAAGAATGCGCGTCACGCTGTTCCGCTGCCAGGCAGTGCGACAGCCTGATCAGGAATTCTTAATTCTTACTTCTTTAATTCTTAATTGCAGCGCGCAGCGGCGGCACCGCCGATCAGGCAGTCACACCCACGCCGATTGGACAGCTGACGCCTGTACCGCCGAGTCCGCAGTAGCCGTCGGGATCCTTGGCGAGGTACTGCTGGTGGTAATCCTCGGCGTAATAGAACTCTGGTGCCGGCAGGATCTCGGTCGTGATCGTTCCATAGCCGGCGGCTGTCAACTGCTTCTGGAACGCGTCGCGCGACTGCTCCGCGGCACGCTGCTGCGCCCCGTCGAAATAGTAGATGCCGGATCGATACTGCGTGCCGATGTCGTTGCCCTGCCGCATGCCCTGCGTCGGGTCGTGATTCTCCCAGAACGTCTTCAGCAGCTGCTCGTAGCTGACAACCTTCGGATCGAAGACCACGAGCACGACTTCGTTGTGCCCGGTCATACCCGTGCAGACCTCGCGATAGGTCGCGTTGGGCGTGTGGCCCCCCGCGTACCCCACCGCGGTGCTGTAGACACCGCGAAGCTGCCAGAACTTCCGCTCAGCGCCCCAGAAGCAGCCCATACCGAACAGCGCCCGCTGCAGACCATCGGGAAACGGCGGCGCCAGACGATGGTGGTTGACGAAATGCGCGTCCGGAACCGTCATCCGCTCGGCGCGTCCGGGTAGTGCCTCGGCGGCTGACGGGATCGTCAGCCGTTTCTTCGTGAACATCGTGCGTACCCCGCCTCTTATTAAACAGGAAATCACACGCGCGTAGTGTCCGCCTTCCGCGGACCTCGCTGAGGTCCGGGTGAAGCCGGACACTACGACATGATGTGGCAGCGGTCTGCTACTGCCGCGGAGCGGGCTGGAACAGCGCGAAGACGGCGCCCTGCGGGTCGCTGACGACCGAGAAGCGGCCGACGTTCGAGATGTCCTGCGGTCCAACCATCGCCTTCCCGCCCAGCTGCTTCGCCTTGTCGGTGCTCGCGTCGACGTTGGCGACCATGAAGTACGGCATCCAGAACGACGGGATGTGCGCCGGCATGTTCGGCGGCTTGGGCATCATGCCGACGCCCGGCTGCCCGTTGTTGCTCATCTCGGTGTACTCCATGCCCGACGCGGGATCGCTGCGCTTCGCGGTCCAGTGGAACAGCTGCGTGTAGAACCCTTCCGCCGCCCGCAGATCGCTGGTCGTCAATTCGGTCCAGCAGAGCGCACCGGGCTCGTTGAGGATCATCGCCCCGACGTGGTTCTTCGCCTGCCACACTTGAAACACCGCGCCGGTGGGATCCTGCAGGACGGCCATCCGTCCGGCGTCCATCACGTCGAACGGCGGCGCGAACACGCGCGCGCCGATCGCCTGCGCCTTGGTCACGACTTCGTCGACGTTGTTGACGGTGACGTACGAGTTCCAGTGAGGCGGGGCGCCGGCCTGTTTCTCTTCCGGCCGCATCGTGTACGCCGCGGCGACCGGGCGGCCGCGCATCTGGAACATCGAGTAGACCTCGGTCGGACCCATCGGCTCCTCTTTGACATCCCAGCCGAACAGCCCGCGGTAGTACGCAACGCCGGCTTTCTGATCGGTCGTCGCCAGCTCAGGCCACGAAAACGTTCCGGGCGGGTGCGAGTTCACGTCGGGCACGAGAACCTCCTTGAAACAGCGGTAAACACGAGCGTTTCGCGGCGCCAGTATAGCGTCGGCTCCACGTTTGGACGCACAATCCTTGCATCACGGTGCGACGTTTTCTGCACGCGATCGCCGACCAGGGAGTGGTTCGCCCGCTGGACGGCGTCACGGCCGAACCCTGCAATTAAGAATTATGAATTTGGAATTAAGAATTCGTGATCACGACCGCAACATTTCGCCTCTTGCCAGCGTGGCACGAATTCTCAATTCTTAATTCTCAATTCTTAATTCCTGCGCGTGGCGTGCGTGACGATCATCAGCCAGCGGCCGTCGCGCTTGATGTAAACGCGCGTGAAGCGGAGCGGACCACCGGACGGCCTGCCCTTGTATTCCACTTTCGAATCGCTCGTGCCGGACGCGACGGCGGTGTCTCCGTAGACGCGCACGTCGACGTGATCCTCGGTGACGTCCGCGAAGAACTTCCGCGCGCCGGACCGCAAATCGCCGAGGTACTCCGCCTTGGTGTCGATCGTGCCGTCGCCGTGGGTCACGGTCCAGTCGCGATCGAGCAGGCGATCGAGCGTCGCGATATCGGCTTTCACGCGCGCCTCGTTCCACTGCTTCTCGATCGCGCGAATCTCGGCGTCCGTCGCGGCCGGTGCCGCGAACGACGCCGTGCCGAGGATCGGCAGCACCACAACCGCGAGCTGCACCATCTGCCTCATGACGTCTCCTCTGCTCAATGGAAGATGCTCTTCGGCAGGCGCACGTGGACGCCGTGATTCGGCCGGTCGACGAGCTGCGTCACCGCGACATTGCCGGCGATGCTCACCAGCTGGTAGGCCTGGTGTTTCGTCATCTTTCTCGATGCCGCAACGAAGTCGACCATCTCCTGGATCGCGCCTTTGGTGGCGACCATGAGATCCGGATCGGTGGCCATGCTGAGGTAGTCGGTCGCCGTCTCCGCCCGCGGCCACGTCAGCGGCATGCCTTTGCGCACGATGAGCTGGATGCGTCCGCGCAGCGACGTTTCGACCGCAGTCTGATCCACTTCGCCGTCGCCCTGGGCGCCGTGGCCGTCGCCGACCTCGAAGAGCGCGCCAGCCACGAACACGGGAATATAGAGTGTCGATCCGACGCCCAGCTCGCGGTTGTCGAGATTGCCGGCGTGCTTGCCCGGCGGATTGCTGCTCACGCGCCCGAGCTCCGGCGCAGGCGCGACGCCCATGCTGCCGAAGAACGGATGCAGCGGGATCACGATGCCGGGTGCGAACTCCGCCGTCATCGTCTTCGCGTCGATCGGAATGATCCGCGCCGGCACGGAGCGATCGCAGTTCTCCGGCAGAATGCCGGCGCAGCCGTTGTAGCCGTAGTCGAGCGGGAAGTCGATCGAGAGGATCTTCACTTCCAGCGCGTCGCCGGGCTGCGCGCCCTCGACATACACCGGCCCGGTGAGGATATGGCCGCCAGGCCCGCGGCGGTCGCCGGTGACTTCGGTGACGATCGCCTTGAGCGAGCTCTGAATCTTCGCGTCGGGCACGCCGGCGCGCGCGAGACCCATCGGGCTGTTCGTCAGCAGCGTGTCCACGTCGATGATGTCGCCGGACGCGATCCGCAGCGCCGGCTTCGCCTCGGACCAGTAGTAGCCGTACGCGACCGTGGACGGCGTCGCTTCGAGGCGGTGGGTCCTCGGCGATTGCGCCCCGACGGCGAACGACGCCGTCGCGAGCACGGTGAACACCGCAGCGTGTCTGCTCATGACGTGCGACACGCTATCACAACGGATCGCTCGGCTGAAGCTTCGCGCTACGCTGGGACCACGTGACGTGACGTCGGACGCGCAGCGCTATTGCGTTGTCGTGAAGGTACGGTCAACCGCCGCTGAATCCGCAGAGAAACGTCGCTTTGCGTTTTCTGAGTGCTCCGCGGTTGAGGCTGATCTGCAACGGGAATCGCGTCAGCGCCGGATGTACAGCTGCAGCCTCGGAAACGCGAAGGTGCCGGCGGAATCGTCGACGACATTGATCTGACAGGTGTAGAGGCCGGGGCGGAGAGACGCCGCCGGCACGTCGAATTGAAAGACCGCGGCCTTACGATTCGTCCCGGCGAGCTCCGTCTGCTCCACGAGTGGCGTCTCGAACGCCCGCTGACGGCCGCGGAAGAACGCGATGCTCGTCAACAGCTTCACCGGCTGCGACGGCTCGTAGACCTCGTAATAGAAATACAGATGCTGATTCGAGGAGACCACCCGCGTCACGTTCGGCACCAGCTCACGGCCGTCTTTGATCAGCGGGTTCGGTTCGTTCTTGCGCGACACAGCCTGAAGCTGCGTGCCGACGATGACCGAGCTGAGCTTGATCGCGTCACGCTTGACGTCGGGAACGACGAAGTCGGTTTCGTACGACCCGAACGCGCCGTCCTCGTTCTCGCGCACGACCATCTTCACGTGGTACTTGCCGGACGGCATCTCGAATCCGCTCTCGTACTGGACGGTCTTTCTCTGCAGATCGTCGGCACCGTCGGGCGAGAGCCTGAGCGTGTCGCGGACGCGCCCCACCGGCCGCTGGTGCATGTCGCGGACAATCCCGAGCACGTCGAGCGTCGCCTTGTTCCTGTCGGTCGCCCTGGTAATCGGGATCTGGTTACCGGGGACAATGAGCGACAGCGGCACGAAGTAGCGGTTGTCGGCGACACGGAAGTACGCACTCGACACGTAGGCGCTCAGATCGGTCGCCGACAGGTCCGACAGCAGCTGATCCTGCAGCTGCTGTTCACGGTCTTCTTTCGTCGAGTGCGCGAAGTCGCGCGCCGCGTAGTACCCTGATCGATACTCGACCTTGAGATCGGTCCGCTTCAGCTTCACTTTGATGCGGCGGAAGCGGCCGTCGCGCGCGCTGTTCGTGCTCGAGTAACCGAGCACGTAGTACGCCGACGTGTCGTTCACCACCCGATCGAACACCGCGCCGAAGCCGTTGGAGTCGAAGAACGCCCGGCCGCCGGTGTCCTCCGCCATCGTCGTCAGCGTGTCCTGCGAGCCGGCGCGGCGGTCCGACTGGTTGCGCGTCGACGCGCCCGAGAAGGCAGCGGTGCCGCGCAGGCTGGCCGCGGTCGCGTCGCCGCCAGGCACCAACGCCTGCAGTCCCCGCATGTCGGCTGCATAGAGTGAGACGTTGGCGCGTTTTGCTCGATCGACGGTCCGCCGCAGCTGCACCTGGTTGTCGGTGCCCTGCTGGCTCATGCCGCTGCTGAAGTAGATCACCGATTTCTTCTGCTCGATCCCGGCAAGCTGGTCGGCCAGCGTCTGGAGGGCGTCGAGCCGGCGATCGGTGTTGAAGATGTTGAATTCGGTCTCGTCGGCGACGAACGCGTTGCCGGTATCGGGCGTGTCGTCGTCTGGCGTCAGGCCCGCCTCGAAGCCCTGGCCGCTCGCGCCGCCGTACGCGTCGACCGCCGCGCCGAGCGCCTCGCGATCGGCCGTGAAGTCCTGATCGACATGCAGCGAGGTCGAG
>DATFXR010000156.1:0-14724 GCA_035315685.1 Vicinamibacterales bacterium | reverse complement strand
TGGTCCGTGGCGACGACCGAGGCGGTACGCGACTACTGGAACCACCACATTCACGATCTCGAGATCACGACCCATCCGGTCGGCTCCCGCGGCTTCTTCGACGACCTCGACCAGTACCACTTCGAGAAGCTGCATCACCTGCTCCGGCTCGTCGCTTTTGACGGCTATCGCGGCCGTTCGGTTCTGGAGGTCGGTTGCGGCGCCGGGGTCGATCTGGCACGCTTCGCGAAAGGCGGCGCCGCCGTCACCGGCGTCGATCTGGCCGCATCAGCCATCGAGCTGGCCCGTGCGAACTTCAGGCAGCAGGGACTCGAGGGCACCTTCGAAGTCGCCGACGGGGAGCAGCTGCCGCTGTCCGACAACCGCTTTGACCTCGTGTACGCCCACGGGGTTGTCCAGTACACGGCGAATCCGCAAAAACTCGTCGCCGAATGCCGGCGGGTCCTGAAACCGGGCGGCGAGGCCATCTTCCAGGTCTACAACCGGGTGTCGTGGCTCAATGCGCTGTCGAAGCTGATGAAGGTCGGGCTGGAACACGACGATGCGCCGGTGCTCTTGAAGTTCAGCATTGGCGAATTCCGACGGCTGCTCGCTGGCTTCTCGGCCGTCACGATCGTCCCCGAGCGGTTTCCCGTGACGTCGCGGCTGCATGGCGGATGGAAGGGCGCCGTCTACAACGGACTGTTCGTCGGAACCTTCAACGCGCTGCCACGCCCGCTCGTCCGCCGCTTCGGCTGGCACCTCCTCGCCTTCTGCCGCAAGTGACGATCGACTTTTCGAAAGCCCACGCCTACGGCAACGACTTCATCTACGTTCGCGACGAAGATGCCACTGGTCTGGCGCATGCCGAACTCGCCCGGGAGCTGTGCGATCGGCATACCGGTATCGGTGGAGACGGGCTGATCCTGTACACGCCGACGGACCGGGGGGCATCGATGCGACTGTTCAATGCGGACGGCAGTCGGTCGGAGGTCTCCGGGAACGGTGTTCGCGGGCTCGCCGCGCTGCTTCTGCGTGACGGGCCGAAGCCACGACTGACGATTGAGACCGAGGGCGGCACCAAGCAGCTCGAGTGGATCGCGCGCGACGGCGCGCGCCACACGTTCCGGGCGGCGATGGGCGTGCCTGTCGATCTTCGGCAGGTGACTGTGGCGGCTGCCGGTGAGCGGCTCGCGCTCGCCGTGATGACCTTCGGCAATCCGCAGTGCGTGACGCTCGGTCCACTGCCCGACGAGGCGCGGTTTCAGCGACTTGGCCCTGCGCTCGAGCGTCACGAGATGTTTCCCGAGCGCACCAACGTCGAGTTCGCCCACGTCGAGGCGCCGGAGTCGGTGCGGATTCTCATCTGGGAACGCGGCGTCGGCCCCACGACCTCGTCTGGCACCGGATCGTGTGCCGCGCTGATCGCCGCAGCGGCGTTTGGCGGCGCCGCCCGCGACGCCGTGGTGATCGCCCCGGGCGGTCGTCAGCGCGTCGAGTGGCGGGATGACAACGTCTATCTCACCGGCTGGGCTGAGGTGGTGTTCGAAGGAACGTGGCTGCGTGGGTGACCGAGAGGGGGCTGGGGACTGGAATCTGGGTCCGCAACTTCCAGTTCCCAGCTTCCAGCCACCAGTTGCCAGCT
The DNA here is from genome assembly GCA_035315685.1 of Vicinamibacterales bacterium. Taxonomy (GTDB): domain Bacteria; phylum Acidobacteriota; class Vicinamibacteria; order Vicinamibacterales; family CAVVIG01; genus QHWK01. Next base: position 13,100 of record DATFXR010000156.1, on the reverse strand, counting down.
ACCAGTCCCCTGCTCCGACTCCTGCAGGCGCGCGGAGGCACGCCGACGCGGTGCAGATTTCTCCACGTCGTGCGCGCGCAACGTCGCAGATTCTGAGATCGGCCTATCGATGCCGCCGCGTGCCGGTCGTCGCCGCCGGTTCGAGATCGCCCGTGGTTGCGCGTAAATCCGCGGCGGCGCCGCGCGCCTGCTCGATCGCTGCGAGGTAGTCGCCGCGATCGAACGCCGCGCGCGCTTCTTGCACGCGCCGCTCGTGCTCGCCGACCGATCGGTTGGCGGCGGCGACCGATTTCTGAACAATGTGACCGGACTCCGCAGCCTTGAGCTTGCCGCGCGATTCGACGAGCGCGGCGGATGCGTCAGCGATCGCCTTCTCGGCGTCGACGCGAGCCGTGGCTTTCTTGTTGACCGTGTCTTTGGCGGCGGTCTGCGCGCGTTCGCGCGCATCGAGCGCATCGTTCAGCGCCTGACGGTAGTCGCGCTGATCGACCGCGTTGCGCGCGCGCTTGAGCGCGTCCTCGGCGGCGGCAAACTCGTCGTGCGCGTACTGGTCGGCGCCGGCGACGCGCGCGGCATCGATCGCCCCCTGCGCCTGCTGCAGCTCCTTGTCGGGAGGATCGGTGCACGCTGCGCTGGCCGTCGCGGCCGCAACCGCGAACGAGACCAGCGCGTGACGCAGACGCCGCATGCGTCAAGTATACCGCCCGCGTTCGCACGCGGGCACGCGGCCCGGAGTCGGACTGGCCGTTACAGCGAAGGTGTAAGATGAAGAACTTGCTGCCGGAGGATCGGCCGCGAGAGAAGCTGCGCCGTCACGGCGTCGCGGCGCTCGGCGACAACGAGCTCCTGGCGCTGATCATCGGCCACGGATCGCGAGGCGGCGACGCGCTGGCAGTGGCCAACGCGCTCCTCGTGGCGCACGGCGGCCTGCACGGGTTGACGCGCTGCACGCCGGATGACTGCCGGCGAACCGCTGGTATCGGCGCGGCGCGCGCGGCCCAGATCGTCGCTGCCGTGGAACTGGGCCGCCGGACGCTGGCGCGGCCCGGCAGCGCGCGGCTGCAGATTCGCAACGCGCACGACGCGGCGGTCTACTTGATGCCGCGGTATGCCGGGCGAGAGATCGAGCAGTTCGGGATCGTGCTGCTGGACACGAAGCATCGGGTGCTGCGCACGGCGGTGCTGTCCAGCGGCACGCTGAACAGCACCATCGTCGAGCCGCGCGAGGTGTACCGCGCCGCCACGACCGGTGGCGCTGCCGCGATCGTCGTTTTTCACAACCACCCGTCGGGCGATCCCACGCCGAGTCCCGAGGATGTGGAACTGACGCGTCGGCTCGCGGCGGCGGGGGTGTTGCTCGGGATCGACCTGGTCGATCATCTGATCCTCGGCGAGGGGCAGTACTGGAGTTTCAAGGAATCGGCAGAAGAGTGAGATTGGAAAAGTGCAATTAGGAATTCGGAATTGAGAAATTGGAATTCGTACCAATGTTCGTGAGAATCCGGGGAAAATTACTGGCATCCCGAACTTTCGGACGTGTGCACGAATTCTTAATTCTCATTTCTTAATTCTCAATTGCTCGTGGCGCGACGATGGGGAGAATTCTTTACCTCGATTGTTTCTCAGGAATCTCGGGCGACATGGCGCTTGGAGCGCTGCTCGACGCCGGGCTGCCGTTCGAGGATCTGCAGCGTGCCCTGGGCAGCCTGGCCCTGGACGCGGCGCACGTGCAGGCGCACCGTGTGCTGCGGGCCGGCGTGTCCGCGACCAAGTTCAGCGTCCAGGCGATGGAACACGGCGCGCACGAACATCGTCACGACCATCATGGCGCGCACGATCACAGCCACCACCACGAGGCGCACGGCGACGGCGCGCATCGGAACCTGGAGGAGATCTTCCACCTCATCGATCATTCGAGCCTGACCCCACCGGGACGCGAACGCGCCAGGGCGATGTTCCGGCGTCTCGGTGAAGCGGAAGCCGCCATCCACCACACGCCGATCGATCGTGTCCATCTCCACGAGGTGGGCGCCATCGACTCGATCATCGATATCGTCGGCATTGTCCACGCCATGGACTGGGCGAACGCCGATCGCGTCGTCTGCTCGCCGCTGAACGTCGGCGGTGGCATGGTCCAGTCGGCGCATGGACTGTTTCCGGTACCGGCGCCTGCGACGGTCAGGCTGCTCGGCGACGCCCCGATCTACGGCGGGCGGGTGCAGAAGGAGCTGGTCACGCCGACCGGCGCGCTGATTGCGACCACCTTCGCGTCGGCGTTCGGTCCGATGCCGCCGATGTCGATCGAGCGCGTCGGCTACGGCGCCGGCGATCGCGACGACGCCGAGACTCCGAACGTCGTCCGCGTGCTGATCGGCCGCGAGGTCGACGCTCCGCTGCCCGGCGATCGCGTCACCGTGATCGAGTGCGAGATCGACGACATGAACCCGCAACTCTTCGGAGTCGTGATGGACCGGCTGTTCGCGGCCGGCGCCCTCGAAGTGTTCTATACCCCGGTGCAGATGAAAAAGAACCGCCCGGGTACGCTGCTGACGGTAGTCGCGGCGCCCGATCGGCGCCTGCACATGACGGAGGTCATCTTCAGCGAAACCACCACTATTGGGCTGCGGCACTACGACGTGGATCGCGAGTGCCTGCAGCGTGAGCTCGTCACGATCGAGACGCCGATCGGCCCGGTCCGCTTCAAGGTTGCGCGCCACAACGGCCGTGTCGTGAACGCGACGCCCGAGTTCGACGACTGCGTCGCGCTGGCGCGCGCGAATCAGGTATCGGTGAAGGACGTGCAGGCGATCGCCATCGCCGCGTACGGAGCACGCCCATGAGCACCTGCTTCCTCACGACGGCGATCGACTACGTCAACAGCCAGCCGCACCTCGGGACGGCCTACGAAAAAGTCTGCGCCGACGTCATCGCGCGCTACAAGCGTCTGCGCGGGTTCGACACGCGGTTCCTGATGGGCAACGACGAGCACTCGCAGAACGTCTTCAAGAAGGCTCAGGAAGAGGGGCTGGATCCGCTGGCCTACTGCGACCAGATGGAGCAGGTCTTCCGCAAGGCGTGGGCGTGCCTCGACGTGTCGTTCGACGACTTCATCCGGACGACGGAGCCGCGGCATCGGCGGGGCACGACCGCAATTGCTCAACGGATCTACGACGCCGGCGACATCTACGAGGGCGTCTACGAAGGGTGGTACTGCGTCAGCTGCGAAGAGTTCAAGCAGGAAAAAGATCTCGTCAACGGCAACTGCCCGCTGCACCCGACGTTGAAGCCCGAGTGGATTCGCGAGAAGAACTACTTCTTCCGCCTGTCGAAGTACCAGCAGCCGCTGCTCGATCACTTCAAGGCGCATCCCGGGTTCCTGCAGCCGGAGATCAGGCGCAACGAGATCCTTCGGCTGATCGAAGGCGGGCTGATCGACGTCTCGGTGAGCCGGGCCGGACAGTCGTGGGGCATTCCGCTTCCCTGGGATCCGTCGAGCGTCGTCTACGTGTGGTTCGATGCGCTGATCAACTACGCGTCGGCGGTCGGTCTTGGCCAGGACGAGAACGCGGCGATGTTCGCGAAGTGGTGGCCGGCCGATCTGCACGTCATCGGCAAGGACATCACGCGCTTCCATGCGGTGATCTGGCCGGCGATGCTGCTGTCGGCGAAGCTGCCGCTGCCGCGGACGATCTTCGGCCACGGTTTCCTGACGATCAACGGCCAGCGGATGAGCAAGACGCTCGGCACGATCATCGACCCGCTGGCGGCCGCGGATCGGCACGGCCGTGATCCGCTGCGGCTGTATCTCGTGAAGGAGATCGCGTTCGGCGGAGACGGCGATTTCTCGTGGGAGCGGTACGACGAGCGCTACAACGTCGATCTCGCGAACAACCTCGGCAATCTCGTGAGCCGCGTGACGGCGATGGCGCATCGCTACCGCGGCGGGCGGCTCGCGCCGGCCGCCGCCGCCTCCGATCAGCTCGTGCGGTTGGCGGAGTCGGTCGTCGCCGAGTACCAGAAGTCGATGGACAGCTTCGCGCTCCATGACGGCGCGGCGGCGGCGTATCGGCTGATCGACGCCGGCAACGAGTTCATCGCGTCGACCGCGCCGTGGACTCTTGCGAAGGATCCGGCGTCGGCCGAGCGGCTGACACAGGTCCTGTTCGACGCGGCGGAAGCGATCCGCCTCGCCGCGGTGCTGCTCGAACCGATCACACCGTCGTCGAGCCGCGAAATCCTTCGTCGCATCGGCGCGCCCGCCGCCGGACTCAACTTCGATCGTGACGGCCGCTGGCGCAACGACGGCGAGCGCGTGCTCCTCCAGGAGGGGCCACTGTGGCCGCGCAAGGAGATCTCCGTGACCGATAATCCCGTTCCGCCCGATGGTCCGTCACCGGGCGCGCTGCCGCCTGTCAGCGCGCCGGTGTCCTCGCCCGTGCCGGCGGCCGCAGCGCCAACGCCGCCTGCCGCGCCGATGCCGGCGTCGGCGTCAACCGACGCGCGAATCACGATCGAAGATTTCATGAAGGTCGAGCTCCGCGTGGCGAAGGTGCTCGCAGCGGAGAAGGTCGAAAAATCGAAGAAGCTGCTGAAACTGTCGGTGGACGTCGGCACAGAGCAGCGCACGCTGGTCGCCGGCATCGCCGAGGCCTACGAGCCCGAGACGCTGGTCGGCAGGACCGTGGTGGTCGTCTTCAACCTGAAGCCGGCAAAACTGATGGGAATCGAGTCGAACGGGATGGTACTCGCCGCGAGTCCCGAGGGCGGCAAGCCGGAAGTCGTGACCTTCGCGCAGCCGCCCGCGCCGGGTACACGGGTTCGATAGATCGGAGCATTCACCCAGACACGGTCGTTGCAGACCGGCCCGCCAGCTCAACACGACGGTGAGCCGCTCAGCCCGAGTCGGACCGCCGCCATCCGTGGTCATCCACGAGCTGCGCCACCCGATCGCGAATCTCGTCGCGAACCCTGCGCACCGCATCGAGCGGCTGGCCTTTCGGATCGGTGAGCGGCCAATCGTTCCGGTGCAGCCCGGGAATGTAGGGGCACGACTCACCGCAGCCCATTGTCACCAGGAGGGATGCCCCGCTCGCGAGGTCGTGCGTCAGGCGCTGCGGCTTCTTGGTGCTGAGGTCGATCCCGACTTCCCGCATCACGTCGACGACGACCGCGTGCACGTGGCCGCCGGGATTTGTACCGGCCGATATCGCCTGCGCGCGACTCGGATCCGCCAGCGCATTGAAGAACGCGGCCGCCATCTGAGAACGCCCGGCATTGTGCACACACGCGAAAATCACGTGGTCCACCATCGTCGCGCCAGCTAGAGGAGGCGCCGCATCACGACGGCGCTGGCCGGGCATGCTGACACAAATTCGATTGAAACCTGCACCGATTGTGGCACCTCGTTGCGGGTGATGCGCTCGAATCCAAACTGCGAAAAGTAACGCTCGGCCGTCGTCGTCAGCAGGAATATCGCCCGCGCACCACGCTCGACTGCCAACTGGATGGCAGCGTCCGTGAGTGCGCGGCCAACGCCACGTCCTTGCCGCGGGGAAGCTACAGCGACTGAGCGCAACAGCGCGCCATCCTGGTACATTTCCAGCGCGGCGGTGCCCACGATCTCGTTGCCGTCGTCTCGGGCGACAATCGCCGTCGCAAGGTGCTCCCGCAGGCCATCGAGCGGAAGGCAATGTGTTGCAACGAGTCGAAGCACGTCTTCAGCGTCTGCGGGCCGTGCCAGTCCGATGGCTGCCGGCATCATCGCCGTCCGCTATTCATCGACTGAGTCGAGCAGCACCCGACGCCGGACACTTCGTCGGGTGCCGGCACGCAACAGCCGGTGCGCTTTTGCAAACGCTGACCGTCGCGCTGAACGGAGCCGACATGCGTCAGCGCGTGCCGCACCGCATCGACAATCGCGGCCATCACCGGATCCGCCAGGTCACCCAGGCGGTAATGGATCCACAGGCCCTCGCGCCGCGTCTCGACCAAACCCGAACGGCGGAGGTACGCGAGATGTCGCGACGCCTTCGGCTGCGGGATCCCGAGGCTCTCGTGGATGTCGCAGACGCAGACTTCGCCGGTCAGCAGCAGTCCCAAGATGCGCAAGCGCGTGGCATCGGCGAGCGCTTTGAAGAGCGCCTCCATTTCCTGCAGCCGTCCCATATATTCGCCTTGACGAATGTAGCATGCCGGCCTATCCTCTGTATATTCGCTTCTGCATAGACGAAAGAAGGCCATGTCAGACGTCCAGCAGGCGGTGCGTGCGAGATACGGCGCAATCGCCAGCGCGGTGACCGAATCGGCGACGAACTCGGGGTGCTGCGGCGCGAATCCGTTCGGGTGTGGCGATCCGATTACCTCGAACCTGTACTCGGCGGCTGAAACGACCGATCTGCCCGGCGCGGCCGTCGCCGCGTCCCTCGGCTGCGGCAACCCGACGGCCCTGCTGGCGCTCGAACCCGGCCAGATCGTCCTCGACCTCGGCTCCGGTGGTGGAATCGACGTGCTTCTCGCGGCGAAGCGCGTCGGACCAACGGGAAAGGTCTACGGCCTGGACATGACCGACGAGATGCTCGCGCTCGCCGGTGAGAACCAGCGCAAGGCGGGTGCGACGAACGTCGAGTTCCTGAAGGGCACGATCGAGTCGATCCCGCTCCCCGACAATTCGGTCGACGTGATCATCTCGAACTGCGTCATCAATCTGTCGGGCGACAAGGACGCGGTATTGCGAGAGGCGTTCCGCGTCCTGAAGCCGGGCGGGCGGTTTGCGGTGTCGGATGTCGTCGTGCGCGGCGACGTGCCGGTCGAGATCCTCCGCAGCCTGGAACTCTGGGTTGGCTGCATTGCGGGCGCGCTGAGGGACACGGAATTCGCGGCGAAGCTGACGTCGGTCGGATTCATTGAGGTCGATGTCGAACCGTGGCGCGTCTACAACGTCGAAGATGCGCGCGCGTTCCTGACGGAGGCTGGTGTGGACGTCGACCGGCTCGTGGCGCAGGTCGATGGCATGTTCGCGAGTGCATTCGTGCGGGCGATGAAGCCGGTCAAGAACGCGTGCTGCGGCCCCGACTGCTGTCGATGATCAACCATGAACCGAGCACCCTGGAACCTTGGAACCTTAGAACCTCGTGCCGCGCGCTGACTGCAGGCGCGCGACCGCCTCGGTCGGATTCGCCACCTCGATGATCAGCTTCTTGTATCGCTGGTGATCGAGCGACAGGATGATCGCGTTGGCGGGGTCGTGAACGTCCCAGAAGACCAGCTCACCGTGATAGTAGAACGTGCCGGCGCCGAGCAGCCCCGGCACGTTGGTGCCCAGAACCTTGAACCCATGCCACCAGCGGCCGACCTGCTCGGCGTTGGCCTCCACTGAGACAACGTGCGCGAGCGGGAGTTGGAGCCGGCTGCGGAGCGCCCACAGCTTGTCGAAGCCCTCGACCTCGAACACCGCCTGATCGCCGTCGATCGAAATGGTCACCATGCACGCGATTCTACTGCCGCCGATCGCCGGGCCGAGGCGGGCATGTATGATGCCGCCGGAGGCATCGCATGAGCCGGTGGCACTTTCTGATGGCGGCGATCACGACGGCGGTCGTCGCTCCAGGCGCTCCATCCGCGAGGGCCGGCGGACCCACGGCGGCGGCGCAACCCCCCAGCGCGGCCATGTCCGCGATCGATCGGACGATCGAGGCGCCGATCAAGGCTGGGAAGGTGGCGGGCGCCTCGATCTCCGTGATGCGGCGCGGAGAGACGGTTCTGTCGAAAAGCTACGGTTCCGCGGATCTCGAGCTCGATGTCCCGATGCCGGCGGACGCGAGCTTTGAAATCGGGTCGGTCACCAAGCAGTTCACTGCGGCGTCGATTTTGTTGCTCGCCGAGCGCGGGAAGCTGTCGCTCGAAGACGAGGTGACGAAGCATTTGCCGCAGTACCCGACGCACGGGCAGCACATCACGATCCGGCACCTGCTGACGCACACCTCGGGCATCAAGGGCTACACCGAGATGTCCGAGTTCGGCGATCTGATGAAGCTGAAGAAGCCGCGCGAGACGCTGGTCACGCTGTTCGGCGAGAAGCCGCTCGACTTCATGCCTGGCGAGGCGCTCGTCTACAACAACTCCGCCTACTTCCTGCTCGGCCTCATCATCGAAAAACTCAGTGGCCAGACCTACGCCGACTTCGTCAAGTCGAACCTCTTCGACAAGGCCGGCATGTCGCGCTCGTACTACTGCAGCGAAAGCGCGGTTCACCACCATCACGCGCACGGCTACGACACGGACAACGGCACGCTGGTGCTGAAAGGCTTCATCAGCCACACCTGGCCGTATTCGGCCGGCTCGCTGTGCTCGACGGCGTCGGATCTGAGCGCCTGGCTGGCGGCGTTGCACGGCGGCCGGATCCTGGATGGGGACTCGTACCGGGCGATGATCACGCCGACGTCGCTGGCCGACGGCACGAAGGCCCGCTACGGCTTCGGCGTCGGCGTCGCCGAGCTCGGCGGCCGGCGCGCCATCTTTCACGGCGGCGGCATCAACGGCTTTCTGTCCGAGGTCGAGTATTTTCCTGACAGCGGCCTCTCGATCGTCGTCCTGTTGAATACCGCGGGTCCCGTAGGCCCCGCCGATCTCGCGCGCGAGATCGTGGATGCGGTGCTCGGCAAGGCGCCTGACCAAACCGTCAGCTTCTCGGGTGATTTGACGTCGTACGCCGGAACATTCGAAGGCGTCGGCCGCGGACGCCCGACCACGCTGACCATCGTCGCCGACGCCGGGACGCTCACGATGAAGGGCAACGGCCCTCCCTCAACGCCGCCGCAAACGCTGACCTATCGCGGCGGCGACACCTTCGGCGTCAAGGACACGCTGGTGATCTTCGAGCGCGACGCCGGAAAAGTAACGCGCCTGCGCCTCGACAACGTGTTCGGTCACTATCCGCTCACGAGAGAGGCGTCGGGCAAGAACGAGAACCCTGAACCCTGAACCCTGCACCCTGAACTCCATCGTGATCGATAGTCACTGTCACCTCGCCGACGCCGCCTTCGCCGCGGACCTCGAGCAAATCGTTCAACGCGCGAAGGATGCGGGGGTCGAGCGTGCGCTCGTGATTCTGGAAGGTGGCAACGCCGACGAAGCCGCGCAGGCGGCGCGGCTCGAGCAACTCTGGCCCCTGGTCCGGTTTGCGATTGGCGTGCACCCGCATCAGGCGCATCAGTTCGCGGACCAACCCGATCGCGCGACGATGGTGGTACGCGAACAGATTGCCCGCACCGCGACCGCTCGCGCCGTCGGTGAAATCGGCCTCGACTATCACTACGACTTCTCGCCGCGCGACGTCCAGCAGGCGGTGTTCCGCGGACAGGTGCGCCTCGCCCGCGAGTTGTCGCTGCCCGTCGTCATCCACACACGGGAGGCGGACGAGGACACGATCACCGTGCTTCGTGAAGAGGGCGGCGGCGAGGTGTGCGGCGTGCTGCACTGCTTCACGGGCGGCCCGTCGCTGGCCGCCGCGGGCCTCGCGCTCGGCTTCTTCGTCTCGCTGGCCGGGATCATCACCTTTCCGAAGGCGGAGGAACTCCGAGCGACCGCGCGGCGCGTGCCCTTGGATCGCCTCCTGACAGAAACGGACAGCCCGTTTCTCGCGCCGGTGCCGCATCGCGGCAAGCGGAACGAGCCCGCCTATGTCGCGCGCGTCGTCGAGACGCTCGCCGACATGCACCAGATCCCGCCCGCGGACCTCGCCGCGCGCACGGCGGCCAACTTCCACACGCTGTTCAGGCCGTGATAGAGTTCTGACCTGCAAACGCTGTGGAAAAATCGTCGCCAGCCCTGTCGCAGATCTTCGAGCCTATCCGCGCCGACCTGGAGAAGGTGGACCAGGAATTCGCGCGGCACGTGCAATCGCGGGTCCAGCTGATTCCGCAAATCGGCCAGTACATCCAGACCAGCGGCGGCAAGCGGATCCGGCCGGCCGTGCTGCTGATGACGTCGCGCCTGGGCGGCTACCAGGGCGACCGCGCGATCCTGTATGCCGCGGTCGTCGAATTCATTCACACCGCGACGCTGGTCCACGACGACATCATCGACGACTCCGACCTGCGGCGCGGCCGCCTCGCCGTCCATTCGCGGTGGGGCAACGACATCACCGTCCTGCTCGGCGATTACCTCTACATCAAGTCGATGGCGATGGCGCTCACGCACGACGAGCTCGAGATCATCCGGCTGCTCTGCGACGTCACGCTGCGGATGATCGAGGGCGAGCTTTATCAGCTGACGAAGAACGGCGACGCCGAGATCACCGAGGACGAGCACTTCGACATCATGCGCCGCAAGACGGCGCACCTGTTCGGCGGCTGCGCGCAGATCGGCGGCATGCTGAACAAGCTGCCCGGCGAGCGCTCGCAGGCGTTGTGGGAGTACGGCTTCAATCTGGGGATGGCGTTTCAGATCGTCGACGACCTGCTCGACTTCACCGGCGACGCCGAGGCGGTGGGGAAGCCCATCGGCAGCGACCTGCGCGAAGGCAAGGTGACGCTGCCGCTCATTCACCTCCAGCAGCACGAAGACGACGGCCGCGGAGCCGAGATTGTCCGCGACGTGATCGCGTCGCGCACGGTGACGCCTGAGCTCTGGCACGAGCTGCAGCGCGCGCTCAAGGAACACGCGTCGATAGATTACGCGTACCGCAGGGCCGAAGAGTTCGCCGCGCGCGCGAAGAAACCGCTCTACATGTTCCCGCCGAGCTCCGAGCGCGACGCTCTGCTCGCGCTTCCTGATTATGTGCTTGCGCGTGATCGGTGAGCGCGCGAGCACTGTCAATGGCTGATGGCTGATGGCATATGGTCAATGGCAAAGGGTTAATGGCCCATTGACCATCGTCCATAGCCATCAGCCATCCAGCCATGACGCAGTCCTTTGATCCCCACGCCCGCCTCGAGCAACTTCGTGACGCGATCCGGCATCACGAAGAGCGGTACTACATCCACGACGATCCGGAAGTCTCCGACGAAGAATTCGACAAGCTGCTGCACGAGCTGGAGCGCCTCGAAGCGGAATACCCCGACCTGGTCACCCCTGATTCACCCACGCAGCGCGTCGCCGGGCGCGCAGTCGAGGGTTTTGCGACGGTCGAGCACCTCGCGCCGATGCTCAGTCTCGACAACGCCTACACCGAGCAGGAGCTTCGCGCCTTCGACGAGCGCGTACGACGGGGCGCCGGTGCCGGCGATGCGCCCGTAGCCTATGTGGCGGAGCTGAAGATCGACGGGCTCAGCCTCGCGCTGACTTACGAGAACGGAAAGCTCCTCCGAGGTGCGACGCGGGGAGACGGGACACGCGGCGAAGACGTCACCACCAACGTCCGCACGATTCGCGCGATCCCCTTGTCGCTCCGCAATGGTCCCGCCGGGCGCCTGGAGGCGCGCGGCGAAGTCTACCTGCCGCGTGCGAATTTCGAGCGGATCAATCGCGAGATGGAGGATGCCGGCGAAACGCCGTACGCGAACGCGCGGAACACCGCAGCCGGAACGATGCGGAACCTGAGTCCGGCGCTGGTCGCCAAACGCGGCCTCGGAGCATTCATCTACCAGTTGGTCGCGGATCACGGTCCGGCTCAAGCCGGACACTCCGGCAATCAACGCCTGGCTGACGCTGGAGCCCCTCGAACTCACTCGGACACGTTGCGCGCGCTCGCGGCCTGGGGGCTGCCGGTCGAACGGCATTGGCGCCGCTGCGAGAACGTCGACGAGGTCGCGGCCTTCTGCGCCGAGTGGGCCGATAAGCGCCAGACGCTCGAGTTCGAGACCGACGGTGTCGTCATCAAGGTGGACGATCTCGCGCTTCGCGACAAACTCGGCACCACCGCCAAGTTTCCGCGCTGGGCCACTGCCTTCAAGTTCCCCGCGCAGCAGGCGACGACGACCCTGAAGGCGATTGAGGTGAACGTGGGGAGGACCGGTGCGGTGACACCGTACGCGGTGCTCGAGCCCGTGAAGCTTGCCGGATCGACGATCGGGATGGCGACGTTGCACAACGCCGAGGACGTCGCGCGCAAGGATCTGCGACCGGGCGATCGAGTGCTGATCGAAAAGGGCGGCGACGTGATCCCCAAGGTCGTGAAGGCCATCCTCCCGCATCCCGAAGGCCTGCCGCGCAGCGATCCGTGGCAGATGCCGACCACCTGTCCCGAGTGCGGCAGCGCGCTGCACCGGGACGAAGAAGAAGTCGTCTGGCGCTGCGAGAACCTGTCCTGCCCGGCGCGCATCCGCCGCAGCATGGAGCACTTCGCCTCGCGCGGCGCGATGAACATCGAAGGGCTCGGCGCGTCGCTCGTCGATCAGTTGATCGAGCAGGGGCTCGTGCACGACTACGCGGACCTGTATCACCTCGCCGCGGACCAGCTCGAGAACCTGGTGGTCGCGCCGAAGGAGCCGCGGTCGGAGCGCGCCGTCCCGCGCAAGTTGGGAAAGGTCGGACGCAATGTGATTCAGGAGCTCGAACGCAGCAAGTCGAACGATCTGTGGCGCCTGCTCTTCGCGCTCGGCATCCGCCACGTCGGTGAGAAGGCGGCGGCGACGCTGGCCCGTCATTTCCGTTCGATGGATCGCGTGATGTCCGCCTCGGTCGAGGAGCTCCAGACCGCACTCGAGATCGGCCCCGTCGTCGCCGACTCCGTGCGCGCGTTTGCAAGCGAGCCGGTGAATCAGCAGCTCGTCGAAAAACTTTCTAAAGCCGGCGTCAAGATGACGACCGATCTGTCCGAACCCACAGCCGAGCCGGTGGGTCCGCTGACTGGAAAAACGTTCGTGCTGACGGGAACGCTGGAATCGATGACGCGCGAAGCGGCGACCGAGCTGCTCGAACGGCTCGGCGCCAAAGTCGCCGGATCTGTCAGCAAGAAAACGAGCGTGGTGGTGTGCGGCAGCGACGCGGGGAGCAAACTCGAGAAGGCGCGCCAACTCGGCGTCGAAACCTGGGACGAGCAGCAGTTCCGGGCGAATATAATCAAAGACTGATGTCCCGGCGTTTCACGCTCGTCACGCTCGCGCTCACGGCCATTGTCGCGTTCCTCGTCGGCGCCATCGTTGCCGGCGGTGTCGTCCGCT
>DATFXR010000155.1:0-12146 GCA_035315685.1 Vicinamibacterales bacterium | reverse complement strand
GGCGCGTCCCGCGACAGCGGCAGCACCAGATCGAGCCGGTCGAGGGGTTGGATCGCCGTCTTTTCATCGACGGCGAATACGTCGGCGTGCTGCGGCGGATTGACGTCCAACGCGGTCACGTCGCGGCCTTGTGCTCGAAGGCGGATCATCCGACTGCATGTACCGCTCCAAGCGATGCGGTTCTCGAAGGCAATCCGACCGTTATCGAAACGTGCCTGCGCCGGCGGGGGAGGCGCGCCAGGGATCGCGGACGGCGACCAATGTCATTGGGTCGACGCACGTCCATGACGGTAAACGCCGATCTGGCGACCGAAACCGAGTAAACAGAAGCGACTGATCGGTACTTTCCGCTCACTCGCACTCGAATCGGAGAGATGACTCACAGCCAAACGAATGTGCGGTCATTTCGCGCCATAACTCCCTGGCGCGATCGTCGCACCGCCGCGGCGCGCTCACCGGGCCACGCTTGGGCCGGGGACGGGGCATGGCCGGCCGCGGCTCGGTCCGGCGCGCCGCGCTGGCGAGCGTGTGCGTCGCTTCAGCGGCGCGAGCGATAGAGCGGCGGCTATCTCGCCGGTTGGATGTGGAGATTGCGGAAGGAGCCGGGCATGCTGTCCACCCACAGGCCGACGTCGCCTTCTCGATGGCCCAGCCGATCGACGACCAGGCAGGGCCGCGTGCTGCCGTCGACCGAGACGCTGACCTTTTGCTTCGTCACTTCGATGCGGGCGTGGAACCACCCGGCAGGATCCGGAACAGGCTGGATGGCGGCTTCGTAAACACCAGGCTTGTCCTTGCGCAGCTTCTCCCACGTGTACTGCGGCCACGCGACGTACTGAACCCCGTGACGACGCGCGTCCGAGTCGCTGTCTGCGAATCGGAACGGACGAAAGTACACCGCTTCGAAAGTCTTGGGGTCCACGACGCCGAACGCCAGGCCGAGGAAACTCGCTTGCTGCGTACCGGCGCCGAGCAAATCGATCTCCAGCGTCCCTTCCGAGAACTTCAAATTCTGCACGAGTGCCAAACCGACGTTGCTACCCACGGCCGGATTGCCATGCGGTTTCAAACGCACGACCGGGCCTTCCAGGCTGGCGTCGGTGTCGATCACCCGCCAGCTTTTCGCGTCGTTCACCTGCTCGAGATCGAGAGACGGGTGGCCTTGCGCGGAGAGGACGGCGATGCACAGGAACGCGGCGCTGCGGATCATATGGGCGTCGACCAAGCGAATTTCGTACCCGGCTAATCGCTCGATGATGCGCCGTTCGCACGCGCAGAATGACCGCTTTCGGGATCACAACGTCCCAATCTGGGGCAGGTAGGGAGGCGCCTGTCTTGGAAGAGAAGGCCTGGGCCCGTGAACTCGCGCGGGGTTGACTACTTCAATTCGAAGAACAGCGCGCGTGGGGAGCCGCTTGTCATCTCAAGCATTTCGGCGGCGTCGCGATCGAGGTGCCGCATTGTCCCCGAGTAGACCGGCACACTCGTCGTAGCCCCCGTGGAGCGCGTGACCTGCAGCGAGCCGTCGCCTAGCCAGACGATGACCGTCTCGCGTACCGCTCGAAATTTCAGTGCTCCTGGTCCGGGCGCCCACGATGCATAGTCCCACGCGGTGACGCGGTCGTCGTCGAGCACCTGCCTGGCACCCTCGCGCGGGAAAGCCACAGCGCCAGCGTCGGCGGGAGTCAGACCACTTGGCTTCTCCTGCTTGAGTTCGATGAACACCGCCCTGAGTGGTGGATCGGTGTTCCCTTCCTCGACGTGCGTCGTGCCTTTGCGTGTCGTCGAGAGGCTGCCGACTGCGGTCACGTTGCTCCGCTTCTCGCCGCCCGCCGTCGTGATCACGCGGCCGCCGGGCTGGTAGTAGGTTCCCACTTGGTCGTAGATATGCCGATGCAGCGCCGTCGGCTGGCCGCTCGGCCAGACGATGTCCCAGACATTGATGCGATCGTTCTCGAAAAGCCTCGTCGCGTTCGTGCGCGGGAACGGCGGCGGCAGCTCCTGCGCCAGCAAAGTTGCTGTGGCGACCAGAATGAGGCAAGCGAACACGCCTTTCTGCATCGGTTCTCCTCCGCGATCTTCGTGTGCGCCGCTAGCATATCTGCTCTGACCATTTCGCGAACAGCAGCGCAGATGGCGTCAAGTCAGGACCTGCCAATCAGTGATCACCGGGTCCTGATCGGCCATGAATTGCGGCCGGACCGTGGGTGAGACGCCGACAACGGCGCACGCAGGCGGCCGAGCCGATCGGTTGTCGGGACTCGACGCGCATACACGCTGCGCGATCGGATCGTCGCCATCCAGGATCAGCGTAACGAACTTGCTGGTTGACGATCTACTTCCCGCTCCGCGCGAACCCAGCGCCAGGCATGATTTACGCTGAGGAGCGCCGACGCAGAACGTGCAATGGTGTCGGTGAGATCGGATTTGCAGGCGCTCGAGCCCGACATGATCGTATTCGGACGGTGCGGTCTATCGCCTCGCGCACCGCGCCGCGACCCGAGACGAGGTAATCGCCAACGCCGCAAGCACCAGCACCGATTCTGGTAGCGTCCAGCGATGGTCCGTCTGAAAACGATCTCCGGGTCCGCCAGGAGCATTGAGACGCCGACCGTTGACAGGTCGGCCCTCAGCATCGCCGAAGGCCAATTTGCGATACATCGCGTTCGTAACGGGCGCGACCGAGACGTTTAATGCGGCCGTGACTAGCGCCGTCGCGATGGCGGAGCCGCCGACTGTCATACCCACCTGGCGTGTGACCGGCAAGCTTCGACAGACGAAGAACACCGCTGTTGCCGCTGCAATTGGGAGAGCAACCGCGACTGCCTGCGGCAGGAATAACAGCACGAGTTGTGAGGTAGCGCCAGCACCAGGCGGTAAAGAGGCATAGGCGCCCGTCGCGACCGCCAGGGGCGGCACGACGCAAAGAGCAACGGTCGCGACAATGGCCGCCGTCACCACGAACCGCGCTAAGGACTGGACCAGATCGTGCTTCATGCCGAGGATCCTAACCGAACGGGTGACACCACGCATCCGTGCTCCCCTGCACGGTCGCCGAAGACGACGAAGAGCTTACCGCCAGCGTTTCGAAGATCGATGAACTGCGGATCACATGCGAGCATCCGGTCGCGACCTCGGTGAGCTCACGCAGGATTTCAAGGGTTTTCGCCGCGTTGACGCACAGCGACGCAATTCATGGGCCTCGGCAGAGGACGCTCCGTGGTCAGACCGCGAAGCATGCCTCGAGATAAGCCGCTCGATGGCGATTGGGCGAACTCGGCCTGTCCTGGTCGCTGAGGGCCAACTCGGCCGCCGCTCGAACCGAAGTGGGTCGAATTGCGGTGATCGCGCCGTTGCGAGACGGCGCGATAACTCGCCGACGAGAGCCTACTGGCCTCGGTCGGCAGATTCAATGGCACTAATAGGTACGAGCCACAGCATCGCGCGGCCATTGTAGATGAAGCGCGTCGATTGCTCCGCTTCGCGTAGGATCACAGCGACTGAACACCTCTCTGCGAAAGGATCCCGTGATGAGCCGAGTGCGGATCGCCCTCGTGTGCGCCGCCGTGGTGCTCCAATCCGCCGCCAGCCGCCCCTCGATCGCCGCGGACTCCGGGTCGTATCGATTCGTCGACAACTGGGCGACGTTTCCCGAGAGCATGACCGCGTGGAGCAGTGCGACCGGCGTCGACATCGACGCGAAGGGCAACATCTACGTCTTCCACCGCAACCCGGCGATGCCGATCATGGCGTTCGACAAGAACGGCCGCTTCCTCCGCGCCTGGGGCCAGAACATGTTCAAGACGACGCATTTTCTGCGCACCGATCGCTCGGGCCACGTCTGGGTCACCGATCGCGGCGACCACCAGGTCTTCGAGTTCAGCGCCGACGGCAAGCTGCTGATGACGCTCGGCCGCAAGGGCGTCGCCGGCGACAATGAATCGCGCGATGCGTTCAACGGCGTCGCCGATCTGGTGATCGCGAAGAACGGCGACATCTTCATCGCCGACGGCGAGAGCACCAACACCCGGGTCGTCAAGTACTCGAAGGACGGCAAGTTCGTCACCTGGTGGGGCGGCAAGGGGACCGAGCCGGGAAAGTTCGACGAGCCGCACAGCATCGCCATCGATGCGCAGGGCCGGCTCTACGTCGGCGATCGCCGCAACAAGCGTGTCCAGGTGTTCGATCAGCGTGGCCAGTTCATCACCCAGTGGACGAATCTCGGCACGCCGTGGGGCGTCTTCGCGAAGGGCGATCGCCTTTACGTCGTCGACGGCACCGAGAACAACTGCCTGTACATCGCCAGCATCAAGGACGGCGCTGTAATCGAGCGCATTGACGGGCTCAAGAATCCGACCGCGGTCACCGTCGACGAGAAGGGCGCGATCTACATCGCCGAGGTCAACGGCGCCAATGTGAGAAAGCTGGTCAAAGCCAAGTGACACGCCAGCGTCACAGGTAGATCGCGAGCAGCAGCAGTATCAAGATCGCGACCAGGACGACAGCCGTGACTTGATCGGCTCGGTGTCCATTTCGGCATGGCCTGTATCAGATGATGAGGAACCGCGTCGCCCTCGACGAGTTCCGATCGATCACTCGAGCAGCGTTCGTAGTCTGTGTACATCCCGCAAACCTAGCGTCGTCCGATTGCCAGAGCCGTGACGGGAGAGTTCAACGCAGTAGCGGCCTTCCGGAATCTCCTTCGCCCCGGCAGCGTACTGAAATGAAATGCTTCCGAAGTCCTTGCGGCCATCATCGCCGCCGAAGCGGGCAGCGAGGAGTGGGCCGGTTGGATGCGCAGTACCTGCGTCGAGAAGCATCGGGCTTGGCGCGGCAGGGCATTCCTGCACATCTGGAGAGCCGAAGTCAGGGGTAGTCAAATTACGGCTGATCTGGCTCATCCAGGCGCTGTCGGGTTCCGACGCGATGCCGGCGCTGTGGATCCGGCGCGTGGACAGGTCGATAATGAACAGCACCCCGAACCGCGTCAGGTCGCAGCCGGTCCAGACGTCCACAGTAAAGAAATCCGTTGCGGCGAGGACCTCCCAATGCGCTTTCAGGAACTCGGCGCACGTCGTCTTCTTCAGCCGATTCGGCGCGGGCTCCAAGCCGTGTTTGCGGAGGACGGTAGCGATCGTGCCTCGCGCACGTTGCTGAGAGATCCGGTGTATCTCACCGAGTCGCTGGTGAAGAGCGAGAACTTCGTGCTGAACCAGCGGCGGCTCCCCGAGGCGGCCTGGCTGTGGCCGTGTGAGATCGTCGAAGAGATCGCCGGCAGGGCCGCCGGCGCGGTGCCGCACGATCTGCGCGGCCGCAGTCCGTTCGTCGACGAGTTCGCGACGAAGAACGGCATTCCCGTCGAGCCCGCGATGGGCGGCGCGGAAACGATGTATCCCGAGTACATGGTGAAGCTGCAGCAGCTCTCGTCGTCGTCGAAGACCAGACCCCGGTAAGGAGGGCCCTCGGTCGCACACGTCGTATGGTTCCAGATTCGTGTGCCGGCGAAGAAAGGTGGGTCGATGCTGACGAACGCCACGGTGGGAGGAGCGATCGCGACCTGTACTCTCGCGCTCTTCGTGAGCGTCGCCGAGGCGCCGCTCGAGGCTCAGGCCGTTCGCGCGACGATCCTGGGCATCGTTCAGGACGCCTCGGGCGCCGCGATGCCCGGCGCGACGGTCGAAGTCAGGAATGTCGACACCGGCATCGCGCAAACGGTGATCACGAACGCGCAAGGCCGGTACAACGCGCCCGATCTCGCCATCGGCACCTACGAGGTGCGCGCGTCGCTGGCGGGATTCCGCAGCGTCGTGCACACGGGCATCACCCTCCGCGTCGGCAGCGAGAACGTGGTGGACTTCGCGCTGCCGCTCGGTCAGATCGAGGAGACCGTCACGGTGACGGGCGAGAGCCCGATCGTCAACACCACGTCGAGCGCCGTCGCGACGACGATCGAGCAGAAGCAGATTTCGGATCTTCCGCTGAACGGGCGGAACTTCGCGCAGCTCATCACCCTCGCGCCGGCGGTGACGACGGTGACCTTCACCGGGTCGCTGTTCGGCCGGCAGACCGTGTACTCGGTGGCGGGCGGCAGGCCCGAAGGGCAGGCGTTCCTCCTCGACAACACCAACGTCGCGAACTTCTGGAACCGCGCCGCCGGATCGGGCGTGCTCGGGACGACGCTCGGGGTCGAGGCGATCGCCGAATTCCAAGCGCTGACCAATACCTACAGCGCGCAGTTCGGCGGCGGCGGCGGCGTCATCAACGCGATCACGCGATCCGGCACCAACAGCGTTCACGGATCCGGATTCGAGTTCGTGCGCAACAGCCGGTTCGACGCGCGCAACTACTTCGACGACCCGAACAAGCCGATCCCGCCGTTCAGCAAGAACCAGTACGGCGGCAGTCTCGGCGGACCGATCCGGCGCGACAAGGCGTTCGCGTTCGTCACCTACGAGGGCATCACGCAGAGCCTCGCCGAGACGCGCATCGCGACAGTTCCCGACGCGAACGCGCACAACGGGTTGATCCCGATCGGCGGCGTGCTGACCAGCGTTGGCGTCAACCCGGCCATCAAGCCGGCGCTCGATCTGTACCCGCTGCCGGCGACGACACTTACTGGCGGCGTCGGCGAGATCAGCCGCGTCGAGAGCACGACCGGACACGAGAACTACGTCCTCGGGCGCTTCGACTACACGCTGTCGGCGGACGACTCGCTCTTCGCGCGCTACGTCGCCGATACGGCCTATCTCTTCGAGCCGTTCAGCGGATCGAACATCCCGCTGTGGCCGGCGGCCAACCGCACCAACAACCAGTACTTCACCGCCGAGGAACGGCGGCTGATCTCGTCGAGCGTCGTCAATCAGGTGCGCTTCGGCTTCGTCCGGACGCGCGAGCTGGCCGACAACACCGGCGGCGTCTCCGCGCTGCAGTTCTTCGACGGACGGATGAACGGCACGGTCAATCCAGGCAGCGGCATCACGGTGATTGGCGCGAACCAGCTCAACCCGTTCGACATTCTCCAGCGCAAGTACTCCGTGGCCGACGACGTCTACTGGACGACGGGCGCGCACACGCTGAAAGTCGGCGGCTCGATCGAGCACCAGGCGACCGACATCAACGCGCCGTTCCAGTGGGGAGGCGTGTGGACTTTCGGCAGCCTGCAAGCGTTCCTGCAGAACCAGCCGACGTCCGTCGTCGGCGCGCTGCCGGGGCAGGACAACGCGTTCCGACTCTTTCGCGAGTGGGACGCCACGGCGTACGCGCAGGACGAGTGGCGAGTGGGGCGGAGGCTGACGCTGAACCTCGGGCTGCGATACGCGCCGACGACCAATGCCACGGTGACGCCGGGCATCACGCTCGTCGATCCGCCGCGGTCGGCGGCTTTCACACCGGTCGAGACCGTCTTCGCAACGAACGCCTCGCTGAGGAACTTCGATCCGCGGCTCGGCATCGTCTACGATCCGTCGTCGGATCATCGCACGTCGATCCGGGCGGGCTACGGCGTTTTCCACAACGTGATCGCGCCGCGCGTCTACGGCTCCGCCTACTACCTGAATCCGCCGTACGTGATCGGCCGGCAGGATCTGTCGGTCGTGCCGCCGAACTTTCCGACACCGTTCACGGCGGTGGCGGCGTCGCTGCCGACGCAGAGTCAGGGTATCGACTATCAGACGGCGGAGACGCCGTATCAGGAGCAATGGAACGTCAACATGCAGCGTGAAGTGTGGGCCGAGACGCTGCTGACGATCGGATACATCGGGTCGCGCAGCGCCAACCTCTTCAAGCAGCGCGACCTCAATCCGGTGACGGCGAAGACGCTGGCCGACGGATCGATCGTCTACGGCGCGCCGCGCGGGCCGGCCGCGGTCGGCATCGTGCCCAACCCGCGCCTCAACCCGGCGTTCTCGACGCTCAACACCGGCACGTCGTTCGCGACGTCGACGTACCACTCGCTGCAGACGAGTCTCAATCGCCGCTTCTTCCGCGGCGTGCAGGCGCAGGTGTCGTACACGCTGTCCAGGTGCACGGATCTCAGCTCGGGCAACTTCGGCGGCGAAGGCGGCACCGCGTCGACCAATCCGTACGATCCGGAGTACGACTGGGGACCGTGCGGCTTCAACCGGACGCACACGTTGCGCGCGAGCACCGTCGTCGCGCTGCCGTTCAAAGGGAATCGGCTCAAAGAGGGATGGCAGGTGAGCGCGATTCTGAACATGACGAGCGGGGCGCCGTTCACGCCGACGATCTTCGATCAATCGGGCCTTGGCACCGGCGCGCAGCGCCCGAATCTCGCGGCCGGCCGCGATCCGGACAGCATCGTGACCGGCAACATCAACCAGTGGTTCGATCCGACGGCGTACACGCTGCCCGCGCCGGGCACGCTCGGCACCGCGGGCCGAAACAGCCTGATCGGCCCCCGCTTTTCGACGCTCGATGCCGCGCTGTTGAAGACCGTCCGGCTTCAGGGCTCGTCATCCATTCAACTGCGCGCCGAAGTGTTCAACCTGACCGACCACGTGAACTTCGGACAGCCGTCAGCCAACGTGTTCGCGCAGACGGTGAACGGCGGCGGGACCTACAGTCCGACGGCCGGCCGCATTACGACGACCGCGAGCACGGCGCGCCAGATTCAGTTCGGGATAAAGATCCTCTTCTAATCGCGAGACAACGGAGACAACGAAGCACCTACATCGAGTCCCACGATCTTCGGCCTGCACCACATCACGCTCTGCGCGACCGGCGCACAGAAAAGCAGGCGCGGAGCGCGCAGAGTCGGAACTCGTACCGAACGGGCCTTAGGTTCCTCCGACGCCCTTTCTGAGCCGGTATGATTGCCGCGAGTATGGGCCGCTCTCGCTGTTCGCGCAGCCTTCCAAACCGACGTGCGTCTCTGGGGTGACGTCGCACGCTTCGTTGCCGCGGCGGCCCGGTCGGATGCCCATCTGGCCGCTGAGAATCTGTTACTGAACAAGCAGCTGACGTTGCACGTCGAACGCCAAGTGAAGCCGGTCGTGCCGACGATGCGACACGGATCGCGGCGGTCCGGTATCGCCACGGACGGTGAGGCGCTATATCGGAGACTGTCGGTTGCCAGAGCGTTGCCGTCTCCAAGCCGTCTCCAAGACTGGGGTGGATTCGAGCGCACTCGGAAGGACCGCGGGGAACCGATCGAATCGCTTTAAGTTCTGGAATATCACACGCTTGGACCAAAAGTCGCGCGCCATCAGCAAGTTAGGGGAGGCTGTTAATTGGGTTCAAATCCCGCCTCCGCAACCAACGTCCCCTTTGTTTCCGCTCATTTTCGGCTTCCAGCCAGGCTCGTCTCCAAACCGTCTCCAAAACAGCCGACGGACGCAGGCGGTTCCAGCGGTCGAATCGCACCACGAATGGCTGCTGGGCTGAGGTGCATGTAGCGCTGGGTCGTCTCGAGCTCCTGGTGGCCCGCCAGTTGATTCGGCGGAAATATCGTGTCGTGGCTCCGGAATTGGACGAGCGCCGTCGACGACAGTGGGCGGCAGCGGAGGCGCGCGAACTGCGGTATGGCGGCGTGAGCGTGGTGGCTCGGGCGACCGGCCTGGCGCGATCGACGATCCACGCGGGCTGCCAGTCTTCGTATTGCGAGGCTCTTCGCACTCATCGATCGATCCGACAAGATCGTCGGTGACGAGTTTATTGGACCATTTTTTCGATTGATTAGCGTTCCGCCGGCCACCCTCGATCGATCGGCTTCGACGGATCCGCCCTGATCTGCAACTCCGCGCAGTGGTGGTACGAATAGCCCCCAGGATTGTTGAACGGGTGGTCGGCCATGAACTGAATGACCTGCAACGTGCACTTCTTACAGGTGATGTTCGGCAGCTGCACGTCGGTCTCCCAGGGCGGCATCGGCCCGGTCGGCCGCGTCGAGTGGACGAACAATCCGTCGGCGAGCACCGGAATCTGTGGTGGATTCTGAATCTCTGCCGAGACGGACCACGGGCCGCGATCGGTCTCCCGAGTTTCCGTCGTCGGATCGAGCGGCAGCTCGGTCGGCGAATTCACGGCGAGTGCCACGCGGTAGTGACCGGGGTGATAAATCGTCTCTTGTACTTTGATGTGCAGCTTCTGACCACCTGCTGCCTTGCTGATTACGTAGCTCGGTTTCCCCCAATCCGCATTTGTTCCGCCGCAGGGGCCACCCTTCTGCGGATCGCCACGCTGATCTTCGATCAGCCAGGACGTCGGCTCGAGCAATTGGAAATGCGCCTGAGCCGCGACCTGCGCGAGTGCCATCGCTGTCGACGTCAGAACGACGGACACCTTCATGATGCGCCCTCCTCCATCATTGTGCTCGAGAACGTGACCACGCGCCCGAGCACGAATCGATTGGGTGATTGTGTCGACTGACGCCCAGGCATTGCCGAAACGTTCGTCCAATTGATGCCGCTCCCTTCATGCCGTACGTCGTGGGCATCCAATTCACGATACGAGGCAACGGCGCATCGAGCCGCGGTCGCGATGTCCGGCAACGTCTGATGGATTCAGTCCCAAACGTCTGCTTTCATGTGTCGAGGAGATGCCGACCGTGCGACCACGCCGCGCGCGTTCTTCGAGAGGTCAAGGCCATGAGCAACCGAGCAGTCGTCTGACGAACCGGCGGTCGTGCTCAACCAGCTGATGGAGGCGGTGCGCGCGGCGGGCGCAATCGGCATCCCGGGCCTCTACGTGACCGACGATCCGGGTGCGAAGGACGCGGCGGCCGAGCGCGGCAACCTGAGCCTGAGGCTCGGTCTCGGCTGGGCGAAGTCGCACTCATTCGCGACCGGCCAAACGCCGGTGATGAAGTACAACCGCGGCTTGATGATGGCCGTGCTCAAGAATCGCATCCCCATCGCGAAGGCAGTCAACGTAGAAGTGATCTCGCTCGACGAGGCGCCGGCAGCTTATCAGGCCTTCGACCGGGGCGCGCCGAAGAAGTTCGTGATTGACCCGCACAACACGCTCCGGCGTCCGACCCACGTCTGATCCGGCCACCTACATGCCGTTCGACCGGCTGAATCTGCCATTCAGGTGAGACGGTGAGGTGCAAAAGATCATGGGGAAGAGACTCGGACTGCCGACAATTCGTATGTTGCTCTCGGTGAAACCTTCTATATGCCGCGATCCTTCTCAATTTTGCGCGGGTACGTGGTGCGGTGGCCCTGTTCACCCGAATGTCGCAAGCGTTCCGTGGCGTCGTGTCGCAGCCGGTATTCCGGCTGGCGTCGGCGACGTTCGAGACGTTGGTGGCGGTTCTGCTCCTGATTCCGAGGACATCACGATTAGGAGCGGGCGAGCGAGTCGGTGTACCCCGGTTCACAGCGAAGCGCGTCGGCGACAAGCTGTTGCACATGCGCGCCCGTGAGTGCTGTCAGCCGTATGTCGGTCACCGCTGTCCCAGCCTCGCGAATCGCCGCAATCCTGTGCAGGAGCGGATGGCCCGGATCCACCTCGTGGTCACGGTACGCTCCTATCACCAGCAGATGCTGAACATCCGAGCGTGTCAGCAGATCCTCGATCGCGTGCAATGTTGCGGGATCGGCCCATTGCAGATCGTCGAGGAACAGCGCCAGCGGATGGTGCGCACGTTCGAAGACGCCGATGAATCGTCGAAAGACGAGGTGAAACCGTCGTTGCGCGGTCTGTGCCGGCAAGTCGGAGACGGGAGGCTGCTCTCCAATGATGAGCGCGAGCTCGGGAACGAGGTCGGTCATCAGCCGGCCGTTCGGGCCGAGCGCTTCGCGCAGCGCATCTCGCCACGTCGCGAGGTCGGCATCGCTCTTGGCGAGAAGTCCGCGTGTGAGGCTCTGAAAGGCATGAGCGAGCGTCGAGTACGGAATGTCGCGACTGGATTGATCGAACTTACCCGACGCGATGAGATCGACCGGCGGTCCGAGTACCTTGTGCAGTTCGTTGACCACGGACGACTTGCCGACACCGGAATAACCTGAGACCAGCACCAACTCGGGACGGCTGTTCTGGACCACGCGAGGCGATCGAGCATCGACGCCAACGGGTGCTCGGCGGCGGGCCACACCGCCAGAACGGAGCGCCGATCCCGCCACGCGCTCACCGATCGTCGGCAGAGGACTCGTTCACCATCCTGTGACAACACCTCGACGCGACTG
>DATFXR010000154.1:0-4410 GCA_035315685.1 Vicinamibacterales bacterium | reverse complement strand
CGACGCCGCAATTCTCTTCTCCGATCTTCTGCTGCCGCTGGAACCGATGGGTATTCCGTTCGATTTCATCCGCGGCGAAGGCCCGGCGATCGAGCATCCGCTGCGGAGCGAAGCCGACTTGAAGCGGGTCCGCCGCTTCGAGCCGCGCGAGGAGTTGGGGTATGTGATCGAAGCGATTCGGCAAACCCAGCGCGCGCTGAGCGGACGGGTTCCGCTCATCGGCTTTGCCGGCGCACCGTTCACCCTCGCCTCGTATGCGATCGAAGGGGGCCATTCGAGCAATTTCGCCCACACCAAGGCGCTGATGTACGGATCGCCAGCAGCGTGGCACCAGTTCTGCGACACGATTGCCGAGGTGATCGGCGACTACCTCCTCGCGCAGATCGAAGCCGGCGTCGACGCTGTCCAGGTGTTCGACTCATGGGTCGGCGCGCTGAATGCTGCCGATTACCGCGAGTTCATCCTGCCGCACACGAAGAAGATCTTCGCGCGCATCGCCGGCGCGGGCGCCCCGACGATTCACTTCGGCGTGGGCACCGGATCGATTCTCCATCTGCTGCGTGACGCTGGCGGCGAAGTGATTGGCGCCGACTGGCGTACGCCGCTCGACGAAGCATGGGAACGCATCGGCCCGGACCACGCCATTCAGGGCAACCTCGATCCGACATTGCTGCTCGGTCCGCTCGAGCGGGTGTTCGCCGCGACCGACGATGTCCTCGCGCGCGCAGGCGGCCGTCCGGGTCACATCTTCAACGTCGGCCACGGTATCCTGCCAATGACGCCGCTCGAGCACGTACAAGCGCTCGCGCGGTACGTGCATCAGAAAACGAGGCGGTGATCGCGTTCCGGGTTCAGGGTTCAGGGTTCAGGGTTCTGGTTCTCGTTCGTGCTTTAATTCGCTCGACCAGAATCGGCCGAACCGGAACCAGAACCCGACTCGAACCCGAACCCGAACCAGAACGAGAACCAGAACCCTGAACCCTGAACGCTGAACCCTGAACAGAGACCGATGTCACGCGTAGGTGTATTGCTGATGGCCCACGGCACTCCGTCCACACTGGACGAGATGCCGGAGTATTTGCGTCTCGTGCGCGGGGGGCGGCCGCCCTCCGACGAATTGATTCACGAGATGTGCGAGAACTACGCCGCGATCGGCGGGCGCTCGCCGCTCACCGAGATCACGCAGGCGCAGGCGGCTGCGTTGCGCGCGCGGCTCGGGCCCGACGTCCCGGTCGCCGTCGGGATGCGCAACTGGAAACCGTTCATCAAAGAGGCCCTCGCCGAGCTCGAAGCTGCGGGCGTGATGCGAATCATCGGCATCCCGATGACGCCGCAGTTCTCGACGTTGAGCGTGCAGAAGTACATCGACGCGGCGAAGAGCGCGCTCCCGCAGGGGATCGAGTTCGAGTCGGTCGAGTCCTTTCACGTTCATCCGCTGCTGCTCGACGCGTTCGCCGAACGGCTCTGGTCGGCGCAGCCGAAGCCCGACGAACTGGTGATCTTCACGGCCCACAGCCTTCCGGAGCGCGTGATCGCCGGCGGCGATCGTTACGCGGACGAAGTCGCCGAGACGGCGCGGTGCGTAGCCGAGCGCGTCGGCATCAAGCGGTACGAGCGCGCCTATCAAAGCGCCGGACGCACCCCGGAACCGTGGATCGGTCCGTCGCTCGATCAGCTGATCGACGACAAGTCGGCGACGATCCGCAGGTTTCTCGTCGTGCCTGTGGGTTTCGTCTGCGATCACACGGAGATTCTGTTCGACGTCGACATTCAGGCGGCGCGGGTTGCACGAGAGTTTTCGACGACGCTGCGGCGAACGGAGTCGTTGAATACGTCGCCCACGTTCATTGCCATGCTCGAGGACATCGTGCGAGCGCGGCTCTCGCCGCGCCGGCAGGAGTCGGGGCTAGGGGCTAGGGGCTAGCCGCCGCCCAGACGTTCGCGCGACGGCCGCGCTAGCCCCCAGCTCCCAGCCTCCAGCCCCCAGCCCCAGTCCCGTCGGCGATAATTGACCTCGATGACCGTTGACGTTGCCGTAGTCGGCGGAGGAATCGCGGGCCTCGCGGCCGCCTACGAGCTGTCCCGGCGGCGTCTGTCGTTCGTCGTCCTCGAACAGGCGCCGCGCGCGGGCGGGGTGATTTTCAGCGAGGAGCTCGGCGGTTTCACGATCGACGGCGGACCCGATTCGCTGCTGATTCAGAAGCCCTACGCGATCGCGCTGTGCAAGGAGCTGGGCCTCGGCGGCCGAATGGTCACGACCAAACAGCCGCGCATCGCCTACATCCAGCGCGCCGGACGCCTCCATCCGCTGCCGGCAGCCTCCATCCTCGGCATTCCAACGCGTATCCGTCCGTTCGCCGAGACCGGCCTCTTCACCTGGCGAGGCAAAGCGCGCATGGGCGCCGAGCTGTTCGTCTCCAGGCGCAGCGACGACATCGACGAGTCGATCGGTTCGTTCATGACGCGCCGCTTCGGACGGGAAGCGACAATGTTTTTAGCCGAGCCGCTGCTCGCGGGCATTCACGCGGGCGACGTCAATCGGCTGTCGATGAAGGCGCTGTTCCCGCGCCTGGTGGACGCAGAAAGGAAGTACGGCAGTCTCCTTCGCGCGTTCCGGCCAGGCACGAACCGGGAACCAGAACCTGCGAACCGAGAACCTGAGAACCCGGAACCCCGAACCTCAGAACCCGAACCCCGAACACCGAACCCCGAACGCCGAACCCCGAACCCGGACGGCGCCTTCAAATCGCTGCCTGGCGGCCTCGGCGAAATGATCCACGCGCTCGTCGCGGCGCTCGGCGAGTCGAACGTGCGCACGTCGTGTGCGGCCACCGCGATCACCGGGACCGGGCCCTTCACCGTGCGGACCAGTACCGGCGACACCATCAGCGCTCGCGCCGTCGTCGTCGCGACGCCGGCGTACGTAACCAGCCGGCTGCTTCGCGACCGCGATTCGGCGCTCGCCGGGCTGTGTGGAGAGATTTCCTATGCGTCCGCCGCAACGATCGCGCTCGCGTTCCGCCGGAGCGCGATCGGACACGCGCTGAACGGATCGGGCTTCGTCGTGCCGAAAGTCGAGAACACCGGGCTCCTCGCCGCGAGCTGGCTGTCCTCGAAATGGCCCCACCGTGCGCCAGACGACGATCACGTGCTGATCCGCACGTTCGTCGGCGGAGCGCGCGACCCGAAGGCGCTCGACCGCGGCGACCAGGACCTCGTGACGCTGTCGATCCGCGCGCTTCATCCGCTGATCGGAATCGGCGCTGACCCGCTGTTCACGCGTGTGTACCGTTTCGACCGCGGCAACGCGCAGCACGAAGTCGGACATCTGAGCCGGGTTGCGGAGATCGACCGTGCGCTCGCGCGACATCCTGGGCTGTTCGTCACCGGCAGCGGGTTCCGCGGCGTGGGTATTCCCGATTGCGTCGCCGACGGGCGCGCGACGGCCGGGCGCGTGGCGCAGTGGCTCGAACAGTCCGTGCTCACGGAGACATGAGCCGCCACCGGTCGTGTGTTCGGGTCCTGGCGGCTGCGATGGTGTGTTCGTGCCTCGCCCCCGGTGCGACGCGCGCGCAGACCGCGGACCAGCAGAAACTGCTCGCGCAGATCAAGGCCGCCGACGCCGATCAGCTCGCCGTTTCCGAGGAAGATGGCCGGTTCCTGCGCGTGATGATCGCGTCGAGCGGCGCGAAACGCGTCCTCGAGATCGGCGGCGCTTACGGCTACAGCGCGATCTGGATGGGGCTCGGGTTGCGAGAGACGGGCGGGACGCTCATCTCCATCGAGTACGACCCGGCGCGCGCGAAGAGCGCCGCCGAACACGTAGGTGCGGCCGGCCTTGCCGATATCGTCACGGTGGTGGCGGGTGACGCCTTCACGGAGATCCCGAAGCTTCACGGCCTGTTCGACTTCGTCTTCCTCGACGCGTGGAAGCGCGACTACAAACGGTTCTTCGACCTCATGGTGCCGCGGCTCTCCGGGCGCGGGCTGTTCCTCGCTCACAACGTGGTGAACAAGCAGAGCGAGATGCGTGACTTCCTCGACGCAATCCGGAATGATCCGAGGCTCGTGACGACCATCGTCAGGCCGTCCGCCGAGGGAATGTCGGTGTCGGTCAAGATGAAATGAAGTCCGTTCACATCATCGG
This sequence comes from Vicinamibacterales bacterium, assembly GCA_035315685.1. GTDB lineage: Bacteria > Acidobacteriota > Vicinamibacteria > Vicinamibacterales > CAVVIG01 > QHWK01. Next base: position 263 of record DATFXR010000154.1, on the reverse strand, counting down.
CGTGCCGCTCGACCTGGGCGGCGGCCGGCGCGGCGTCGACATGGGGCCATCCGCGTTTCGAATTTCCGGACTCGGCGAACAGATCGCGACGCTCGGCTACACCGTCGTGGACAAGGGGGATCTGCCGGCGCCGATTCCGGAAACGCAGGAGCAGCGCGACGAGCGGAAGAAGTACATCCGCGACATCGCCAAGGTCTGTCAGAAGGTGTATCAGACGGCGCTGGCGTCGCTCGAGGAAGGCGCGATGCCGCTCGTCCTCGGCG
>DATFXR010000153.1:0-4900 GCA_035315685.1 Vicinamibacterales bacterium | reverse complement strand
TCCACTGACGTCGATCAACCTCACGATGTACGGGATGGTCGCGATGTTCGACGGCAACTATCCCGAAGCGCTCACCTGGACCCAACGGTCGGTCGACATCGATCCGGCGAATCCAACGCCGCGCATGATGCACGCGCTGATCCTGGCGGCGAACGGGCGTCGCGAGGAGGGCGTGACGATGCTCGATACTGTGGCAGGCGACACATCCGCCATGGCATGGGCGAGGTTGGCGCCGGCCATGGCCTGCGCCCTCCGAGGTGAGCGCGACGATCTGCTGCGCCTCATGACGCCTGAGTTGCGCGCGGCGGCAGAATGGGACGAGATCTTCGCCTGGTGGGTTGCCGATTGCTTCGCGCTCGTGAATGAGGCTGACGCGGCGATTGACTTCCTCGAGCGCGCCGTTGAATTCGGGTTCATCAACGCACCGTGGCTGTCGAAGTACGAGCCGTTTCTCGGGAGCCTTCGGACTGAGCCGCGGTTCCGTTGCATGATGGAGGCGGTGCGAACAGCCTGGAGGGAGTTCGAGCCGTAGACCGCACGATGAGTGGCCTCGCTGCCACGCCCTTCGCGGCCTACGGTTGACACGTGCCCGAACGGACGTGCGAGTGGCGGCCGCACGACGGGTCGATGCCGATCAGTATCTGGCCAGCCTCGTCGCCCGGACTACCGCGGGCACGCCTATGCTGCGAACGAGAACGAAGGATGGTGAGTCAAGGTCTCGCCAGTTGAGACCAGATTTCCGCGTGGCTGAGTGAAGTAAAGGGAGTTGAGCATTCCCGAATTGGAACCAGACGAGGGCTTGGCTGCGAGCAGTGGACTCCCTGAGATGCGCCGCGTGACGACCGGTCGGCCCGCCGATTCGACTTGAGGCGTTGCTTCCGCGCCTTCGAGTTGCAAACTGGACGTGGTGACGCGGGAGTTGACCCACGCAATCATCGTGGCGGTTGAGCTTCGGGCGACGGTCCAGTAAACTCCAGAACTCACCACGCGGCAACGGATTGTGTACGAGCCCGCACGCTCGAAAGGGCGTCGCGCGTCTGCCTTGAAATGAACCAACTACTGTCACCGGGAATGCGGCTGGGCCGCTACATCGTTGAAGATCTGATCGGCAGCGGCGGCATGGGAGCCGTATATCGCGCGACGGATACTTCGCTCGGACGGGCCGTGGCGCTCAAGGTGCTGCCTCCTGAGGTGTCCGCCGATCCGGGTCGTCTTGAGCGCTTTCGCCGAGAGGCGCGGGCGCTCGCGGCGCTCAATCATCCCAACATCGTCACGATCTACTCCGTCGATCAAGAGAAGGACGCGCATTTCCTGACGATGGAACTGGTGACCGGCACGTCCCTTGATAAACTGATAGCCAGCGAGAGCCTGCCGCTCGAGCGCGTCCGTTTAATCGCGCGTGCTGTCGCCGACGCCCTCGTTGCCGCACACGGGAAGGGCATCATCCATCGCGATCTCAAGCCAGCGAACATCGTCCTGACTGAGAGCGGGCAGGCGAAGGTGCTCGATTTCGGGCTCTCGAAGGTGACGACCGACCCGTCCTCGATCGCGGAGGCATCCGCCACTTGTCTCGCCACGCAGACTGGGACGGTGCTCGGCACGCCCGCGTACATGTCGCCCGAGCAAATCACAGGCGGTGATGTCGATCACCGCACTGACATCTTCTCGCTGGGCATCGTTCTCTACGAGATGATCACCGGCGTCCGGCCGTTCGGCGGTCAGTCGCATGCGGAGCTTGCGTCGGCGATTCTGCGCGACGTTCCGCACCCAGTTGGCGAGTTGCGCGCTGCGGCACCGGCGGAACTGGGCCGCATCGTCGATCGTTGCCTCGAGAAGGACGCACGCGCCCGCTTCTCGTCGATGTCCGAAGTGCGTGACGCGCTCGAGAATCGAGCGCACACGCCGGCGCCGGCCGAGTCGCTCGGCGGGCCGTCGATCGCCGTGCTGCCGTTCAAGAATCCCAGCGCCGATGCCGACAGCGAGTTCTTCGGCGACGGGCTCGCCGAAGAGATCATCAACGCGCTCTCGCAGATGGACGGGTTGAAGGTCGCCGCGCGGGCGTCATCGTTTTCGTTCAAGGGCCAGCTGGCTGGCGTGACCGAGATCGCCGAGCGGCTGCACGTGGCCACCGTGCTCGACGGCAGCGTGCGGCGGTCCGGCAACCGCATTCGCGTGACGGTGCAATTGGTCGACGCCGCGAACGGTTTCCAGTTGTGGTCGGAGCGCTACGACCGCGAAATGGCGGACATCTTCGACGTGCAGGACGAGATTGCGCGCGCCATTGCGCGCAAGTTGAAGGTGAGCCTCGTCGACGACGTCTCGAGCCGGCTGATCAAACAAGGCACCGCGAAGGTCGAGGCGTGGGAGCTGTATCAGCGCGGACGAGCCCTGCTCTTCAAACGCGGGAAGCACACCCAGCAAGGGATGGAGTGCCTGAAACGAGCCGTGGCGCTCGACCCGCGCTTCGCAGCCGCGTGGGCGGGCTTGGCGGACGGCTATTCGATTGGCGGCTTCTGGAGTACCGCACCGCCGGGTGAGGTGATGCCCAAGGCATTGACGGCGGCGCGCAGAGCGGTGGCGCTCGACCCTGACCTCGCCGAGGCCCAGTGCGCGCTCGCAGCGGCCCGGCTGTTCTGGGAGCGCGATTACGAAGCAGCCGGGACGGCGTTTCGCCGCGCTCTCGAGTTGAATCCCCGGTACACGCAGGGCCGAGCCTGGTACGCGCTCTTCTGGCTGCAGACCGTGGGTGGCCGTCATCGCGAGGCAGTGGAAGAAGCGCGGCGCACGCTCGACGCCGATCCGCTCTCAGCGTACGCGATGACGATCCTGGCACTGGTGCTCGGGATCGCAGGCCAAGCCGCGGAGGCGTTGCCGCACGCCCGCCTCGCGGCCCAGCTCGATCCCGAAGCGCTTGTCTGCCACTGGGTACGCGGCCAGGTCGCACACTGGGCTGGCGAGCGCGATGAAGCGATGGCTGCGTTCGCTCTCGCGTGCGACGTCTCGAATCGCTCTCCATATCCGCTTGCGAGCCAGGCAGCCGCGTGCGCCACGTGGGGGCTGCAATCAGAGGCCCGGGCGCTGCATCAGGAGTTGCTGGCGAAGCGGGCGCATGCGTTCGTGGCTTGCAGCCCGCTCGCGATTTCCGCCGCCGCGGTCGGCGACATGGACACGGCTGCGGAGTTCATGGAACAGTCGTGCGACGAGCGTGAGCCCGTGCTGATGGTGTACTTCCGCGAGTACCCCGACTGGCAGCCATTGCGCAATCACCCGCGGTCGGCCGACGTGCGCCGGCGGTTGGCCCTCCCCGGCGATGTTCGAACCTCCGGCGATGCGAATGCGGATCGACAGCCGTCGTCCGCCGCTTCCGGGTAGACATCAACGGAGTTGAGATCGAAGGTTAGCCGGTCAACTGTAGTTCGCGCTTGAATGCAGGCGAGGAAAAGAACGTGACCCGAACGTTCGCGAGTTGGCACCAGATCGTGCCGCTCCTGCGGCGAATCGAGCGGCTGCGGTTGACGGCGTAAGGTCGGTCGGTAACCTTCTCGAACGCTTTCAGCTTGGACGCGCGGATGGCTTTGCAGACTCCGTCGTGCGTTTTCCTCCGTGCCGCTCCAGGAGCGCGGTGATGCGGGTCGCGCCGCACGCGTCGGCCACGTCGAGCGCTGTAAGCCCGTTCCCGGCGACGATGTTCGGGTCGGCGCCTTTCTGGAGGAGAAATCTGACGAGCTCCTCGCGGCGCGTTTCGTCGTGCGAGTGCGGCCCGTCGACATCCTCGAGCCTTAGCCACGCCGCCCAGTGCAGCGGCGTGCACAGCGGCATCTCCCACTGATCGATCTGTCCGTTCACGGACGGCGGATCCTCGGACAGCCTGGCCTCGACGTGCTCACGCAGGTCGAAACAGACGGCGTCGTGCAGATCGATCGGGCAGTGCGCACCCAGCCAGTCGAAGACCTCCCGCTGCTTGTTGTGCTGCGCCCACGAGAGCGGCGTCGAGTTGAACGGATTGTCGCGGTTGCTGATGTCGGCGCCCTTCGCGACGAGGCGCTTCACCATCTCGAGATCACCTTTCCAGGCCGCGCGATGGAGCGCCGTGCCGTTGTTGACGCCAATCACATTCCAATTGACGTCCTTGTCCAGCAGAAAGTCGACGACCTCGCGCTGTCCGCGCACGTAGGCGTAGAGCAGTGCGAGCCCGATCGCGTCGCGCTCAGGCATGTCCTTCCCGTGCCGCCGAGGCCGCGCCAGCAGGCGGCCTTCGCGATCGAAGAAGGCGCGCAGCAGGTCCATCCGGCCGAGCGCCGCGGCGGCGAGCACATCGGCCTTCGCGCCGAGCGCGATCATCTTCTCGGCGGCGCGCGGCGCGTGATTCGCCAGTGATCCATCGAGCGCGTCATCCTTCATCAGATCCAGGTGCGCGCCGCGCTCCAGGAGCAGGTCCATCAACGGCCCGGTCACGCCCATGTCGCTGGCTTGCTTGCCCGTGACCAGCAGTCCCATAGTGGGACCGCCGTTTCGTCCGAGCGTTCGAGCATCGACGTCGGCGCCTGCGTCCAGCAGTACGCGGGCGATATCGACGACGTTTGCCGGAAGCGGTCTGTCGCGATAGGGGTTGCCGGCGACGTGATGCAGCAGCGTCGCGCCGCTGAAGTAACCGTACGGCGAATCCAGGTTCGTGCGCGCGTGAACGAGCGACGGGTCCGCGATGAGCAGGGCGCGGAGGCGATTGACGTCGCCGTCGTTCAGGGCGGCCAGCGCGGCGTCGAAGCCGGGATGCGGTTTGATCCGCTCGATCTGTCGGGCCTGCTCGACGCGGCGCTTCAGTTCACTCCAGTTGCCGAAACCGTACTCCCGCGCGATGACGAGCTGCGCGTCCGCAAGGGCCAGCGGCTTGTCGAGGACC
>DATFXR010000152.1:0-52564 GCA_035315685.1 Vicinamibacterales bacterium | reverse complement strand
CGTCGCAGCCTGACAGGCGCGGAATGCGTTGCGGCGGCGGCTCGAACTGCGATAATGCCGCTGTCGTTCTGCCAGGAGGGCTGCGATGCACATCTGGCGTATGAGCGTGCTGGTGGTTTGCCTGCTGGCCGTCACGGCAGGCGAGCGGGTCATCGGCGATCAGGCTGGCCGCGGCAATGCCGGGGCGGACATTTCGCCGCTTCCACACAAACTGCTGGAGTGGCCGACGCCGCCGACCAGCGCGGCTGGCGTACCCGGCGCCTGGAATTTCATCCAGGTGTCCTCGGTTGCGATCACCTCGCGCGGCACCGTTCTCGTCCTTCATCGCGGCGCGCACCCGATCATGGAGTTCGACAGCAAAGGCGCGCTGCTTCGAACCTGGGGCGACGCGTTGTTCAGCGAAGGAAAGGTCGCCGCCATTCCTCAAGCAAACTGGACGGACGACAAATCGCGCTACTCCGCCGTGTACGGGCCGGCCGGTTGCACCGATTGCGGCGCCCATTCCGTGCGTGTCGATCCGCAGGGGAACATCTGGGTGATCGACGCGCCCGGCCATGTGGTCTACAAGTTGAACGGGGACGGGAAGGAGATCATGCGGCTCGGAACGAAGGGGACGTCCGGCGCGGGCCGCACGACCTTCAACCTCCCGACCGATGTGGCGTTTGCGGCAAATGGGGACCTCTACGTCAGCGACGGGTATGGCAACGCGCGCGTGGTGAAGTTCACGCGCGACGGTCAGTACCTGCTGGAGTGGGGAACCAGAGGAAAAGGCGCGGGACAGTTCATGCTGCCGCACAACGTCGTGACCGACGCGCAAGGCAGGGTGTACGTCACCGATCGCGACAACCAACGCGTCGAGGTCTTCGATGCCAACGGCAAGTTCCTGACGCAGTGGACGGGCATCGGAGGAGTCTCGGGACTCTTCATCACCAAGGACCAGAAAATCTGGACCGGTGGAGTGCTGCGGAATCTCGACGGTACGGCGGTCGGCGGCCTGTCGGGCCCCGGAACGCCAGGAGCGCATGGCGTCACGGCCACCGAGTCCGGTGACGTGTACCTGGCACAACTCAGCGGTGTCGTCCAGAAATTCGTGAGGCAGTAACGGCCGTCCCACCTCTGCCCCGCTAGTTGCAGCCATTCTCACGCAAAAGGTGTCTAACCGGTGCAGTCGGGGAGACGTGTGCCCGGACATGGAATTCAGACATTTCGTTCAACTGATCGCAATCGGCTTGCAGGCGGGCATCCCGATGCACATGACCGGATTCCCCGGCGTGGGCAAGACCGAGTTCACCAAGAGCCTCGAGGCCGGATTCGCGCGCGTCGGCATCAACTGCAAGGTCATCGTGCTGGTCGGCTCGATCCGCGAGCCGCAGGACTTCGGCGGGTTCCCGGTCTCGACACCCGACGGGGTGCGGCTGCTGCCGATGGCATGGGCGCGCGATGCGCAGCGTCTTGCAGCCGATGGCCACATGGTGGTCGTCTTTCTCGACGAGCTCACCACGGTCCCGCCGACGACGCAGGCAGCGATGCTGCGTCTGTTGACGGAGAATGTCTGCGGCGAGCTCACGCTGCCGCATTACGAGCCGGGGAAAGGCGGCGTCGTGTATCTCTGTGCCAGCAACGCGGTCGAGTGGGCCGCGGGCGGACAGGAGATCCAGCCGCCGATGGCAAACCGCCTGTGGCACGGCGAGTTTCCGATGGACCACGACACGTGGTGCGACATGATGGTGAGCGACTTCCCGGCTCCCAGCAACCTGCCGGTGCTGCCGGCCGATTTCCTGCACGAGCACCATCCCCGGCAGCGCGCGACGATCGCGGCGTACGTGAAGGCGGCTGGCCGCGACGCGTGGCTCGCCCCGCCCGACGATCCGGCGCGTCGAAGTGGTCCGTGGCCCTCGGGCCGCACCTGGTATCTGGCGTCGCGATTCCTCGCCGCGATCGAAGCAGTGTCTCCGGGCAATCGACTGCTGCACGGCCCGGCGCTCGCCGGCCTCGTCGGCGACCAGGCGCTGCCCTTCCTCGAATATCGGGAAACGTTGAACCTGCCCGATCCCGAGGACATCCTGAGGGATCCGCGCCGGTTCGAACTGCCTGACCGCGTCGATCGCGCGTACGCCATCTGCTACGCGCTCGCAGGCGCCGTGATCAACAACAAGACGTCTCAGCGATGGGAGGCCGCGATGATCGCGCTGGGTGTCGCCGCGCGGAAGAACGCCGACATTCCGACCGCCGCCGCGCGGACGCTGTGCGACAAAGCGAATCGTCCCGACGGCGTGCTGAAGCTGCCGGAGGAGTGCCGTCCGTTCTACGATCTGATGCGGCTCGCGAAGCTCGTTCCCCGCGATTGACATGCGGATCAACCTCGTCGATTTGATTCGGCGTGCCGATCGACAGACAGCCGGGTACTCGCGCGCGCTGCAGGCGGCCCGTGTACGGGCCGCGCACCAGCGAAGCTATTTCGCTCCGGCGCTCTTCAACCTCGTTCCCGTCGAGACCACGCTCATCGGCAGCATGGCCGTCGACGCACACTGGCGGCTGTACTACAACAGCGACTGGCTCGCCTCGCACAGCGTCGAGCAGAACGCGACGCTGCTCATTCACGAAGTCAGTCACCTGCTGCGCGACCACGACGGACGAAGAAAAGCCGCCGGCTTCAACGATCACCGGCGCTGGAACACCGCCGGCGACTGCGAGATCAACGACGACCTCCAGGCAGAAGGGCTGCCGTTGCCGGGCGATCCGCCGCTTCCCGCGGCGTACGGGCTGCCCAACGGGAACAACGCCGAGATGTACTATTCCCAGTTGCCGGCATCGCCACGAGCCGATCGACACGAGGCGGCCGATCGCGGGCAGCAGGTGTGGCACGACTGCGGGTCAGGCGCACATGGCGAGCGCCGATTCTGGGAGCTGCCGGCAGACGAAGGAAAGGAGGGAGGCGTTCCGAGCGTCGACAGCCTGAAAGCGGAGCTCGTGCGGCGCGAAGTGGCGCGACGCATCGAGGAGATGTCGCGCTTCGGCGGTGACATTGCGCTCGCGTGGCGTCGCTGGGCGCGCGCGACGCTCGCGCCGAAAATCGACTACATGGCCACGCTCCGCCACGCGGTGCGGAGGGCCCTGCGCGACAGCACCATCGGCCGTTACGATCGCACCTACAGGCGGCCGCATCGTCGGCAGGCGTGCTACGGCGAGTTCATCATGCCGAGCTTCTACCAGCCCCGGCCGCGGCCAGGATTCCTGATCGACACCTCCTGCTCGATGGACGAGTCGCAGCTGGCGAGAGCAGTCTCGGAGCTCGGAGGATTGACGCGCCAGCTCGGTTACGGCGCAGACGTTGTCGTCGCGTGCTGCGATGCGGCGGTGCACGAAGTGAGGAAGGCGTTCACCGGCACCCAGATCGAGTTGTACGGCGGCGGCGGCACCGACCTGACTGTCGGGCTGCGCGCGTTCATCGCGAGGAAGAGCACGCCGATCGATCTATTGTTCATCGTCAGCGACTGCTGCACGCCCTGGCCGGCGGAGCTTCCACCCTTTCCGGTCGTGACCATCCGCGTCGGTGACGGCGCACCGCCGCCGTGGGGATTTCAGGGCGCGAACAAAGTGATTACGATCGAGGACGTGGACGACGTGCCGCGCGGGAGTCATCCGGCAGCAAGGGGACGCTGACATGGCGGGATGGCCAACATTGCCGGAGATGAGCCCCTTGAGGCGGCGCCCGCTTACCATCCCTCCCAACTCGCTGCGCTCCTGGGCAGGCCTTGCCATCTGGGAATTCTGGATCGGCGTGCTCCTCTACGGCGCTTTCACCTTTGGCAGGCAGCTCATCGTCACCGCACCGCAAAACCTCGTCACGATCTACGATTTCACGAACTGCTATGCAGCGCCGCCGATCGTCCAGCCGTGCGAACGCGTCGCGTATCGGACGGGCGTTATGAACGTCGCGTTCAACGCGTGGTGTGGCGTGTTGCTGATCGGAGTCGCCGCGTGGCTGCTCTGGGAACTGTGGACCGCGGTCGCGCCGAAGCCGATCACCGACGAGTTCCTCAAGCTGCTCGACGATTCGTTTGGGCGTAACTGGCGCGACCCGCGCACCTGGCCATGGGCGCGAGTCGCATGGGCCTACGGCTTCACGCTCGTCGGTGCCGTCTTCATCGGGCCGCTGATCTCGGCGCCGTTCTCGTCATCGCGAGTCGCGAGGCCGCCGACAGTTCATGTGGAGACGTCCGTGCGTTTCAGGCAAATGCCGTAGAGCCATCGATTTCGCCGCTTGATGATTCACGGATCCAACTCCGACCGCGTCACCTCCGCGCAGTCTCTCACGGCCGCGATCGACGAGCTGGCGCACCTGCTCCCGGCCCAGGGTCCGATCAGCATCTTCATCCATCACAACACGCTGCACGCGTTCGAGCGTCTGCCGTTCGAAGAGGCAGTCGAGGTCGCCGCGGGTCAACTCGGCTGCGAGCCCTTCCTGGCCGAATCTCGATATCGCGACAAGCTGGCCTCGGGTCGGATCCTTGCAAAGGACGTTGCGGCGCTCCTCGAGGAGCAGTTGGGTGCGAGTGGCGCCAGCGACGTCGCGGGCGTCTGCTCCCGCATCGATCTCTGGCGTGCGATCGTGCTGCACGGCATTCCCGCGGCAACGGGACGCGAGCTGGCATGGATCCTGGAAGAGACCGACGCGCTATCACGGTTTCGCGTCGATCTGCCGGCGAACGCGCGTTCGGCGTCGGCCGCGCTCGGAGAGGTTGACGATCGCGCCGGCGAGCAACGATCCGTACACCGACTGTGGACCGCGTGCCTCGACGCGGTCGTCCGGTCTGGCGCGCCTTCGCCGCCGGCGGACACCGTCACTCCGGTTCGCCATCGCGACTGGCTGCGCGCCGTGTCGAGCATCGACACCGACGCGTGGATCCATCCACCGCTCATTCGATTTCTGGCCGGCTACCTCGATCAAGGCCTCGCGCATTGGTCGATGCCGGAGCGGAGCCGCGGCATCCATGGCGCCTTCCTGGAGATCTACGGCACGTCGCTGGCGGCACACTGCGGCGACTGGGCGCGAGCGCTCCCGCGCGTGGTCGACGAAGATCGATCCCCCGGGCGGAGCGCGCTCGAGTCGATCGCGCACTCGCTGGTCGAGCTCGGTGTGGCGGACGACGAGCGGTCGGATTACCTGGGCGCAGAACTGCTGGCTCTTCGCGGGTGGGCGGGCATCGTCCGGCAAATCGAAGAACGGCCCGATCGCGTGCCGGCGCGCGATCTCACCGTCACCTTGCGCGGATATCTCGCGGTCCGTCTATTGTTCGAGCGGGCGGCGCTCGACGAGGCCGCGCGACAACTCCCGTTCCACGGGACGCTCTCGGAGCTGCGAGGCTGGTTGCAGCCCCGGCTACCGCGCCAGCAGGCACCGACATCGATCGAGCGCGCCTGGCCGCTGTTCCATGTGGCGCAGCTGTGCGGGCTCGACGCCTCGATTATGGAGCAGTGGACCGCATCGCACGTTGCTGCGCTCGAGTCAGAGCTGAAGGATCTCGACGAGGTGCGCCGGCGCCGGCTCCTGCACCAGGCATTCGAGCGTGCGGTTCGTCATCGGCTGTACGACGCGCTCGCGCATCATGCCGCGCAACCGCAGCCGCAACCGCCGCTGTTCCAGGCGGTCTTCTGCCTCGACGAGCGCGAGGAGTCGTTCCGGCGTCATCTGGAGGAAGTCGAGCCGGCGTGCGAGACGTTCAGCACGGCAGGGTTCTTCAACATCGCGATGTATCACCAGGGCGCGTCCGACGCTCACCCGCGGCCGCTCTGCCCGGTGGCGATCCGTCCCGACCATTACGTCGCGGAGATCGAACCGGACGGCGATCGATTCGCCCAACGGTCGCGGCGTCTGCAGCGTCGCGCCGCCGGGTTCCTCGGCTACAACGTGCATCTGGGAAGCCGCCTGCCCGTTCGCGGCGCGGTGCTGATGACCGCCTTCGGCTGGCTGTCACTCGTCCCGCTGGTCCTGCGCGTCGTGTTCCCATGGCTCTCGTCACGATGGCGCCGAGTTCAGGAGACCTCAATCGCCGCGCCGCATACCCGTCTGCAGCTCGACCGGCAGGACCAGGCGCCGCCGATCGGAGCCTATTCAGGGTTCACCGTGCGTGAGATGGCGGACATCGTGCGCCGTGTCCTCGAAGACATCGGCATTTGCGATCATCTGTCACCTCTGGTGCTGGTGGTGGGCCATGGATCGATCAGCTTCAACAACCCGCACGAGTCGGCCCACGATTGCGGAGCATGCGGCGGCGGACGCGGTGGCCCGAACGCGCGTGCGTTCGCGCAGATGGCCAACGACGCGCGCGTGCGTCAACTGCTGGCGTCCGAGGGGCTGCACATCGGCGCGGCGACGTGGTTCGTTGGTGCCCAGCGCAACACGTGCAGCAACGAGGTCACGTTTTTCGACGAGGATCTGGTTCCTTCCCGACACGAACCGGTGTTCTCGCAAGCCCGAGAGGCCGTCGAGAAGACCAGGCGGCGCGAGGCCCACGAACGGTGCCGGCGGTTCGACGCCGTCCCGCAGTGGTATCCGCCGCTCGCCGCGCTTGCGCATGTGGAAGGGCGCGCCGCCGATCTGGCGCAGCCCCGTCCGGAGTACGGCCATGCGACCAACGCGTTCTGCGTCATCGGCCGGCGGTCGCGGACGCGCGGGCTGTTTCTCGATCGCCGTGCGTTCCTGGTCTCATACGATCCGACGCAGGATCATGATGGCGCGATCCTCGCGCGGATCATGGCGGCGGTAGTGCCAGTGGTCGCCGGCATCAGCCTCGAGTACTACTTCAGCTATGTCGATCCATCCGGTTTCGGCTCGGGGACCAAACTGCCGCACAACGTGACCTCGCTGCTCGGCGTGATGGACGGCGCGCAGAGCGATTTGCGCACCGGTCTGCCGTGGCAGATGGTCGAGATCCATGAACCAACGCGCCTGGCGATCGTCGTCGAAGGGGCGCGCGGGCGCATCCGGCGGATCGTCGAGAGCAACCCGGCGCTCGAACGGCTCGTACGAAACCGCTGGATCTGGCTGGCGTGCCTCAGCGCGGACTCCGGCACGTTATGGGAGCTCCGATCGACCGGCTTCGTCGCCCATTCGCCCGAACGTGCGCTCGCCGTGGTCACAGGCGGATCTGCCGCGTGGTATCAGGGTAAGCGCGGATTTCTTCCACCGGTCGCGATCGTCGGCGGGATGCCTCCCGCCGATCGGCGCGCGCCGCAGACGGGGCCCGCGGCGTGACGCCGAACGTTCCGCTCGCGGTGCTGGTGCTCGCCGGCGTCGGATCGCCGGCGCTGCTGCTCGCGCTGCTCGGCAGCGCGCTGCTGCTCAACCGGCCGCTGCCCGAGCGGTGGACCGGCACGATCGCTGCCGCGGCGATGACGATCGCGAGCGCCGCGTTGCTGCTCGCGCTGATCGTGCACGGCGCCGCGGGAACAGGGACACGGCTCCTGTCGTACGGCGATTGGTCGACATCACACGAGGGCGGCATCGCGATCGAATTCCTCGTCGATCGGCTGTCGCTTGGATTCGCGGCGCTCTCGGCGGCAATTGCCGGCGTCGTCTCGGCGTTCTCGAATCGATATCTGCACCGGGAGCCGGGCTACAACCGCTACTTCGTGCTGCTGGCGATGTTCGTGACGGGCATGCTGCTCGTGTCGCTCGCCGGCAACGTCGGCGTCCTCTTCATTGGATGGGAGTTCGTCGGTCTCAGCTCGGCGCTGCTCGTCGCGTTCTTCCACGAGCGGCCCGCGCCGGTCTCGAATGCGCTGCGAGTACTGTCGGTCTATCGCATCAGCGACGCGGCGATGCTGTCGGCGGCCGTGCTGCTGCGCCACGTTGCGGGCACCGACAGCCTCTCCCTGCTGTTCGGCGGCGCGCGCGCGGCGTCGACGATCGGCCTGACGGGACCCACCGCGACTATCATTGCGGTGCTCATCATCGTGGCCGTCGCCGGCAAGAGCGCGTTGCTGCCGTTCTCGGGGTGGCTGCCGCGCGCCATGGAGGGGCCGACGCCGTCGAGCGCCGTCTATTACGGCTCGCTCTCGATTCACGCCGGCTGTTTCCTGCTGTTGCGGTCGGCGCCGCTGCTCGAGCAGGCCGCCGCGGCACGCCTGCTCGCCGGAGCGCTGGGAGCGGCCACCGCCGTCTTCGCCGGCGTCACGACGCGGGTGCAGAGCGACGTGAAGTCTTCGCTCGCCTACGCCGCGCTCACGCAAGTGGGAATCATCGTCGTCGAGATCGCGATTGGCTGGTACACGATCGCGTTCGTGCACATGGCCGGACATGCCTGCTTCCGGCTGCTGCAGTTCCTGAGCGCGCCAAACGTCCTCCACGACCTGCATGGAATGGAAGACGCTCTGGGAGATCGGCCACGCCGAGCAGTCGGCTACCTCGAGGTGGTCGCGCCCGATCGTGTTCGGCGCCAGGTCTTTCTGGTGGCGCTGGAACGCGGATTCCTCGACAGCATCCTGGACCGGATGATTGTCGCGCCGTTCGTGCATCTGGCCCGGCAACTCACGCGCCTCGATGAATGGCTGTGCGCGGCGATTATTCCGGCGCCGGAGGTCGCGCTCGAGAGCGGGGACGATCGAGATGAGTGATGCGTGGGTTGGACTCACCGTGCTTGCAGCGCTTCCTGCCGTCGTGATCGGCGCGTCTTACCTGCATCTCGACGTCGAACGACTCCGGCGGCTGGCTGTGGCATCGGCGGTCCTGATGCTGCTGGCCGCGCTCGCCGCTGCCGCTTCGCCGCACCTGCGTACCTTCTCGATTCGTGTCCCTGCGCTCAGCTCGGTCGCGGGCGGAGATGCGCTCGTTCGCATCAACAACCTCTCGGCCGTCCTCCTGCCGTTTGCCGCCGGCCTGTGGCTGCTGACCGTGTCGGTCACGCCGCGTGCGGCGCTCGATCGCGGCGGGATCCGCCGCACCGCCCTCGCGACGCTCATCACGCTCGCCTCCTTTCTCACGGAAAGTGCCGTCGCGCTGCTGCTGCTGTCGATCGCCTCGGTCTGGACGTTTCTGTCGGCGCTGTCGGATCCTGCGCATCGGCAGCAGCGGCGTATCGTCGCTGCCTATCTGGGCCTGTCGACGCTGTTGTTTGGCCTCGGCGTGGCGCTGCTCATCGCGCCGGGCGTCCGGAATACCGTCATTGAAACGGTCGGCCTCTGGTTGATCGTGATCGCTGCGCTCCTCCGCAAAGGGATCGTGCCGTTCCATGCGTGGGTGCCGGAGGTGTTCGACCACGGACGGCTGGGGCCGGCGATTCTGTTCAGCGCTCCGCAAGTGGGCGCGTACATGACCGTGGTGTTGATCGTGCCGCGCGCGTCGCCCGAGATGCTGCGGGTGATCGCGATCCTGGCGCTCGGGACCGCGGTATACGGCGCCGCGCTCGCGCTCGTTCAGGCCAGCGCGCGCCGAGCGTGTGGGTACCTGTTCGTGAGTCAGTCGGCGCTGGTGATGGCCGGCCTCGACTGTACGAGCGCAACGGCCCTGGCCGGCGGGCTGCTCGTGTGGTTGTCCGCCGGGTTGGCGTTTGCCGGACTCGCTCGATGCGTGCTGGTTCTCGAAGCGCGCCGCGGCCGGCTCGATCTGACGACGTATCACGGCGGATTCGAGCGGATGCCGGTGCTCGCGATCAGCTTCCTGATGATGGGGCTGGCCTGCACCGGCTTCCCGGGGACGCTCGGCTTCGTGGGCCAGGAACTCCTCGTCGAAGGTGCCGTCGACGCGTTTCCGGTGATGGGGTTCGGCGTGGTGATCGCGTCGGCGTTGACCGGTCTTGCGGTGGTGCGGATGTACTTCTCGCTCTTCTGCGGCCGTCCGGCCGTGCGGGCCCATCCGAGTCTGCGGTTCGGCCTCACGCCGCGCGAGGCGTGGACGTTCGTGGCGCTGGTCGTGGCGTTGGTTGGCTTCGGCGTCGCCCCTCGTCCGCTCGTCGACTCGCGATTCGCGGCGAGCGAGGATATCCTGCGCCTGCGCGACAGCCTGCGACTTCGTGCACGTGGCAACGCTCGCGCGTCAGCGGCGCTCGACTTCGATCAGCCGTCGGCTCCGATAGTCGAAGCGGAGGATGCGCACCGTGCCGATCCCGTGGTGCCGGTTGATGTCGAACGTGACCGGCGGCGAGAATCCCGTCGGCGACTCACGCTCCGACTCGAGCGCCCGCACGAATGCCTCCCGCGTGAGGGCGCGTCCCGCCTTCACGAGCGCGCGCTCGGCGAGTCGCGCGACCGCCAGCGCCGACCATTGATCGACGAGGCGGTCGCTGCCGAGCTGATACCGGCTCGCCGCTTCCCGATCGATGTCACCCGGGAGGATTCGCGCCGCCACGTAGGCATCGCCCGTCGCGTGCGACAGCGCGTCGCCGGCGATGGCAGACGGAACGAGCGCGACGCGTCCTGACTGCGGCATCGCCTTTCCATCGAGGACGAGCGCTGCGCGCGCGGCAGCGACGTCGTCGACGCGCACGCAGCGCGGGGCGAGACAGAGATCAGCAAACCGACCGGCCGGGATCGCGACCGGCATCGCACCGTTCGCAGCCGCCACGTCGAGCAGAATCTTCATTTCGTCGATCGCGGCCGGCCCGAGCTCGAACACCCACGGACCCTCGAGCGCGCCGAGTGTTCCGGCGCGCAGGACAGGCACCTCGTCCGCGACCGCGAGGCCGGTCAACGCGTCGTCCGGATCGCCGAGGATGGCGAACGAGTTGTCATCGGCAGCGAGCTCGATCCGGCGAGCGTAGATGCCGCCGCGTGCATTCACGTCGTCGGCCCACGCCTGAAATACGCGCGACATGGCGCCGGCCACGCGCAGGCGCAACGCCATATCGCTGATCCCCGGCTCGCCGAGCGTGCCGAGACGACGCAGCCACGCGACGAGATCGTCGGCGTCGTCGCGCCACAGCCGATACCGCGGCATGGCCGGATCGAGGTGTCGTCCGGCCGGGTCGACGCCCAACGTGATCGCGCGCCGCAGTCGGGTTTCGTCGTAGGCCGGCCGCACGGCCGATGCGCGCGTCAACGCGCCCCACTCGAGATTTGCCGACCGGACGCCCCCTTCGGTCCGCCCGCGACCGTCGCGGCCATGACAGGTGGCGCACGCCATCGGCGCCGGGCTCGGACCGCCGGCGAACACCGGCGTCACCTCACGACCTGATGCGCTCGTACCCATCATGAAGATCTGCCGGCCGCGTGTCTCCGCCGGCGACAGCAGTACCGCAAGCAGGAGCGCGATCACGGGGCGCGATCGTTGAGCACGCTGTCGACCGCGTCACCGACCGCCCGCGCGCTCGACAGCCCGAATACCTTCTTCCAGAGTCCGGTCGGCTCGTTGCCGACGATCATCACGTTGCTGTGCGCGTCGGGAGACTTGACGTACTGCCCGAGCCGCGTCAACGCCGTGTCGATCTCCAGTTGCGTTCCAGTGAGGAACAACCAGCCGTTCCTCGCTTTCGTGCGTTCGGCGTAGGCGCGCAGCTTCTGCGGCGTGTCGTTCCGCGGATCGACGGTGATGGACACGAAGCGGAGTCGATGACCGAGGTCGGCGGCGAAGCGCGTCTGCAGGGACGAGAGGCTGCCAATCAGGATCGGACAGCTCCCTTCGCAACTCGTGAAGAACGTGTGGATGAGGACGACATGGCCCTCGATGACGTCGGTGTAGAGATCCACCCGACGGCCGTCCTGATCGCTGAGCGACAGCCCCTTGAAGTAGGTTGCTGCGCCCGGCTGCTGCACGCCGGCCAGTGGCAGCGCAAGAGCGAACGCAGTCGCCAGAAGCCATTTCATCGCACTGATTTCGGCGACCCGCCCGACAGCGAGTCGATCGCCCCCATGATGGCGCGCGCCGGCGCGAGTCCGCTGATGCGCGTCGATCGACCGATCGAGTCGTCTATGACCACGGTGGTCGGGCTGTGGCTGAAGCGGTCGGGAGTGTAGACGCCGAGCGCCTTGCGCAGCCGATCGATCTCGGGCAACGGGCCGGTCAACAGGGTCCACGAGCGCCCGCCGTGAAAGCGGGCTTTCCACTCGGCGAGCCGCTGCGGCGTGTCGGTGCCCGGATCCACGCTGACCGACACGAGCCGCACCGGCCGCGAGCCGAGCATCGACTCCAGCTGTGAGAACGTCGCGCTCATCGGCTGGCAGATCGTCGGACAGGTCGTGAAGATGAAATTCATCGCCACAACGCGATCCTTGACGAGGTCGTCGTACACGCGGATCTGGCGCCCGTTTTCGTCCGTCAGCACGACATCAGGGATGCGCAGCCGATCGGCGGCGGTCGCAGTGACGGTGAGCAGCAGCGCCAGCACGATCGCGACGCAACGGGCTCTACGACGCGGCTGCATGATGAAGGAATTCACGGTGCGCCTGGCGACGCCGCCAGAATGGCGACCCGGGCCACCGGCGCTCCATCCCGTAGTACTGCGCCCGCTCGACGAGATACCGGCGGTAGCGATCGGTGATCCGAAGTGCGTACTGAGACAGTGCTGCGCTGTCGCCGGACAGATGCCCGGCGATCGCGGCAGCGGCATCGATCGCGCACTCGAGCGCGGTGACGATCCCCTGTGACGACAGCGGATCGAATGACACCGCAGCATCGCCGACTGCGAGCCACGACGGTCCGACGACCGATGCCAGGCGCGACGTGTTCGCCGAAGCGAGACGGGGCGTGCCGCGAACGACGAACGCTGACATGCGATCTCTGGTCGCCCGTGTGCGGCATGCCTCCGACAGCCAGCCGTCGGTCCCTCGCAGCGACGCGCGTGCGGCGAGGTCCGCATCGGTCATGCAGGCGACGACCAGGCGCCGCTGCGGCAGCGGCGCCGAGTACCACCAGCCGTCGGGTGTCGCTTCGATCATCGTGAACTGGCCGTGAGGATCGGCGCGTCCCCCGGCCGATCGATCGAGCCGCTCGAGAAACAATGTCGCCCCGACCAGTTGATCGATCGACAGGCGATGGACGCCGCAGAGGCGCGCCACCGCCGAAGCACGGCCGGTTGCGTCGACGAGAAATCGTGCGTTCAGCGCCTCAGGGATGCGCACCCTCCAGCCGTGGCGATCGCCGGAGACGGCGTGCAGCTGTCGGCCGGGGAGCACCACGACCCCGCGCGACCGAGCCATCGCCAGCAACATCTGCTCGAAGCGGCGCCGATCGATGTGCCATCCGCTGCCGTACGGCGTGGCGATGAAATGCAGATCGCCCGCGTCGCTCGTGCCCCAGTACGAGCGGTTGCCGATCGCCGGATCGTGATCGTCGGCCGCGAAGGCGTCCCACACCCCGAGCGCCTCGAGCGAGCGGCGCACGTCGGGCGGCAGCGTCTCGCCGACGCGCGCGACCGGTTCGGCCGCGCGCTCGACGATCGCGGCCGAGAGACCGCGTTGGCCGAGCGCGATCGCCGTCGCGGCGCCGGCCGGCCCGCCGCCGACGACGACCGCGTCGAAGACGCGTGTGGCGGATCCGATCATCAGTGCGGACGCCCCATCCCGTAAATGCGTCGGCCGGGCTTCCTGACCGCCGGTTTCGCGGCCGCTGCGGGGGGCGCGATCGACCGCGCCGCGGCGAGCGCATCGGCGAGGACGCCGGGCGGGACCGCGGCGCCGGCGACCGCCAGACGTTCGGCCGCGATCACCGGTCGGCGCGCCTTTGCCGGAGCGGGTTTCCGCGCTGCCGCGCTCGGCTCGACGACGCCGCGAATCGGACACCCGGCATCGGTCCACATCGCCAGCACCTGCTTGAACGTGTAGGGTCCCGGCGTCGGCGCATCGCTGGCCACTTCTTCCGGCACGAAATCGCGGAATGCCTGTGCCATGTCGCCGTTTCCAGCGAGGAGCTGTGTGATGAGCGGGCTCGTCGACGCGTCGCCAGGCACGATCCAGCCGTTCACCGGATTCCGCAACGCGCCGAGCAGCGCATAGTCATTGTCCTCCTGCGTTCCGAACGCGTGGGCGAACCACCACGCGATTGGCTTCGTCACCTCGTTGCTGGTCGTTGGATCGACGCCGACGAGCAGCGGCTGATGTCCGGTCGTCCCCGACTGCCTCTGGCGCAGCACATTGATGACGTAGCGCATCGCCCTTTCGAGGTCGAACTTCGGCAGCGGCTTGCCCGGCACGAGCGACGCGATGTAGTCGTGCCAGAGGTGCTGTTCGTCGTCGGTGAAGACGTGGAACATCGGGCCGGTGAACGACATGAGATCGAAGATCGGGCTCTCGTCCGGCTTGCCGGGCACGATGAAGCCGCCGTCGACCAGCGCGTCGAGGAGGCCGGCCGGATCGTCGAACCAGTCGTTGAGGAAGTTCGGCCCGAGCATCTTGGTGCCGTGATTCTGCCGCGCGTACTGCGCCTTGCTCTCGATCATCGCCTGCATCTGATCGGAGAGCGACGGCTGCTGCGCGAAGTGATCAGCGATGTCCTGCCCGAGCGTGCCGAGCGTGCCGAACGCCACGTAGCCGTCCCAGATGCGGCTCCACATCTGCTGCATCGCCTCCTCGCCGCCCTGACGCTGGATGTTGTCCAGGTAGAGCGCGACCGCTTTCTTGGCGAGCGCGCCGTGGCCGACCGACGCGTTGTCGATGCCGACGTGCAGCCGGTAGTACGCCGGATCGATCCCGAACGACTCGAGCTCGGCGACCGTGCCCTTCAGGACGATTGACGACCACTCGAGATACAGCGTCATGCCGATGATCTCGGGCAGGTACTCCTCGGTGAAGGACGAGATGGCGAGCAGGAAGACCGGCTCGACGAACGCCGAGTCGAGGAAGCGGGGATCGTATGCGTAGTCGCGGCTGTTGATGTCCGGCAGGTAGATGTTCAGGCCGCGCAGCGTGTCGGTGTAGATGTTCGCGTGGTTGCGCGAGACGATCGCGTCGCCCAGCTCGTCCATGTAGACCGAGAAGAGCAGGTTGCGCACCTCGTCGACCGTGCCGGGCGGCGCGGCGCCGCGGATCCAGGCGCCGTCGAGCTGATTGAACGGCGCCATCTGCAACAGTCGGTACGCCGCCTGCTCGCGCGTGACGCTTTCGAGGTAGCCGCTCGCGCCGCCGGCGGCCTGGGCGTTCTGCGTGACGTACTGGCTGTAGATCATCTCCATCCGCGCGTCGAAGGCTTCCGGTGTGTAGCGGAACGGGCTCCAGCCAGTCCCCTGCTGGCTCGCCACTTCCGGATCCTTCTCATTGAGCCGCGCCTGCGCGAGGAACTCGTCCACCATCTTCCTGGCGTGCGGCAGGAAGTCGCTGTGGGCGCCGATGTTCATGAGGTAGTAGAAGGCGTCGCGCAGCGAGGTGCCGGCGTAGCGATCGCGTGCCTCCTCGACATAGACGATCTGCTCGTCGGGCCCTTCGCGCGGCACGACGAAGCCGAACTCGCTCCAGTGCCTGATCATGCCGTTGTCGAGGTCCGGCGAGTCCTGCGGAATGCCGCGCGCCCACTCGACGCGCGCCGCCAGCGCCGCCGCCAGCGGACCGTCGAGCGCCTGGTCGTAGAACTTCACCACCTGCTCGTACTGCTCCTGGCTCACGATGTCGTCGGGCCGGGCCGGCGGCCACCAGCGGTGATTGCACTCGGAGAAATCGGCCTGCCACGGCAGCGCCATGTAACGGGTGATGTCGCCCGGCTCGAGCCGCCGCCAGTCGAGGCGGCCGACGCTGGCCCACAACGCCGGGTCCTCGGCGATGTAGGTGATCTCGATGCCCGGATAGAACGGCGCGCCGACGCATGGCTCGAGTGCTGCGCGGTCGAGCGCCGCCGGTTGCTGCGCGACCGGCATCACGCCGATGCGCGGCTTGCGCGGCGGCTTCGCCGGATTCGTGCCGTGCGGCCAGTCATCGACGAAGTCACCGGCCGCCCAGCGGCGCATCGCGTCGTACTGCCGCGGCGTCAGCGTCGCCCACGTGACATACGTTCCGCCGGGAATGCCGAGGCCCGGGTTCGATTCGTTACCGGGGCTCCCCTGGATTGGAGCAACCGGATCGAGACCGTCGCCGCCGTCGCCCCACATCTGCGGCATGAAGTGCATGCCGGCCCACGCGGTCGCGTCGCTCGAGGTGATCAGCTTTGGCAGCGGCAGATTGGGATGCTCGGCCTGCAGCACCGGCAGCGGCTTGCGCAGGCGGCTGAACACGTGCTGGCGCGCGTCAGCGAACGCGGGATTCGGATCCTTCTGATGCAGCTGATCGAAGAGCGGCTCGCTCATCGGATCGAAGACCTTCCCGGTGCCGTGCTGCATGAGCGCGAACTGGTTGAACCACTGGTACTCGCTCAGCCGCCGCAGCACCGGATAGATGTCTTCGAGGAACGAGATCGCCGCCCGCGGCGGCGCCGACTCCTTCACGTCGACGGCTTGCAGCGATGTGTCCCACAGCGTGGTGAGCGGCTCGGCATGTGGCGCGAACTTGGGCGGCGCAACCACCACCCACGATTGGTCGCGGACCTCGATGTTGCGGCCGTCCTTCAGCGTCACGTCGGCCGAGACGCGGCCGTCGCTCGTGTCGTCGTGCCAGTAGTCGTTGCTGGCAAAATACATGTCGCCGTTCAGGTAGCCGATCGGATTCTCCGGGACCACGCTCCGTGAGACGCCGCGCCCGCCGAGCACGAGCAGGCGGCCGTGCGCGTCGGTGCGCAGCTCGCCCAGGTACACTTCCACGGCCGGCGATTCGGCGACCGGCTGCTGCAGCACGCCCGGCTTCCAGTGGTACTTCTTCGCCGTCTCCCTGAACTGCTCGGTGGCGTCCGCGTTTCCTGGATCGACGAACGGCACGTTCAGGAAGCCGCTGCGGCTGCCGTTGATTGCATCGCGCGTGTTCGCGCTGACGACCGTGTAGGGAAGCGGGCCGAAGGTGCCCGTCATCTGGTACTGCTCGCCGTGTTCGTTGGCCCCCATGATCGACCGCGGCTCGGGACGAATCTCGAGAAAGCGGCGCCGCTGATCGGGGTCGCTGATCTCTTGATTGCGAAGCGGTGCGCGGCCGTCGAAGTGTTCGTCGGAGTACGCCTTGACCTCGGGATACTGATACTCCCAGTAGCGGCCGAGGAACATCTCGAAGCCCGCTTTCTTGTTCGCGAGCTGCACCGACCATTTGATCTCGGCACGATCCGCGGTCAGTTCCGCGATTGGTTCACCGGCAGCGTTGTAGGCGTAGACGCGGAACCGCGCAGCCTGCCGCTTGATCCGGCCGTGCGAGTCCTTGAATCCGCCGACCGGATGCGCCATATGACCTGGCGACTCGGGCCCGATGAAGAACTGGTCCTCGCTGTCGCCGATACGGGCGATGCCGAGTCCCGGGTGGATGCGGCAATACGCAATGTCAGCCGGATCGAACGCCCGGGCTGATGCCGGGTGATCGGATGGAGTCGTCATGACGCTGTCCTCGCTCTCCGCGCGTTTCTTCGCGCCTGATTCGCGTGCGCGACCTTCCTTGCGGCCGTTCTTCTTCGTTGGCTTCATTCGACTCTGAGCGTCAGAAACTGCCGGTTGTTGAGCGGCAGCCGGGCAGACGAGGACGTCACCCAGAGGTAATAAATGCCCTCGCTGGGAGGGCTCACCGAGACCTCATACACGCCGCGGTCGACGACGCGCGCCGTCGTGCGCTGCTGCCAGATACCGGGCGCCAGCATGGCCAGCACCTCGACATCGTCTGCGACGAGTGGCCGTTCTGTTCCCGCGTCCGACAGACGGAACTGGAGCTGTGTCGTGACGCCGGCCTTCACGCTCCGCGGGAAGCCGAGCGGCGCGACGGTGATCTCCGGCGCGCGCTTCGCCAGCGTTTCCGGGCGCGCGGCCACGTCGAGGCTGAAGCAGCTGACGACGCGAGGGGAATCGAGCAGGAAGACGACTTCGTATCGGCCCGCCTCGTCGATCGTGGCCGTCGTCGCGTAGACGCCGCCGGGGTGCTCGCGCAGGCTTCGGTCGATAACCAGCACCGCGCGCGGTTCGCGCGAGTAGTTGTTGAAGCCGCCCATCGGCGCGGCCATGCCTTCCTTGTAGTAGTAGATCGCGCGATCGCCCGGATTGGCGACGAGTACGGCGAGCCCGTCTGGTGCGCCGACGATCGAATCGGCGAGCGCGCTCGAGCGGCCGGCACCCATCGCGTGTTCGCCGCCTGTGAAGTCGGCGAGCGACACGCTCGCTGTCTCGTTCGTCAGCTGATCGAGCGGCATCATCAGGATGGTGTCGCTGCCGCGGCGGCGGATGTAGGCGAGCCGGTCGGAAAAGGTGACCTGATCCGGGCCGTCGCTGACTTCTGCGCTCCGGACGATCCGGTTGGTTGCCGTGTCGAAGACCTGGACGATGTTCTTGGCCGGGTTCGGAAGGAACCCGTAGCGCCCGGCCGGCGCAAAGCGGAGCTGTGTGAAGCCCGGTTCCGCATCGAGATGCGCGACGACGGCGCGGCTCGTGACGTCGACGGCCGCGACGGCGCCGGTCGCCGCGTCGCCGGCGTACGCGAGCTGGGCGCCCGCCGAGAAGGCGAGCGTGCGAGGCGCAAAGTCGAGCGGCACGCGCGCGCGCGAGCCGTTCTCCCGCGCGTCGGCGACGATCAGCGATGACGCGTCCGCCACGACGACGAATCGCGAATCGCTCGTCACCGTCAGCGCGCTCGCGCCAGGCGCGGCGATGGTGGCGACGACGTCGAGCGACCGCGGGTCGATTGCCCGTACCGCGTCGTCGCTCAGCACCCAGAGCCGCGCGCCGTCAGGCTGGAGCGCGAGGCGGCCGGGATGCGAACCGGCAGCGATATTCCGCCGGACCTTCCAGGAGACGGTGTCGGCGGCCGCGACCGATCCAGCGGACGGCATCGAGACGAACAGCGTCGACCCGTCGCGGGAAAGCACCCAGTCCTCGCCGCGGCTTTCGAGCGCAATCATGGCGAGCAGCTGCGAGCCGCCGAAGCCGAACCGCGGATCGACGACGTTGATCGATGCGTCGTCGTTCAACGCGAGGACGTAGTATTCGTTGAGGTCCGCGACCGGACGCGTCGTGAGGCTGCCGCCGAGCAGCGTCGCCGCCCTGCGGGTGCAGTCGCGGCCCGACGCGGGTTGCTCGCCGGCGCGCCGCTCGATCCACGCCGCGGGACGGACGCCTGCTATCGGCGCTTCCGTGGCGGCGTCGCGGATCGTGAAGGCGATCGTCAGTGGATCACCGTCGCGTGGCTGAACGGGTGCCGATGCAAACTCGACGGCCACGCCGTTATCGACGGCGCGCTGTAGCTGATCGCCGGCCGCCAACGCCAGCACGGGCAGCGTCGCCACAAACCAACCTGCGACGCGGAGGCTCATCGCGGCTGGCGAGGTCTGCGATCCTGCCGCACGGAAGGCTTCTTTGCCTGCGGTCGCGCCGCCGTCGGGGCCACGTGCGTCACCTGCGGCGGCGCGGCGACGGTTCCCCACGTCGACTGACCGCCGAGCGGCGACCGAACCGTGAGGCCGGCAGGCAGCGTCCCGCTGCCGTGATACGACCAGAGTCCATCTTTCACTCCGGTTGTCGCCGTCGTGCCGCCGATGTCGAGCGTGACGCTCGCCGCGTAGCGCTGGCTGGTCGGAGAAACGGTCGTGAAGCCGCGAACATCGTACCCGCCGTTCGGGTCAGCCGCGACCGACAGCACGCCGACCGTGTCCGGCCATCCACTTGTGCCGGCCGACGGCGCAACTCGGAAGAGACCCCAGGTTCCCGCCTGAAACTGGTTCGCCGTCCAACTTCGATAGAGATAGTCGCCCGGCACGTGGAAGCGGCCACCGGCGGCGCCGCCGGTTCCGTTCGGTCCGTCCTCCAGTACGACCTCATAAGTCGTCGTCGGGCCGAATCCCGGCGTCGTGCCCGTCCAGTTCGACGTGCGGCTGAACCCGATCTTCGTCGACGCGGCGGTGTAGGGCGCCTCCTGCCAGACGTGCCCGGTCAGCTCGAAGACCTGCTGGTTGTCGCCGATGCCGCCGGGCGAGAGGAGCCGGATGCGCACGGGCATGCCGGCGGGCGCCCGAAGAATCGGCGTCACCGGATCGCCGCCGACCAGCTGATTCGCCGTCGAGAGCGTCGTGTCGACGCTCGACATCTGCAGGTTGGCGACGTTGGAGAGATCGCCGGGCGAAAGATTCGTCCAGTCCTTCGGGGTGATGAGGCCGAGCGAGTCAGCCAGGTTCGCGCCGAACCGGTAGAAGAACGGTTCGGACCGGTAGTTGAAGGCCGACAGCGGAAACCCGGCGCCGTAGAGCGTCTGGCCATTGAGCTGGATGCTGACGTCGTCCTGAATCATCAGCACGAACTCGCGAAACACACGATTGCCGTCGAACACCGTCGCGGCCGCGCGCGTGTTCGGATCCTCGATCCACTGCGAGCCCGCCGGCTCGATGATTAGCGCGCCGAACAGGCCGTGGTACACGTGCATCAGCGGATCGGCCGGCATCAGGTTGATCGATCCGAACTCCACCGGCACGGTCTTTCCGTTCTCGCTCTTCCCGGCGTACCACCAGTAGTCGGTCTTTCCGAGCGGCGCTGCGGTCTGCACCGGGTTGCGGCCGGCGTTTGCGCCGTCGCTTTCCGTCACGTCGAGCTCCACGAGCTGCGGATGCAGCCCGACATTCGCAGACGTCGTCAGGTTCACGTTCACGTAGGGAAAGGCGTAGGGAATCTGGGCGAAGCGGTACGCCGATTCGATTGCCACCGCGGCCGTGAACACCGGCTCCTTGCCGTCGAAGTCGTTGACGAGCGTCACGTGAATCCAATCGCCGGCGGCGGCGCGCAGGACGAGCGGCTCGATGCCGCTCGCCGGCGCCGGCGCGCCTTCGGGGACATAGACCAGGCCGTATGGGTCGTTGAGCGGATGG
Organism: Vicinamibacterales bacterium; assembly: GCA_035315685.1. Lineage (GTDB taxonomy): Bacteria > Acidobacteriota > Vicinamibacteria > Vicinamibacterales > CAVVIG01 > QHWK01. The sequence continues at coordinate 31,737 of DATFXR010000152.1, read as the reverse complement.
GCGCCGTCGAACTGACCGTTGCCGAGATTGATCCCCCGGCCGTTGTAGACGAGGCCTCCCGACTGAGTGCCGATGGCCCGCTGCACCGTCGTCGCATGCACCCGGAATTCGCGGAGGCAGGGATGCACGCGCTCGCAGTTGGTGGAGAGTCCGGCAGGCGGACGCACCGGCGCAGGAGATGGCGGCTGAGGTGCTTGCTGCCTGAGCGGCGCCAGGAACGGCAGCGACTGCGACGGGCTGTACGACCGCAGCAGTCCCCAGATCCCGTTCGTGAGTCCTTCATACGATGCCGTCGGGTTGTAGATGTAGTCGGCGAGTTGCGATTGCGCGTCGCGGCGCTGGCGTCCGAGGCGCGGCAGATCGAAGAGCATTTCGAAATGCTCGGACAGCACGATGAACTGCGAGTTGCGATATCCGGAGTTCTCGGAGAACGGCGCGGCCTTCCAGCGCAGTCCGTGCATGTTGAAGTCGTGCATCGAAGTATGGGCGCCGCCGAGCAGCCGGATCTGCACCTTGTCGCCCTCGAATCCCTGCAGCAGCGGGGTGAACGGATCGGTCGGCTGCATGCCGTCGGAGATCGGCGTCGTCGGGAACGTGAAACAGTTCGCCAAGCACGCGGGATTGATTTTCGAGTTCGGCGCCGGCTGCGCGCTGAACGCCGGATCGAACCGCTGAATCGAACGGAACGCGTGGGCGAGATCGCCGGCGTACGGATCGGGGTGCGGGTTGACGGTTGCCGGCTTGTTGATCCGCAGCGTCAGCGGTTCGGTACGGTAGTTCATCGACATCATGCCGGCGCCGAAGTCGCCGATGAGCAGCGGCGTCGGCGGGCTCGGCGCGAAGCCGAGGGGATTGGCGACGGTGGGCGGCGTAGCCGGCTGCGAAGTTGGCGGCGGCTGGATGCTGCAGCGCGGGCAGTTGAGGACGTTGGCCGGATCGGACCAGCCGGTGTACTGCGCCGACGCGACCGGCTTGCAGTTCACCTCGGGCGGCTGTTGTCCGTAGGTCTTGCCATCGAAGGTGTAGGTGTAGCAGTCGGGAACGGTGCGGCTGTCCGCGCCGTACACCTGCTGCAGATCGCCCCACTCCAGCGCGAACTCGCGATAGTTGTCGCGCGCCCTGTTGGGATCGTTGTAGAGAATGTTGGCCGCGTAGCTCGTCGGCCCGCCATCGTCGCGCGTGCGGAACTCGGTCTTTCCGTCGAGCGACGTCCACTTCGTGCCCTCGGGCTCGACGAGCAGGCCGCCGTAGAGCCCAATCATCTGGTGCGTTGACGGTCCAAAGTGATCGTGCGTGAAGACCGTCATGTAGGTGCGGTCGTTCTTGCGCGTGTCCATCAGCGGATCGACCCACCAGCGCTGAACCGTCGCCTGCGCCCCGAGCCACGCGTTGTTCGGTCCCCTCCCGAGCTCGCCGATCGCCTTCGGCGCGAGCTGCGCCTGCCGGGTGTGTGTGAAATCCCAGAGCCCGCCGCTGGCGTTGATCGCCGTGATCCGGCCGCGCACTTCCTCCGGACTGTAGGTGCCGTCCTCGTAGTTGAACCCGTTTCCCGCTCCGTCCGACGCCTGCACGTCGAACTTCACGAGATGGATGTGTTGTCCGAGGATGTCGGTCGGCGTGCGGACCTCGAAGTCGTCGAGCTCGAAATACGCCGGCACGAGGTTCGTGTGCCAGTACTCGATGACGTCGTTGCTCGAGGCGCGGAAGAACAACGGCTCGGGCGGCTTCTTGCCGGACAGCAGATCCGGGACGTCCCGCCAGAGCGCCATCATCCGCTGCTGCGGGTAGTGCCACCCGGCCTTGTTGAAGATCGTGTCGAGCTGCAGGTTCACGCCTTTGTAGACCCGGGTCGGGTTGCCGGCCGCTCTGCCGTCGACGACGGCCGGATCGGCGTACGGCGCGCCGTGCTGCGGACCGTTCGGCAGCCCGTTGACGCGGAACAAGGCACGCGCGCCGGCGGGCGTGAAGCTGTCGTGGAGGTGTCGGCCGAAGAACTGCATGGCGCGCTTCTCCGACGCCGTGCCCTCCTCGGGAAGCTGATAGGCCGTCATCGCCGAGAGGTCCTTGCTCCAGTCGTTCGTCGTGTGCTGCTCGTTGGCAATCGTGCCGCCGGTCACGAGATGACGTGGCAGGCCGCCGTCATAGGTTTCGTTTGCCTTGGGATCGACGGCGAAGTCGAGCGGCGGATGGGGCGCGCGATGACCCGCCACACCCGGCACATAGAACGGATAGCCCGGGAAGCCGTCGGCGTCCAGCTTCACCTGGCCGTTGACGATCTCCACTTTCGACGGCATCGGCGCCATCGCCAGCGTCGGAAGCGGGACGACGGCGGGAATCGGTGTTCCAGCGTCGATTTCTCCGTCTGGCAGCGCACGCGATCCGCTTCTTGGCCGCCTGGCATCGTCGAGCGGTGTTCCGGCCTCGAAGACATCGTGCACGCGATAGAGCGCCCACATCCCGGAGGCGAAATGCGGATAGAAGTGGCAGTGGAAGATCGAGTCGCCGGCGGTGAGGTTGCGGTTGCCGCTGCCGTCGTACACCAGTTCGAGCGTGTACGAGGAGCCGGGACCAATCGACTGGCTATCGAGGTAGTTGCTGTCCTGGTTCTCGGCTTCGTGCAGCCACTGATGGGCGTGATGATGATGCACGTGATGCACGGCCGCGCCGGCGTGGAGAATGCGGAACCGGACGTGATCGCCGAGGTAGCTGTGGTAGACGTTGGATGGGTCGTCGGGATAGAAGGCCTTCGTCGCATTCTTGCCGCCGTTCAGTGGCGCGCACGGCGCGCTCGGGCCGAGCACGCGCGCCTGCTCGAGCGCGCACGGCACCGTCTGCGCTGCGTTGGCCGGCACATCGACGACGAGGCCGGGATCGCCGAGCGGCCACGAGCTGAGAAAGAACTCCTCGAACTTGCACTCGACGCAGTCGCGTGACGGGCCGACGCCGATGCGATTGGCGAGGATCTCGGGCGCGATCCCGCCGACGCCGTAGTTGATGGCGAAGCTGTCCTGTCCGGCATTCACCGTCGGCGTGTTGACCGTGGATGGATTGAAGAAATACGGGAACGCCTGTACGAGATCCTGCGACTCGTGGTAGTGGACGGTGATTTCGCGGAACGGCTGGTTGCGATCCGGCAGCACGGGGTTGGTGCCCGGCCCGCCGCCGAGCCGTTCCCGCCGCGGCCCGGTGATCACAGCGGTCAGGTCGCTGTGCACGAGCCGGTTATTCGCGTCGAGCATCCGCAGAACCGGGAGGCCTGCACGGGGATTGCCCGGCGGGTAGACCGCGTCGTAGTCGAGGATCGGATGGCCGTCCGGAGTCGCCCCGGTGCTCGCGATGCGGAGATCCTCTTCCGTCACCTGGCTGCGATACCACTCACTCTGCGGCGGCTCGATGTTCACCGCGCCGAACAGGCCCATCGTGAGTTGCATCGTGCCGAAGCCGTTGTAGTCGGCGGCCGTGCTGTAGAGGAGATTTGCGCCTTCCGCAGCGGCATACAGTCGGTAGGTCGCCGATCCGCCCGGCGCAACGAGCCCGGACATCGAGCCGCCAGATGCCGGGTTCGCGCCTGCCCAGGTTCCGTCGCTGTCAATCGTACCGCGCAGCTGCAGGCCCGAGACATGGATCGACGCGTTGCGTGTCACCGGCGTGATGGGATCGGGCGGAACGGGCGCGAGCAGATTCTGAAAACGGATTTCCACGCAGTCGCCGACGCTCGCGCGCAGGACGATCGGCCGCGGCCGCTTGTACGCCTTCAGCCGGACCTGACCGGCCTGCAGCGTGTTGCCGCCGGTCACCGCCTCAACGTCATGACGCAGCGCGAAGAGCAGCCCGCCCGGTCGCGATGTTCCGAGGCGATTGACCTGATACGCCTGATCCAGCGCGACGACGTCCGCGGTGATCGTCCTGCCGCACGCGGAGTCTCGTGGTTGCGTTTGAGCTGGTTGATCCGCGAGCGCGGCAGCGGCGCGACCGGTGAGCGCGAGAGCCGCGAGGACTGAAACGATCGGCAAACGAAGACAAAGCGGCACAAAAGCCTCCTGACCCATGTGGACTGGAACAGGAGATTCCGAGGGAATGCTGTCCCGGAAACGTGCCGGATTATGTATCAGAGATTCGCGACGGGCGCGGCGTCACCGTCTATCTTTGTGTGAAAGATGCGAGGGCTAGAGTTCCTCTTCGTGCCTCAAATGCATGTTCATTACCTCACGCGCATTCGTGTGCCGATCGGCCGGCCGTGACGACAGGCGTCGCGCGTCAAATAACCGATCGGCGCCGTACTTCTTTCGTGACGTGCGATCGTCGGAGTCGCTGTTCGATGAGCGCTGACATGACCGGATGCGAGTCGTTGGCGAGGCTCACCAGATGAATCTGAAGATCGTGCCGGTCGACCTCCGCGGATCCGGCTTGTCGGAATTACTCACCTTGTAGTTTTCGGGCACGCTCGCCCAGTCGGCGTAGACGTTGCCGCCGACGTAGAAGCCCGGCTTGACCGGCGTCTCGGCTGAAGGCGACGGCGGGGAGAAGAGCGAGTAGACGTGCAGCGGTTCCGACGTGCCGGCCTGATCGGTCCGCGGCACCAGCTCTGGAACGCCGTCCCCGTCGACGTCCGCCAGGATCCAGTCCACGTGCAGCAGCCGGTGATAGGTGCGGTCCGCGATCATGCCGCGCAGCTGCGCGTCGAACCGCTCGATGATCGACATCGCATCGGCACGCGTTCGCTTGATCACGAAGTGGAGCGGTCGCGTGAGCAGCGGCGTCGAGCCAATCTCGAGTTTCGTGTCCGACTCCTTCGGGTAGTTGCTGACGATGTAGTGGACGACGAGCTCGTCCATCAGCGTGTAGTCAACGCCGCTCTTGAGCAGTTGTGTGAGGCTGTCTTCCTCGCTGCGTGAACGAACCCATACCGGTCCCGTGCTGTCGACCGTCTCGCCGTACGAATAGCCCTCGACGATCGCCACGCGTTTGCCTTTGAGATCGGGCAGCGTCTTCGCCGACACGTCGGTGCCATGTCGTCCGACGAGCACGAGGCGGTTCTCCAGATACGGCTGCGAGAAGATCAGCTCGCGTTCCCGCTCCGGATCCTTCCACGCGGCCGCGCTGCCGTCGAACAGTCCGGAGAGCAGCGATGGCGTGAATTGCGGCGCGCTGACGATCGCGGTCTTCGAACTGACGCCGATGCGGCCGAGCGCGGTCTCGACCAGATCGAGCGCAAACCGGGGTTGCCTGGCTGCGTTCGTGAACGGCGGCCATGCCGTCGATACCAGCTTGAGTTGAGACGTCTGCGCGGCCACTGTTACCCAGGCCGCGGTACACGAGAGAACGAGGAGTGAGCCGATCGCCCGGCGCGAACAGGGGCGTGGGGCATCGAGGGAACGCATTGACGGGACCCTCCCGTTCCAGAGTAGCCGAATTCAAGCCCTGCCTTACAGGCGCATTCGCGTGATGATGCGGAACACGCGCGGCAGCCGTGGCGACCGCGATTGAGCCGTCCGGCCGCGACCTGATGGAGGACGGTTACGAAGCACGCGCGACATCTTCTTCAACGGCTCGCGGCAGTGATGGCGCTGACCCGAACTGCATGACGACCGGACTGTTATGGCGAGATGGGCGGTGTCGAGCGAGGCCGCAGCCGAGCGCCGGAAGGTTGCGCTGAAGCAGAAGTTTGGCCGGAGCCAGACTCTTTCGCGGCGAGCCAAGAAATGAAGTCGTCCTCTGATCTCTCGGGTGCGGGGCGTGGCGGTTCGTGTCGTCGTCGAATTGCGACCGCGCGACATGCTTTGCGTCGTAAACGCCGTGAAGAAGACTGGCTGCGGGAAAATCTCTGCTCGCCGCCAGCCGAATCCTCAATTGCTGCCGTTCGATCGTGTGCGCGGATCACGCCGATCGCTTCAACACTGCGAAATCACATCGAGTCTCATCGTGTTCGTTCGTTGGGCACTGCTCTTGCTCACCAGAGCCGCATGCGAAATCGACGAGCAGAGGATCGAGTCACATTCATGGAACCAACGTATGGCGTCGTGCGCGGCTTCTGCGACGTCGTGGTGCAGAGGAACGGCGAGACCGAGTGGATCGCAATCAGCCGCCAGCCCGCAGCTGCAGGCGAGACATTGATTCTGGACATCGACGAAGGTGGGCGGCCGCAGCACCTGGCGGTCTGTGTAGTCGAAAGCCGGCCGGTGATTCTCGAAGGCGACATGCGGCACCGGATCCGTTTACAGGCCGACGAGGTGGCGCCGGTTCTCTTCGAGCAACAGGTCAGACGGGGCTGACGCAATGAACAAGGGTGAGAGCCTCGGCGTGCTGATGCGCGAGGTGCGTGTGCGCGTGGTCAACATCAGCTCCGTCGGGACGCTGCTGGAAGGCAACAAACGGATGGCGGTCGGTACGTTGGGCCGGTTGCGGCTGCGGTTCGGGGACGGCGAGTACGTCGAGGACGTCGAGGTGGTGCGGTGCGACGCGGTCGAGGGCGCCGGTGTCTTTCACATCGGTGTGCGATTCCTGTTCACGACCTCGCGTCATAACCGATCGATCCGCGGCGTGCTCGCGCGCTTCGGCGGGCCGCAATCAGTGGCAATCGAAGAAACATCCCGGCCGATGTGACCGGGTCGATCCTCATCAATCCTTCTCGAACATGATCTTCCGCGCCTTGATGTTGCCAGGGCGGACGGCTGAACCGGCCGCTTCTACTGACGAGATGCCTTCGAGTCGGCATCTGACGCGGCACGCGCGCCGATCGGCGGCGTCCATATGCTTGGAGGCCGTCTGTTTTCAGATGTTTACGCGTCTGGTCCTTATGGATGACTGTTTGCAGCCTTAGGGACTCGAAATGTATACAACCACGGACTCTCACAGCCTCGTCGTCGCCAGCCGCGCCATGAAGGACCTGCTCGTGCTCGCCGAGCGCGCTGCACAGAGCACCACGAAGGTGTTGATCACCGGCGAGAGCGGCGTGGGAAAAGATCTCGTCGCCCGGCACATCCACGCCCATTCTTCCCGGCGCCACGCCGCTTACGTTGCGGTGAACTGCGCGGGCCTTACCGAGACCCTCCTCGAGTCGGAGCTCTTCGGACACGTCAAGGGAAGTTTCACCGGCGCGTATCGCGACAAGCGCGGCAAGCTCTCGCTCGCGCACCGCGGGACGCTGTTCCTCGACGAAGTGGGCGAGATGAGCCTGCGCATGCAGGCGCTACTCCTGCGCTTCCTCGAGAACGGCGAGATCCAGGCAGTGGGTTCCGATCAGGCCGAGGCGCGCGTCGACGTGCGCGTGGTGGCTGCGACCAATCGCAATTTGAGCGACCTGGTGGCCGCCGGCCAGTTCCGCGAGGACCTCCTCTACCGGCTGCGGGTCATCCATCTCCACGTTCCGCCATTGCGCGAACGGCCCGACGACGTGCAGGCGCTGATGACGCACTTTCTCGATCGCGGCCGGCAATCGATTACGTTCACCGACGAGGCGCGTCGTGCCATCCAGCGCTATCGCTGGCCGGGCAACGTCCGTGAGCTGATGAACGTCGTCGAACAGCTGCACTGGCTGACGTCGACGGGGACTGTCGGCATCGAACATCTGCCGGTCTCGATGCGGAGCGGACCGGCTTTCAGCGAGCCGCTCAACGATCGCCGCCGTCAGGTCGCCGACAACCTGTACGACGCGCTCGTCACCCAGGGCGCGTCGTTCTGGGAGCACGTCTATCCGCTGTTCCTCGCCCGCGACATCACGCGCCACGATCTGCGCGAGCTCGTTCGCCGCGGTCTGCGTGAATCGCGGGGGCGCTACAAGACGCTGCTGAAGCTGTTCGGCATGTCCACGCGCGACTATCGCCGCTTCATGAACTTCCTGGCGGCGCACGACTGCCGTGTCGGATTCCGCGAATTCCGGCTGGTGTCGGAGTCGTTGCCTGCGAACCCGGTGTCGTCTCCACACAATCCGAACGAGCCGCAAGAACTGACTGCGGCGTAGCGCAGCACGGAAAGCAACCGCAGAGACCGCTAAAACCGCAGAAATTTGTTGCTCTAAGATCAATAAGACTCTGCGGTCTCTGCGAACTCCGCGGTTGCTTTCCCTCCCAGGTCAGCGAGCGTCGTCCGTGAGGGCCGGTGTCAGATACACGCGGCCTTGCAGGACCTCGTCGACAGCCTTCTCGAGCTCGTCACCGGCGCCGGACTTCACCACGAAACCCGATGCGCCGGCGCCAATCGCCGCATTCGCCAGCGCCTCATCGACGTGCATGGTGAGGATGATGATTCTGGCCCGGGGGCAGGCGACTTTCAGTCGCGGAATGGCCTCGAGCCCGTTCAGGCCGGGCATCGAAATGTCGGTGACGACGACCTCGGGGCGCAGCCGCGCCGCGGCGTCAACGAGCAGACCTCCGTCCGTGACGGTGCCGACCACCTGGTATCGCTCACCGAGAACGGCAGCGATCATCTCGAGCACACGCGCGTGATCGTCCGCAATCAGCACAGTGGCTCGGCGCATCGTTCGATCAACCATCCGCAGACTACTACACCGCGCCCGCCTCGGGGCGACAGCGCGATGCACACCAAACAGCAATCAATCGCGCAGCGGCGCCAATCAGTCGTCCGTACCAGGCGACGGCGGCGACTCTGTCAGCCTCGGGATTCCGGACGAGACTCCGGCGGGACGGAGTCGGACCGTCCCGAGGACCAGATACGGGCCGACCGCAGCACGGCGAAGTCCTTCGCTACCAATAGTTCGCGCGGCGTCGCGCCCAGGTGCTGTCAGGGGCACGCGCTGTGCTATACGCGTGGCGCAGGCCCGCCCGATGGTCACCCGTCTGCTCGTCGCCTTCTCGTTGATGGCGCTCTGCGTGACCATCCACGCCGGCGGGGTGACGTGCGCGCTTCGACGGCTGCGCCGATCGCCGATCCAGGCAAGACGATTCTGGTCCAGCACGCGGCTGTTCGTTCTGATCGCGGTCTGGATCGTGCTGCTGCATCTCGTGGAGATCGCGGCCTGGGCGGCCGCCTACACGTGGAGCGGCGCGATGCCCGACCTCCAGACCGCGCTCTACTTCAGCGCCGTTACCTACACGACCACCGGGTATGGCGACATCCTGCTGCCCCAGGGCTGGCGGCTGGACGGCGGCGTCGAGGCGCTGACCGGCATCCTGATGTGCGGGTGGTCCACGGGCTTCTTCTTTGCGATCGTGAACAGACTCCATGAGCCAAACACTCGACCAACCACGGTCTGATTCGCCGATCTCCCTGAAGCCGTCGATCAACTGGCTCTTCGTGTTCGTGCCGGTGTCGATCGCGCTCGAGTACGCACACGTGCCGGCGCCGCTGTTGTTCTTCTCGGCGGCGCTCGCGATCATCCCGATCGCACGGCTGATCGTGCTAGCGACCGAGCAGCTCGCGACCTACACCGGCGACGCGATCGGCGGCCTCCTCAACGCGACGTTCGGCAACGCGCCGGAGCTGATCATCGCGCTGGTGGCGCTCAGGGCCGGCCTCTTCGACATGGTGCGCGCATCGATCATCGGCGCGATTCTCGCCAACCTGCTGCTCGCCACCGGCATTGCGTTCTTCCTCGGCGGTCTGCGCCATCACACGCAGGAGTACAACGCGGGCGCGGCGCGTCTCTACAGCTCGATGATGCTGATTTCGGCGGTGAGCCTCGGCGTCCCGAGCGCGTTCAACCGCTTCTTCTCACCGGAGGGGACGGTCCACGAGGAAAAGCTCGTCAATCTCGGGACCACGTTCGTGCTGCTGGCCGCCTACGGCCTGTATCTGGTGTTCCTGTTGAAGACGCATCCCGACTACTTCCAGAGCGCGACGGTGAGCGAGCTGGAGCACGGTCACGAGGGTCCGCAGTGGAGCGTCGGCCGCGCCGTCGGCAGCCTGCTCGGCGCGTCCGTGCTGGCCGCCTTCATGAGTGAAATCCTCGTCGGCGCCGCGGAAGGCACCGGCAAGGCGCTCGGCATGTCCGACGTGTTCATCGGCATCGTCTTCCTGGCCGTCATCGGCGGCGCGGCGGAAAGCGGGTCGGCGATCGCGATGGCACGCAAGAACAAGCTCGATTTGACGGTGGGCATCGCAATGGGGAGCAGCATCCAGATCGCGTTGTTCGTTGCGCCGGTGCTGGTGCTCGCCAGCGCCTTCATCGCGCCGCAGCCGCTCGAGCTCTCCTTCAGCCGCGCCGAACTCGGGACGCTCTTCCTCGGCGTGCTGATCGGAGCGTTCGTCGCGGGCGACGGCCGATCGAACTGGTACAAGGGCGCCCAGCTCGTGCTCGTCTACGTGATGATCGCGATTCTGTTTTACTTCCTGCCAGCAGGGGCCCGGTGACGGACGGATCAGAATTGACGTCGATCGTTTGCGCCCGCTTGCGATCGCCAGGGTGCGAAGTCCTGCCAGACCTGCTCGATCACTTTCGGATCGACGACCACTGCGTCCGCTTTCTCCGGCTCCTTCTCCGAATAGACGACGAAACGGACCTTCGCGCACGACGGCGCGAGCGCGCCGGGGTCGAAGACGTAGAGACCTTCGTAGATCGTGTCGCTCTCGGCGACGCGATGCTCGAGCCTGAACGGGTGGATCGGCGCGACCTCGGTGTCGCCGCAGTACGCGCGCAGCCGCAGGAACCCGGATTTGAAGCGTTTGATTGGCGGAATGGACATCCCCTGCGTCTGCGCCGCGCCGCGCGCCACCTTCGTCCAGAAGCCCTCGACCAGCCTGGGCGTCGCGCGGACGAGCAGGACCGGTGGAAACTCCGAGATGTACTCGGTCCAATCGCCGAAGTCCAGCAGCAGGCGCGCGATCGCCTGCTCGGCGTTCACCGGAACGGCGTCGTTCCGCTGCCGTCGCTCCTCCTGCTTCTGAACACCGTAAGTCACCACCGGAGTCATCAGCGAGAGATCGAAGCCCGACGCGGACACCTTGTACGGAACGAGGCTGCCGGCGCGGCGCTGGGCGGCGTCCTTCAGCGCGTCCACCGGAAATGGGCGCACCGGTTCCACGGGAAGATGCGTTCCTGCCGGCGGCGGAACATCCGTCAACCTGCTCTCGGCGGACGCGACGACTTCACAGACGTCTCCAATGCGGACGACGCTCGAGTTGCCCCGGCGGGCACCATTGTTGTCGTCGGCCACGGACGTGATGCCGACTACGCTGCCGCTCGCTGTGAAAGCAGGGCCGCCGGCGCCGCCGGTGCCCAGCATCAGGTCGGACACGATGCGGTGCGCGTCGACTCGCCTCACTCGCGCAGGCGATGCGTCCTTCTTCTCGCGGAGCGATGCTTCGAGTGCATAGATGTGCTCGTCGTCGACAACCACTGGCGGCGGCTGCGAGCATCCCAGCGGCAGTGGCTTGACGGCCGCAGCGGTAGCCGGATCGATTCTGACGACCGCCACATCGCGCGCGGAATCAGAGACCAGGACGGTTCCTGCGACCTTGACGTCCGCCGTCAGCTGCACTTCGATCGAGGTTGCCGTGCCGACGCCGCGCTGGTTCGTCACGAGGAGGCCGTTCGGGTCGATCACGAATCCCGACGCGCGGGCCGTTGGCGTCCACAGCGCAACGACGCTGCTCTGCCACGGCATCAACAGCATCGACGGATCGGGCTCCAACGGCCGTGCATCGCTCGCCTTCGCGGAGGCGGCGTCTTCGACTTCCGCATTGCCGGCGGTCAACTCGAGCACGGCGTCGCGGCCAGAGACGATATCGATCGTCTGCGTCCATTGGTACGCCTTGCCGTGGAAGGCAACCGGCTCGTCCGACTCGATGGTGTAGTTCGCCGGCTTGAGCCGCACGTCGGCAGTGCCATCGGGCCCGGTCACCACCCGGCGCGGCGCCTCGGTTGCCGGGTTATCGCTGATCAGAAGGGCGTGCCGAGGGACCGGCACCGCCTTGTGGTCGGCGTCCAGCAGAACGATCTTGATGTGAAGAATGCTGGGCGTCTGAAGCGTCGCCGCCTGCAGGAGGGCCGACGAAATAGCGGCGCACCCCAACGCTCGCAGCATGACGGCCATCGTCGCCCCGCGCTCCGTGGATGTCAATGCCGAGGGCACCGCACGGATTCCTTGCGACTTCGCCATGCGCACGGAAACGGTCGCGCTAAAATTCATCTCACGCAGACCTGAATTCAAGAAGAGAACACACATGGCTATCAGGACTTCGTCGATGCGTGCCGCGGCTCTCGTGGCGAGCGTGTCGCTGTCTGCCGTGACGCTGGTCGCGCAGGCAACCGTGATCAAGCTCCCGAAGAACAAGTACACGCCGGAGCAGGACGTGCAGATCGGAACGGAAGGCGCAAAGGAAGTGCGGCAGCAGTATCCGATCATCAAGGACGAGAAAATCAGCACCTACCTCTCCAAGCTTGGCGATCGTCTTGTCGCGGCCGCTCCGCCGGAGCTCAAGAATCCGGTCTACCAGTTTTCGTTCACGCCGGTGAACCTGAAAGAGATCAACGCCTTCGCGCTTCCAGGCGGTCCGATGTTCGTGCATCGAGGGATGTTCGATGCAGCGGCCACCGAGGGAGAAGTGGCTGGCGTGATGGCGCACGAGTTGTCGCACGTACTGCTTCGCCACGGAACGGCCAACGCGACCAAGGCGGAGAATCCGTGGCTGCAGATCGGTCAGCTCGCCGGTCAGATCGGCGGCGCGATGATGGGTGGGCAACTCGGCGGCATGATTGCGGAGGGCAGCCAGTTCGGGTTGGGCACGCTGCTCCTGCGATACAGCCGCGACTTCGAGAAGCAGGCCGATCTCCTGGGCGCGCAGATCATGGCGCGCGCCGGCTACGATCCGCGCGATCTCGCGCACATGTTCCAGACGATCTCCGGCGAGTCGGGCGGTGGCAACGGAGGAAACCCGCAGTGGCTGAGCAGCCATCCCGATCCCGGCAACCGGACGCAGTACATCACCAAGGAGGCATCGTTCCTGACGATCGCGAGCGCCGCCGACGCCAGCGAGTTCCAGCCGATCAAGACCGAGTTCGCGTCGTTGGGGCCGGAAAAGTCGATGGCCGATCTGGCACGCGGGAAGCAGGCGCCGAGCGGACAAGGACAAGGTGGTCAGCGGGGACTGGCGGGCGGCGATGGCGGCGCCGTCGGGTCTCCCGCGCAGTCGCTGGGGCGGCCATCCGCACAGTACAAGGACATTGCAGGCGGCAAGGTGTTTCAGGCATCAGTTCCGAGCAACTGGACGGGCATGGCGTCGAAGAGCTCGATCAAGGTGGTTCCTGAAAATGGCTACGGCGACCTAAACGGTCAAACGGTGTTCAGGTGCGGCGTCGAGTTCGGCATTGCCCCGTCGGGGTCGCGTGACCTGCAGCAGGCGACAAACGAGTGGCTGAATGCCGTCGCGCAGAACAATCCCGATCTGCAGCTTGCCGGGCAACAGCAGGCGACACGGATTTCGCAGCGCTCTGCGATTGCCACGCCGCTCGTGAACACATCGGCGCTCGGCGGCAGAGAAATCATCGGTGTCTACACGACGTTCCTGGTCGACGGAACGCTGTTCTATTACCTGACCGTCGTGCCGGAGAGCGACGCACCGGCGTTCCAGGACAGCTTCCTCCGCATCGGCCAATCGATTCGACTGACGGAGGCACGCTGACGCCTGGGCCGGGGACTGGGGGCCAGCTGTAGCGCGAAGGCTCTAGCCGAGCGTCACGCGTCGCCGTGAGCACGCAGCGGCTTCAGCCGGACTTCTCCGTGTCCGCCTGAAGGCGGACGCTACGCCGAAACGAGGAGTGCTCCAGCGGTTTTTCGTACCGCCACACTTCGAGCTCGAACGTTCCTTTCGACGTGTCCAACTCGTTGAGCATCGTTCCCGCCCGATGCCAGCCGCACTTTTCGTAGAAGCGGGCGGCGCGATCGTTGCCGATCGCGCATGCGAGCCATGCGACGTCGACACCGTTGCCGGCGAGGGACGCTTCGGCGTCGGCGATCAACGACGCCGCGATGCCGGTGCCGCGCGCGGCTGCCGTTACGTAGAACTGGTACAGCTCGTCGTCCTTCAGCATGTAAAAGGCGATCGGCGATCCCGACGGGCCGACGACGCGGACGTCCGGAAGCCCGACGCGCAGTCGCGCGCGAAAACTGTCCAGCGTCCGGAGCCGTGTCAGTTCTTCCGGGACGATCGCGGCGTGCGCGTCCAGCCAGCCGTCGAACCAGAGCTGCGCGAGGTGATCGATCTCGCTGTCTTCAGGGGCCCGCACGTTCATGCCGATGCGATTCTACCTGATGGAGTCGCGGCCCGGCGTGAGCCGGATGTCAAAGTAACCGCAGAGTACGCAGAGAGCGCAGAGCCTTTCCTTTTCTTCTCTGAAAAAAAGATCTCTGCGTTCGCTGCGCGCTCTGCGGTTGCTCATCACGGCTGCAGCGCGAACGCGTAGAGCGCGTCCCCTGCGCCGACGACGATGAACTGGCGGCCGTCGAGGAGAAAGGTCTGCGGTCCGTTGGTGGGGTTCGTGCCGAGACCCGCGTGCCAGAGCGGCTTGCCGGTGGCGGCGTCGTAGGCGACGAAGTTCCCGCCGCCGTCGTTGCCAAACAACAATCCTCCCGCGGTGCTGAGCAGTCCCATGGCGCCACCTGCGCTGCCGGTCGCGGTCTTCGCCAACGGACGGCTCCATCGCACTTTGCCGGTCTGGTAATCGATCGCCTTCAGCGCGCTCGCGACGCGGCCCACACCGCGTTCCGCCGCCGCCCAGCCCTGCGGGCGCGGGTCGGTGTCGGTGAGGTACATGATGCTGTACGCCTCCTGCGTGCCGACGTAGAACAGGCCGGTGTCGGGACTGAAGCTTGGCGGCGGCCAGTTCGTGGCCCCGTTGGTGTCGGGCGATACGAGCGTCCCGGCCACCGTCGCGTCTTTCGCGCGATCGCCGATCGGCTGCCCCTTCGCGTTGATCTCCCTGGTCCAGTTCGCCGAGTCGATCATCCGCGACGTGAGGACGTGCGTGCCGTCGGTGCGGTCGAGCAGGACGAAGTGGCCGTTGCGGCTCGCCTGCGCGACGAGCTTGCGCGGCCGGCCGTTGATGACGCCGTCGATGAGCACCGGCGTCTGTGCGGCGTCCCAGTCGTGGGTGTCGTGCGGCGTCACCTGGTAGTACCACGCCATCTTGCCGGTGTCGGGGCGAATCGCGACGATCGAGCACGTGTAGAGGTTGTCGCCCGGCCGCGTCTGACCGGTGAGCACCGGCTGCGGGTTGCCGGTGCCGATGTAATAGAGATTCAGGTCGGGATCGTAGGTGCCCGGCAGCCACGGCATGCCGCCGCCGCTCGACATCGCGTATTCGTCGGGCCAGGTGTCGGCGCCGGGATCGCCGGGCCGCGGCGTCGTGTTCCAGCGCCACACGACTTCTCCGTTTTCCGGATCGCGCGATTCGAGGTAGCCCGGAATGTCCAGGGCGTCGCCGCCGACGCCGACAATCACATTGCGGCCGATGACGATCGGCGCGTTCGACGTGAAATATTCGCGCTTCATGTTCGCGATTTCGCGGTGCCAGCGCTCCTTCCCCGTCCGCGCGTCGAGCGACACGAAGTAGCTGTCGGGCGTCAGGAAGAACAGCCAGTCGCCGAACACTCCGACACCGCGGTTGCCGATGTGATCCCCACCGCGCGTCTTCCACGCGAAATGCCAGCTCTCCCGGCCCGTGCGCGCGTCGATCGCCCAGACGTGGTCGGGCGCCGAGAAGTAGAGCACGCCGTGCAACATCAACGGCGTCGACTTGATCGTGGGCGCCGCAAGGCCGGCAGGCGCGGTGTCCGGGCCCTCGCCGCCGACAATCGCGCCGGCGCGCGACGTGTTCAGCCGATAGACCCACGCCAGCGCGAGGCTCTTCACGTTGCCAGCGGTGATCTGTTTCAGCGTGCTGTAGCGGCGGCCCGAATAGTCGCCGTGATAGGTCGGCCAGGCGTCGATCGGCGGCTTCGCCAGCAGCGACGGATCGAGCAGCGGCGGAACGGCTTGTGAGGCTGCGGTCGCGAGCAGCAGCGCGGCGGCTGTTTTCACCATCATTTCAGACTCGCCAGGTAGGCGGTGACGTTGTGCATGTCGGTGTCGGTCCACTTCGGCAGGAGATCGACGTGCCCCTGCAACGGATCGCTGACCACGACTGTCGGCGCATCGCCGTTCCGGAGCCACGACCGCATCTGCCCGGACGCCGCGTCGTAAACGACGATGTCGAAGTCGGTGAGCCGCACGATCGCGCCGGTAACCGGTTCCGCGCCGGGTGCCGTCACCGTCGCCCTGATGGCGTTGCGGTCCGCGTGGGGCGGCGGCGCCGGCGTTCCCGGCCGGGTGACGCTGCCGCGTGGCAGCACCATCCGGTTCTGCAGCGTGGGCGGATCGTATTTCGCGCCGACCGCGCGCAGGTCGCGCTCCGGCGAATGGCACGTCGCACAGCGACCGGCGCCGTTGAAGTACACCTCGCCTGCTTTCGGGTCACCGACGAGGATATCGAGAATGCGGTAGGCCCGTCGATTGATGTTGGCGCGGATCGCGGAATGCAGAAACGTTGCGAGGTCCGAGACCTGCGCATCGGTGAGGGCGAACGGCGGCATCCCGCGGTCCGGCCGTCCGGCCCGTACGAACTCGCCGATCTGCTTCCCGCCTTCGTCGGTCTGGACCAACGCCGAACGCGTCAGGTCCGGGCCGCTGGAGCCGCCGCGCCCGTTGGCGCCGTGGCAGAAGCCGCACTCGGTGGAAAGCAGCTGCTGGCCGCGCTCGACGGCGGCCGGGTCGAATTCAGGTGCCGGCTGCTGCGCCGCCAGGCTCGCGGCGATAGTGAGGGCCGCGACGGTGCACGCGCCGGTTCGCGCAATCGGCCGAATCATCCGCACACCTTACCGCAAAAACATCCGCGCCGGCGGCGGACGATCGGCGTTACCCTGCACGCATGTCCCAGATCTCGCGCCGCCGTCTGCTCGGCTGTGTCGCCGGCGCCCTCTCGGCGCCCGCCGCTCTGCGCGCGTTCGCCGATCGCGTCGTCAAGAACGGTCGGCTCCGGCAGTCAGTGTCGCGTTGGCCGTACCAGGCGATTCCGCTGCCCGATTTCTGCCGCGCGTGCGCGGACATGGGACTCACCGCGATCGATCTGCTCGAGGAAGCCGATTGGCCGGTGGTCGCGCAGTACGGCCTCGTCTGCTCCATGGGCTACGCCGGCGGCGGCTCGATCCGCGACGGCCTCAACGTGATCGCGAATCACGACGCGGTGGTGAAGAACTTCGAGAAGAGCATTCCGCGCGCCGCCCAGCTCAAGGTGCCGAACGTCATCACGTTTTTCGGCAACCGTCGTGGCATGCCCGACGATCAGGCGACCGCGAACTGTGTCGCCGGCCTCGAGCGCGTGAAGCAGATCGCCGAGGATCACGGCGTGACGATCTGTGTCGAGCTGCTCAACAGCAAGGTGAATCACCCCGACTATCAGGGCGATCGCACCGCGTTCGGCGTTGCAATCGTGAAGGCGGTGAATTCTCCGCGGGTGAAGCTGCTCTACGACATCTACCACATGCAGATCATGGAGGGCGATCTCATCCGCACGATCCGCGACAACCACCAGTACATCGCGCACTATCACACCGGCGGCGTGCCCGGCCGGCACGAGCTCGACGCGACGCAGGAAGTGAACTGGGCGACAGTGTGCCGCGCGATCGTGGACACAGGCTTCACCGGTTATCTCGCCCACGAGTTCGTGCCGACGCGTGATCCGATCACCTCGCTGCGCGAAGCGGTCGCGCTGTGCGACGTGTGAGGCGATCGGGGTCGGGAAGGGTTTCTGACGCAATCCCGAAGAAACCCTTCCCGACCCCGATCGCGGTCACAACCAAAGCCGTTCGATCGTCCAGTACACGGCCACGCACGCGATCAGCGCCGATGCCGGCACGACGATCCGGGTCCGGTACCAGACGCGATGGGCACAGTGCCACCCGATGAGGAGGAACGCCGCACCGATCACCGCGAGCTGTCCGGCCTCGACGCCGAGGTTGAAGGTCAGAAGCGCCGTGAGGAATTCCGATCGCGGCAGTCCGAGCTCCTTGAGCGCCCCCGCAAACCCCAGGCCGTGCAGCAGCCCGAACGCGAAGACCAGCGCGACGCGCCACGATTTCAACTCCGATCGGAAGATGTTCTCGACAGCAACATAGGCGATCGAAACGGCGATCATCGGTTCGACGATCCGCGGCGGTGCGGCGAGTACGCCGTACAGGCTCAGGCCCAGCGTGATCGAGTGAGCGATTGTGAATGCGCTGACCTGCACCAGCACCGAGCGGGCGCGACCGCTCAACAGGTAGATCCCGAGGACGAACAGCACGTGATCGAGCCCGTACGGCACGATGTGCGTAAAGCCGAGCGCGACGTAGCGGCGGGCGACGCCCATGCGATCCATTTCCGGCGCCGGCGCTGTCAAGGCAAACGTACTGCTTCGCTCGCCGCCTTCGAGCCATTCGGTGACAGGGTTGGCGGATGCATCGCTCCGCACGGTCAGCGCGTAAGACGCGAAGGTCCACGCGTACCTCCAGCTAAACGTGTTGGCCCCGGCAGGAATCGGGCCGGCCAGCCGAATCGTCGCGAGGGCAGGAGACGCGGCGTTGGTGCCCGGCGCCACAGCGTACGAAATCACCGGACGGACACCTGACGCGTCGAAGGCGATCGTCACCCGGCGGCGAAAATCTTCGTCCGCGCTCACGAGCCGCGAAAGGAGGCGATCGGGATTCAGGTTCGTTGCCGACGATCGGCCTCCTCCCAGTTTCTCGACGAGCGCGGCGGCGTCGGTCACGACGACGATATCGTAGGTCCGTTCCGGCGCGAGGACGACCGACACGCGCGTCGTGCCGATCTCGTGCGCGCGCGCCGTGACGCCGCACACGAGCACGACGATGACTGTTGTCAGCGCCACGACGCCGAGGAACGCGCGTCGGACAGATCGAGAGATGACGCTGGCGCTCATCACGGTTGTCCGGCGACGGCCGCCGGCAGCTCGAAGGTCAACGACGCCCAGAAGCTCGACCACTCCGCGTTGCTGCCTGCCGGTGCCGGGATCATGTGGACCGCTTTGATCAGCCACATCCCGCCCGACCGGAGATGAAACCGCACCCGGCCGTCGCCGTCAGTTCGCGCGGACTGTTTATCCGAAGGGTTCAACTGGTTCATCGCCACGACGAGCGCACCCTGGAGCGGACGATTCTCGTAGGTCAGGCGAACCGGCAGATCCTGCGCGGTCCCTGGCGCGTACGGGTTGCGTTCCGCCAGCAGTTCCAGCGGAAATCCAAGCACGCGATCGCCGCGTCGTTCGCTCGGCTTTCCCGAGAGCACGAGGCTCTTCGCGCAACGCGCGAACATCTCACGCGTCCTGCTGCCGGTTTCGTGACGGCGCTCTCGCACCGCGGCTACCGCGTCGAGGCCCTCTTCCTTCAGATACTGGTTGAACTTCTCGGCGGTGAGTTCGACGGCGCTCGGGTTGCTGTGATAGCCGATGACCAGCAAGCCCGGCGCCGCGACGCGCAGAAATCCCGCCGGGTCGGCGCCGTCGCGGCCGACGAGCGGCCTGCGCCCGGTCTCGTCCTCGAGCACGAACTGGTTGATCAGCGACGGATCGCGCGGCAGCGGATCGCCGAGAAGGTCCTGTCCGACGCGCAGCCGAACGCCGACGATCTGTCCGGCCGCCGGAGAGAACGACGTCGGATCGATCCACATGTCGTGCGCGGACAGCGACGCCCGGCTGAGCAGGACGGCAGCGACCAGAAGAAGCAGGCGACGAAACGTCGATGCGTGCGTGATTGGCGACATCGTGCTGTCCTCGCGTCGATACGGGTTCAAGGTATGGAATTGGGGATCGTGCGATCCCCAATTCCGTGATCTGACGTGCGGTCAGTGCGAGCCACCCGGCGGCGGGATGTTCGGCACGGTCGGAACGTTGACACCGCCGTGTCCCTGGAACAGGCCCTGATGCGCCGGCGCGAGGAACGGGAACCGATCGAGGTAGTCCTTGTCGTTGACTTCGACGCCCCTGGCGAGGCCGGCCGCCGGATCGCCGGCGACGATCAGGCTGATCAGCACGCTGTTCACGTTCACCTGGTTGCGGTTCGGCGCGGTGCCGCCGCCGACCTTGCGACCGTTCGGGAAGCGCGAATCGATCGCCGCGTCGAGCGTGATGACGTCGCCGGTGAAGCCGTCGGCGACCGGAATCGGACGTCCGAGGTTGATCGCGTTGATGATGTCGAGGCGCGGTCCCTTCAGCTTCGCGACGGTGGTGTCCGGCACGTGCAGCGCCTTGTAGATCCCGAGCGCGTCGGCGTCACGCACCAGCACCGGGAACAGCACGTCTGCACCGAAGCTGCTGACGTCGTGAAGCGGGCTGCTGTGCAGGTAGAGCGTCTGACGCTGTGTCCCGACGAGGCCGGCGTTGAAGAGCGGCAGCGCATTCCGGCCGACCTGCACCCATTTGCCGGAGCCTTTGAGACCGGTGATGATGTTGCTGTTCGTCACCGTCTGTGTTTCGCGCCGCATGATTCGCGCCCACACCCGCAGCAGGCTGTCGGTCGAGTCCGGCCGCAGTTGCCCGTTGTGCGGAATCCCGTTCGGGAAGATGTCCCTCACCGGAACTTCGAGCGCGATCGAGAACAGGTTGAATCCCGTGAAGACATCCTTTGCCGGAGGACGGCGTGCGCCAGGAATTCCGCCGAGATCGTCGCTCGTCAGGTTGACGAGGTCGAAGATCCCCTTCTCATCGAGCTGGTAGGGATCGTCGAACTGGCCGGCAATGATCCGGCCGCCGTTGTCGAGCGGATGGATGAACGAATCGACGAACGGCTGATCGTAGAGACCAACCTCGCGGCTCGTGGCGTCGCCCGAGTCGTAGCCCTTGAAGGGGCCGAGGCCGTAGACCAGCCGATCGGTTTGCGGTCCGTGGTTGTTCGGCAGGACCGGGAGGTTCCTCCCGATGACCACCGCCCGCGCCTCGTCTTCATCGTCGTCGCCTGACCGCGTCAGCCGCGTCACTTTCATCGTCTCGGTGCCGCCGGTGAGCTGCCACAGCAGTTCGTTGCCACCGCCCAGACCGTCGGTAGGACTCGGCGCCGCCTCGGCCTCGAGCGTGTTCTTGAACTCGATTCGATAGACGACCGTGTCGGCGAGGCTCGCGCCGTTGGCGATGTGGAACTCGTAACGGTAGCCGTTGCACGCGCGCAGGCCCTGGTTGCCTTGACCGGGTTCGTGCAGCGGGTTGAAGTCCATGATCAGATACAGCTTGTCGTGCGAGCGGTCCGACACCCACGCAAAGGTGTCGGTGTTGTCGGCACACGGCTCGTTGAGGATGGCCAGTGCCTCGCGATGACTCGACGCCCGGACCAGCGTTCCTCCTGCGGCGGCGAGCGCGATCGCGGCGACTGCGGCTTTGGTGACTCGGTTCATGACACTCCTCCAGGCGGACCCGTCCGAACGGGCCGGACAGGCCACCAGCCAGGTTCAGGGTTGGTTGCGTTCGCGAACACCAGGTCACTACGGCCGAAATGCCGCGCCGGATTGCGCAGCGGCGAGCGCTCACGAACAGTCACCGGCGCGACATCCGAAATCCGTCGAGCGGCGTAGACACCCTCGACATGGGCACACGTCTCTTCCTCGTCAGCTGCGTCGCCGCCCTCGGATGCCTGCTGTCGGAGCGGGTGGCCGCGCAGCCCGCCGCCATCGTCGGCACGGTGCGCGACGAATCGGGCGGGGCTCTGCCGGGCGTGTCGGTAGAGTGCCGTCTGGAGGACCGAGTCGCCGGTCAAACGATCACCGACGAGCGCGGCGCGTATGCGCTCGAGCGCGTCGCGCCGGGCCGCGTTCACCTCTCGTTCGTGTTGAGCAACTTCGCGCCGGCGCGCCGCGAGGTCGACGTGGTGCCGACTGCCGGTGTTCGAGCCGACGTCGTCCTCCGCCTCGCCCTGAGCGCCGACGTGACCGTGACGGGCAAGACGACGTTCGCGAACGTCGCCGATGCCCCGGATCCGGCGCAGAACCTGGTGGGCCTTGCGCAGTCCGCGAGCCAGGGAGCGATCACGGCGCGCCAGCTCGATCGGCGGCCGATGATGCGGACGGGCGACGTGCTGGAAACGGTACCGGGCATGGTGATCAGCCAGCACAGTGGGGAAGGGAAGGCCAATCAGTACTACGTCCGCGGCTTCAACCTCGATCACGGCACCGACTTCGCGACGACCGTCGCGGGTCTGCCCGTGAACATGCCCACGCACGGCCACGGTCAGGGGTATTCCGATCTGAACTTTCTGATTCCCGAGCTCGTGAGCGGCGTGCAGTTCTCGAAGGGGCCGTACTTTGCCGAGCAGGGCGATTTCGCCACGGCCGGCGCCGCCAGCATCAACCTGGTCAACGTGCTGCCGCGGCCGCTCATGCGCGTCGAAGGCGGCGATCAAGGATTCGCCAGGGCGGTCGCCGCGGCGTCGCCGAAGCTCGCTGCAGGTCACGTGATCGCAGCGCTCGAGGCCGAGCACAACGACGGTCCCTGGATCCGGCCGGACGACTTTCGGAAGATCAACGGCGTCCTGCGCTACAGCCGCGGCGACACGGTGAACGGATTCGCGGTGACCGGATTGGCGTACCACGCAACCTGGCACGCAACCGACCAGGTGCCGCAGCGAGCCATCGACCAGGGCCTGATCGATCGATTCGGCACCATCGATCCGACCGATGGCGGCGATGGCTCGCGGTTCAGCGGCTCGCTCGAATGGCAGCGCACGCGCAATGCGGCGACCACAAAGGTGATCGCCTACGGACTTCGATCGGACCTCAACCTGTTCTCGAATTTCACGCTGTTCCTGAACGATCCCGCGCACGGCGATCAGATTCATCAGAGCGATCATCGGTTCGTGACCGGTGCGACGGTCAGCTACCGACGGATCGACCGCTGGGGCACGCGCCAGCTGCAGAACACGGTTGGCGTGCAGGTGAGAAACGACGACATCACGAGCGTCGGACTGGCCCACACCGAAGCGCGGCGTCCCCTCGACACGATCCGGCAGGACGGCGTCCTGCAGACGAGCGGCGCCGTGTATGGGCAAAGTGACATCTCGTGGGCGCCGTGGCTGCGGACGCTCGCCGGCGCGCGCGTGGACGGCTATCGATTTCGAGTCGACTCGATCGATGGAGCGAACAGCGGCGTTGCCGACGCGTCGATCGCCAGCCCGAAGGGCGGAGCCGTGGTTGGTCCCTGGCGTGGCACCGAGGTCTATGCGAACGCCGGATTCGGCTTCCACAGCAACGACGCGCGAGGCACCACGATCACCCGCGATCCCGTGACCGGCGAGCCGACCGATCGCGTGACGCCGCTTACTCGCGCGAAGGGCAGCGAGGTTGGGGTGCGAACTGTCGTGATTCCGCACCTCCAGACGAGCCTGGCGCTGTGGACGCTCTCTCTTGCATCAGAGCTGGTGTTCGCCGGCGATGCCGGCACGGCCGAAGCGGGCCGTCCGAGTCGTCGATCAGGGATCGAGTGGTCGAACTACTACAGCCTTCGATCGTGGCTGATTCTCGACGGTGACGTCTCGCGCTCGAGTGCGCGGTTCACCGACGTCGATCCGGCGGGCGATCGGATCCCCGGATCGGTGCGGACGGTGGTGTCCGCAGGCACGACGGTCGACAGCATCCACAACGTGTTCGGCAGTATCCGGCTGCGGTATTTCGGTCCTCGTCCGCTGATCGCAGACGATTCCGTGCGATCCAACGCGACGACGCTCGTGAACCTCACCGCCGGCTACCGCCTGACGAAGACCGTCCGGTTCGCGCTCGACGTCTTCAACCTGCTCGACGCGAAGGACAGCGACATCGACTACTACTACACGTCCCGCCTTCCGGGGGAACCGGCAGCCGGCGTGGCCGACATTCACCTGCATCCCACGGTGCCACGGACCGCGCGGCTGCATCTGGTCGTCGGCTTCTGAGCATATCGAATGGGGTCGGGAAGGGTTTTTGGATGATCTTCAGGAAAAACCCTTCCCGACCCCATTCTCTGCGTGCTCAGCGTTCTCTGCGGTTGCTTGCCGTGCAAGAAAACCCGGCGAGATCGTTCTATGGCCAGAGGAGCTTCTGGCATGGCCGATCCGCGCCTGTATCAAATTGGCACTCTCGCGTCGCTGCTCGTCTACGGGATGGCGTGGCTCGACTTCGACATCACCATTGCGAGGGTCGTCCTGCTGCTGGCGACCGTCCTGGTCACCCAACGGATCTGTGATCGTCTGGTTGGCGGGCCGCCGTTTCGACTGAGCGCGCGCAGCGCCCTGATCTCCGGTTTGTCGCTGTGCCTGCTGCTCCGCACCAACCACCCGGAACTGGCCGCGCTGGCAGCGGTGACCACAATCGTCAGCAAATCGCTGATTCGCTTCCGCGGCAAACACGTCTTCAACCCGACCAACGGCGGCATCGTCGCGATGCTGCTGCTGACCGATCAGGTCTGGGTGTCACCGGGCCAGTGGGGCGCGGCGGCACTGTTCGCGTTCCTCATGGCATGTGCCGGTTCGCTGGTGGTGAACCGCGCGGCGCGGTCCGACGTCACCTACGCGTTCATCGTCTTCTATTGCGCTCTTCTGTTCGGGCGATCGCTGTATCTGGGCGAGCCGCTGGTGATTCCGCTGCACCGGCTCGAGAGCGGCGCGCTGCTGCTCTTCACGTTCTTCATGATCTCCGATCCGAAGACGACGCCCGACTCGCGGACCGGGCGCGTGTTGTTCGCGGCGCTCGTTGCCTTCGGCGCGTGGTACGTGCAGTTCTCGCTGTTCAGAACAAACGGCCTGCTCTGGTCGCTCGCCGCCTGCTCGACGCTCGTGCCACTGATCGATCGCGTCGCGCCGGGATTGCGGTACGCGTGGGACACGACGCGATCGGCGGCGCCTGCGGTCCTGCGGGCCGCATAGGATCCGCAACGCCAATTAGGAATTAGGAATTTGGAATTCGGAATTCGTGAACCCAATTCTCGAATCACGCATTTTGAAGGAGCCATTGATCATGAGACGCATGTTCTTCACCGCAACCCTGATGTCGCTCGTTGCCTGGTCGTCGCCGACGATCTTGGGCTTCTGCGGGTTCTACGTGTCCAAGGCCGATACGAAGCTGTTCAACAAGGCGTCGCAGGTCGTACTCGTGCGTGACGGCGATCGCACGGTGATGACGATGGCGAACGACTTCGAGGGTGAGCCGAGGGAGTTCGCGGTCGTGATTCCGGTGCCGACCTTCCTCAAGCGCGACCAGATTCACGTCGGCGAGAAGGCGCTGGTCGATCACGTGGACGCGTACTCGGCGCCGCGCCTCGTCGAATACTTCGATCAGGATCCGTGTGCGCGGCGCGAGTACATGATGGCGATGCGGGCGCCAATGGCCGCCGCCGCCCCGCAGATGGATATGGCTGCGCCGCGCGCCAGGGCGCTGGGCGTCACCATCGAGGCGCAGTACACGGTCGGCGAGTACGACATCCTGATCCTCTCCGCCCAGGAGAGCGCCGGCCTGGAGCAGTGGCTGCGCGAGAACGGCTACAAGATTCCCGCCGGCGCCTCCGAGGTGATCGCGAGCTACCTGAAGCAGAACATGCGGTTCTTCGTCGCCAAAGTGAACCTCGCCGAGCACGCGAAGCTCGGGTTCACCTATCTCCGGCCGCTGCAGGTTGCGTACGAGTCGCCGAAGTTCATGCTGCCGATCCGTCTCGGCATGGTCAACGCAAAGGGTTCGCAGGATCTGTTCGTGTTTGCGCTGACGCGCAAGGGCCGCGTCGAGACGACGAACTATCGCACCATGAAACTGCCGGCCGACATGGATCTTCCGGTCTACCTGAAGCAGTCGAACGAGTTCGGCGCCTTCTACAAGGCGATGTTCACCCGGCAGGTGGAGAGCCAGAACGGCCACGCCGTGTTCACCGAGTACGCCTGGGACATGCGGTGGTGCGATCCCTGCGCCGCCGATCCGCTGTCGAGCGACGAGCTGCGGCGCCTCGGCGTCTTCTGGGCAGACCGTGGCGCCGGCGCTCCGCCGGAGGTGTTCCTGACCCGGCTGCACGTGCGCTACGACAACGCGCACTTTCCCGAGGATCTGGTGTTCCAGGAGACCGCCGACCGTGCGAACTTCCAGGGGCGCTACGTGCTGCGTCACGCCTGGACTGGCGCGGACACCTGCAGCGAAGCGGCGACCTACCGGCAGGCGGTCGCCGAACGCCATGCCAGCGAGGCCGAGCAGCTGGCTCGTCTGACCGGATGGAATGTGGCGGAGATACGGAGGAAGATCGGGCCGGAGCGCGCGGCGCAGCCGGAACCGGCATGGTGGGAAAGAATCTGGAAGAAGTGATAAAGAAGTACTGACTGACGGAGGTGGCCGGCTGCACGTGGGCGCTCACGCCGCCGATCTCGAGCTTGCACGACTGTGTGCCGAGGGAGACGAGCACGCGTGGGAGAGGTTCGTCCGCGACTACCGGCCGCTTCTGTATCGCGCCGCCGACGCGCTGGATCGCACGCAGGGCGCGCGCGAGCTGGCCGACTCGCTGTATGCCGATCTCTACGGTCTGAAGAGCGGCGACGGTGAGCGGCAGTCGCTGTTCCGGTACTACCAGGGGCGCAGCAGTCTGGCGACGTGGCTCCGCGCCGTGCTCGCACAGCGCTACGTGGATCGGTTGCGCGGCCAGCGCAACGCCGAGCCGCTTCCCGACGAAGAGCCGCCCGCGCCGAGCGAGTCGCCCGATCCGGATCGTGCGCGCTATGTCGGTCTCGTGCACCGGGCGCTCGCGTGCGCCGTCGCGATGCTGACGGCGCGCGACCGATTACGTCTCGGCTGCTACTACGTCCAGGAGCTGACGCTGGCGGAGACCGGACGCATCATGAAGGAGAGCGAGGCGACCGCGTCGCGCCAGCTGGCGCGCACGCGTGTCGCGATCCGGCGCGAGATCGAGCGGCAACTCCGGCACGAGGCGCGGTTGAGCGACGAACAGATCGCGGCGTGCTTCGCGTCGGTGGCCGACGATCCCGGCCCGCTGGATCTGAAGCAGGTCATCTATGAGTGACGTTCCCCCACGACTGCTGCGCGAGACGCTGCGCGGCGCCATGACGCCGGGTTCGGCGCCGTCGTGCCTCGACACCGAGACGCTGGCTGCGTGGTCCGACGGCACGCTGAGCGCGCGCGAACGCACGGCCGTCGAGTCGCACGCCGCAGACTGCGCGCGCTGCCAGGCGCTGCTGGCGGCGATGACGCGAACGATGCCGCCGGCGCCGCAGCGCACCTGGTGGCGGTCGTCGGCGTTCAACTGGCTCGTGCCACTCGCCGTCGCGGCAACTGCCGTCGTCGTCTGGATCAACGTGGACACGTCGCGGAGCGAGCGGTTCGCGGCGGCTCAACCGGCGCCGGCCGCGGCAGCCGCGACGCCGCCCGACTCTGCTCCGGCCGCCACCGCACCGACGGCGGCTACCGATCGTCTGGCGTCCACCGACGCAAAGCGCGAGAGCGATCAATCGTCTCCCGCGTCAGCCGTCGCGCCGCGCCGTGCTCTGCCGGCTGCCGGCGAGCGGCGTGACGCCGGGGGGTCACGGGCCCGGCAATTCGACGCGACGGCGCGCGCGGAAGCGGACGCCGCGCCAAAGGAACTGCGCGAGACCGTTCCCGTTTCGCCGCCCGCCGGTTCACCGCCTGCTGTTGCCGCGCCGGCGCAGCCGGCGCCGCCGCCTCCTGCCGAGGCGCCGCGAGCTGATGCGTCCCCGCAGGCTGCGGCCGGAGCGGCGCCACAGGCGAACATCGCGGCCCCGCTCGCCCTGCGTGCGCCGGCGCGCGCGATGCTCGACGCTTCAGCGTCCACCGCACGCGGTCAGGCATTCGGCAAAGCGGCGGCAGTCCCGTTTCAAATCGTGTCGCCAGATCCGAACGTCCGCTGGCGAATCGTGACCGCTGGCAGCGTCGATCGATCGGTTGACGGCGGCACGACGTGGCAGACGCAATCGACGGGCGTGCCGGTGCTGCTGGCGGCCGGCGCGGCGCCGTCGCCGGCGATCTGCTGGCTCGTGGGATCGGGCGGCACGATCGTGCTTTCGCGGGACGGCCGCAGCTGGCAGCGTGTCGCGTTTCGTGAGGAGATCGATCTCATCTCCATCCGTGCATCGGATGCCGTGAACGCAGCAGTGACCGCCGCCGACGGCCGGACGTTCGCCACCGGCGACGGCGGCAAGACCTGGCGGCCGGCTGGCATACGGCAATGAGCGCGCTCGCCGGCGATGCGTCGATCGTGCAGTTCTCGCTCGAAGATCCGACGACCGCTGATGCGAGGTGGTGCCTCGGCCAGTACTTCGCCGAGCTCGACGAGCGCTTCGAGGCCGGATTCGATCCGGCGCTCAGCATCACCGCCGACGCCCACGAGCTCATGCCGCCGGCGGGCGCGTTGTTGATCGCGCGCCTGCGCGGCGAGCCGGTCGGCTGCGGCGCGCTCAAATTCCACGGCGACGCGCCGGCCGAATTGAAGCGGATGTGGATCGCGCCGGCGGCACGCGGGTTCGGAGTCGGACGCCGTCTCCTGCAGGAGCTCGAACAGTACGCGCGCGCATCCGGCGCGACGGTCGTGCGGCTCGAGACCAACCGCACGCTGCGAGCGGCGATCGCGCTGTACCGACGATCGGGCTACGTCGAGGTCGAAGCGTTCAACTCGGAACCGTACGCGCACCACTGGTTCGAGAAGCGGCTGTCCTAGAGGTGCGGGACCGATGGGTCCACAGGGCTCGTGGGGGGACCCATAGTCCCCCCAACCCAACCCACGGGCCCACACACTCACACTCTGTCGTCTAGTACTCCGTGAACATCCGCTGGATCTCGGCGGGATCGCTCGTCTTCGTCAACGCGAGCATCAGCAGCACGCGTGCCTTGACCGGCAGCAGATCTTCGCCAGCAACGAACCGGCGCTGCTCCTCGGGTGTGAGTGTGTTCCCACCTCCGCCGGGCGGTTGGACCGGCGCATTGGGATTGCGTCGCGGCGGCGCGATCCGCCCGCTCCCGGTTCTGGTCGTCGTGACGACGATGGCGCCCTTCCGCACGGCGTAGAGCTCGCCTTCGCGCTGCGTGCCGCTGAGTGCTCCAGCGCCGGCGCCGGCGATGACGATTCCCTTCGCACCGCGATCGACGGCGGCCTGGACGAGATCGCCGTCGGCCCCCTGGTAGACGAGGATGACGTCGACGCGCGGCAGCGCCGTCACCGATCGAACGTCGAACTCGCTCTTCGCCGTATGCCGCTTCACCGGCGATCGGTAGAACACGACGCGATCGGCGTCCACGACACCGAGGACGCCGTACGGGCGTGACTGAAACGTGCTCAGCCGAAGCGCGTCGGTCTTGGTCACCTCGCGGGCAGCGTTGATTTCGTCGTTGAGCACGACCAGCACGCCCTTGCCGCGCGCGTCGGGCGATGCCGCCACACGGAACCCCTCGAGCAGGTTCGCGGCGCCTTCGTAGCCGAGCGTGCTCGGATTGCGCATCGATCCGACGACGACCACCGGCTTGTCGCTGCGCACCGTGAGATTGAGGAAGTACGCGGTTTCCTCGAGCGTGTCGGTGCCACTGGTGACCACGACGCCGCCGAGCTCGCTCTCGGTGGCGAGCAGCTCATTGATTCGCTTGGAAAGACCGAGCCACTGTTCGAGCGTCAGCTGGCTGCTGGCGACGTTGGCGAACTGCTCGTACTCAGGCTTCGCGTACTGCTCGATCCCCGGCATCGCGTTGACCAGGTCTTCTGCGGTCAGCCGTCCGCCGGTGCGATTCGAGATCGTGCCGCCGGTCGCAACCAGGCGCACCCGCGGTTGCGCTGACGCAGGGAGAGCGCAGAGCAGGCAGAGAGCGCAGAGGGAAAGCAACCGCAGAGACCGCAGAGTTCGCGGAGTGCTCAATTTTTCTCTCGATGTCACAACTACCGACATCTTTGCACGACGCCATGAAATAGAAAATCTCTGCGGTCTCTGCGTGCTCTGCGGTTGCTTTGCTCTCACCGCGTCGAGGGATGCATCTCCGCATGGAATGGATCCAGATTCCAGTCGAGGAACGTCCAGACTCGGTTCCAGGAATCGCGCTGCTCGCGCGTGTTTTCGGGCTGCCACGTCTTCGGATCGACGCGGCGGTCGAAGGTGTGACCTCCAGGCGGGCTGTCGTAGATCATCGTTTCGGCGAGGCCGGCTTTTCGCGCGCGCAGCGCGTCTACAAGCTGTAGGTCCTCTTCGATGTTCACGTCCTCGTCGTTGCGGGTGACGGCGACGTAGAGCGGAATCTGCAGCTTGTCGACGTTATAAAGGGGCGATCGATCCCTGTAGATGTCGTGGCGCTCGGCCGGCAGGCCGCCGTAGCGGTTGGCCGGGTCGATCGCCTGATGCTGGCGCTCGACGCCCTTCCACGCGAGCCGCTGGAAGAGATTCGTCACCGGCACCATCGCCACCGCCGACTTGAACAGCGTCGGGTTCCGGAAGATCGACAGCAGCGTAATCATGCCGCCGTGGCTCCAGCCGATGATCCCGATTCGCGCGGGATCGACGGCCGAATATCTCGTCTTCAGGACGTCCGCGGCGGTCACGACGTCGTCCACCTCGGCGCCGCCGTAGTCGATCGCATCGAAGAACGTCTTGCCGTAGCCGACGCTGCCGCGGTACTCCGGGGCGATGACGATGTAGCCCTTCGACGTCGCTTCGCGGATATAGGGAATGTAATGTTCGTAGAGATGGCCGCGGATGTTCTCGTGCACCCACACCAGCGCCGGGTGTCCTTTGGCGCCGCGCAGTTTCAGCGGCTGGAACACGAACGCGGGAACGTCGATGTCGCCGGCGCGGCTGCGATAGGTGATCTTCTCCATCTCCATGACGCCCGCGCTGGCGGCGCGCCAGGTCTTGTCGGTCTCGGCCTGCTGCTGCAGCATCCGATCGAAATCGGGTTGACGCGGGGGCTGTGCCGGCTCCTGACTGCGGAGTGGGATCGTTCCGAGCGCGAGGATGACCGTGAGCGCGGCGATGCGCGCGGCTGAGGCGTACATGCCTCAGATCCTACACCGCGGCTGGGTTGGCCGCCCGCGCGTGGGCGCGCGTGAGCCAGTCACACAGCTGGTCGGCGGCGTCGAGCGGCGTCGTGCCGTAGAACGGCATCAGCGCGGTCGGCACGCCGGGGATGCGCACGATGTAGGCGCGCCAGCGATCCTGCGACACCTTGACGACCTCGATCAGATAGGGGCGTCCTGCAATCGATTGTTCGTAACGATGCACGGCAGCACTCACAGGCTTCGATGCGGGCGCAGAAGTCGCTGGGAACGCGTGAAATTCTATGCACGAGTGTGCGCTTCACAAGCGAAGCGCCCCGCGAAAGCGCACGCACAGTGCGCGCGGCGGTCAATCTGGCGCGAGACGCGCAAAAAAAGTTTCACGTGTCAGTCCGTGCACAGGAAATGCACCAACGTTCAACAAGATTTCCACAGCTTGACCCCGCGTACGGCGCACACTACTCTTGATCGGCGGTTTTTCGGGCCGTCGCCCCCGGTTTCAGCTTGACTTACGTCCGCACGTCGATCGCCGCACTGCTCGCGGCAGTGCTCCTGACTCCTGCGCGCGCGGCCGCTGCCGACGATCCGGTACTGCTGCGCGTGTTTCTTACCGACGGCACGTCGCTCGTCAGCTACGGTGAGCCGGCGCGCGTCGGCGATCGTGTCGTCTTCTCGATGCCGACCGCCGCGGGTCCGAATCCGCCGCTGCATCTCGTCAATCTACCCGCGGCGACTGTGGACTGGACTCGCACGAACCGCTACAC